>NZ_JBIATA010000013.1:98432-192112 GCF_042891295.1 Streptomyces sp. NPDC001902 | reverse complement strand
CCGGCGGGCCGCCGGGGCCGGCACCAGTGTGGCGCTGATCCGCGTGCCGCGGACGGCGTTGGCGCGGCGTGGTCCGCCGGAGTCACCGGTAGGTGGTTGTCGCGGCGACGCGCCGCTGCGGAGGACCAGCACGACCGTCCGGGACACCTGCGCGGCCTGTGTCGCCCCGTCCGGGTCGCTAGGCGCGCCGGCCCCTTGGCCCGGCTACGTCCCGTGGGTCCGGGGGTGTTCCACCCGGCGGGCCGCCGGGGCCGGCACCAGTGTGGCGCTGATCCGCGTGCCGCGGACGGCGTTGGCGCGGCGTGGTCCGCCGGAGTCACCGGTAGGTGGTCGTCGCTCGTCGTCGCGGCCACGCGCCGCGGGCGGCCGGGGCGTTCTGCCCGCGGGGGTCCGGCACCGGCGGTCGCGTTGGTCCGCGTGCCGCGCGGCGGTGTCGGGGACCTGGCCCCGCTGGCGCGGCGGCCGGGTCCCCCCCCGGCACAGCGTGATCGTCCCCGTCCGGATCGTCAGGCGCGCTGCCCCACCGGGCCGGCGCGCCAGGTCGGTCCGCCCGGTCCGGTGGCGGCGGTCGCGCTCGTCGGTTCGTCCCAGGCTGTGGCCCGCGGGCCGTGGAGAGCGTCCGACCCGCCAGGCCGGGCCGCGGCGGTCGTGGTGCCCCGGGTGCCGTGCGCCGACGGCGCTCCTCCGTCCACGCTTCCGCAATCACCCCTACAACCATTCCTCCCCACGGCGTGTCAAAGACCGTGCCGGAGAAGGAAACGGGCTCTTTCCGGACACCCCCGCACCGCCCGGTCGTTCTTGAGCGAAGGAGCCGTTCATGCGCAAGAACCGCTCGGCTGCGGTCACCGCGGCGTCGTTTCTCCTCATCACGGGCGCGGCCATCGCCACCGCGCCCGCCTCCGTCGCCGGGACCCCCGGCGGCACCCATGCAAGTGACCGCAATCGGGACTTCAACGGCGACGGGTACGAGGACGTGCTGACCGGCGCGCCCGGCGCCACCGTGGGCGGGCGTTCCGGCGCCGGTGCCGTCACCGTGCAGTACGGCGGGCCCAAGGGGGTCACCACCAGCGCCAAGGTCTTCAGCCAGAACACCTCCGGCGTGCCCGGCGCCGCCGAGACCGGCGACGCCTTCGGCCAGGCCGTGGCCAGCGGGGACCTCGACGGTGACGGGTACGACGACGCCGTCGTCGGCATCCCCGGCGAGGACCTGGACGGCGTCGGCGCCGACGCGGGCGGCGTCGTGGTCCTGTGGGGCTCGGCGAAGGGGCTGTCCGGCGCCGCGAGCGACTGGCTGCAGTCCGTCAGCGCCATGAAGGGCGACCGGTTCGGCAGCGCCCTGGCCGCCGGGCACTTCACCACCTACGTCCCGGGTGACCTGCTCGCCGTGATCGACAAGGTGGGGCTGTCGATCTTCCAGTACGAGTCCGTGCCGCAGGCCGCCGCCCGCAAGGGCGGGGACGCGGGGACCTTCACGCCCTTCAAGGACCGGCGGCGCACGCCGCTCGCCCGGCAGGCGGAAGGGCCCGGCATCGCACCCACCTCGCTGACGACCGGCGACTACGACGACAACGGCCTGGCCGACCTCGTGGTCTCCGGCCTCAGCCTGGGCGACGAGCCGGGCTACGGCTGGTCGTACGTCCTCCTCAGCGACGACATCGATCCGCTGCCCGTCACCGCCCTGCGCGGCGGCCCCGTCGTCGCCTCCGGCGACGTCAACGGCGACGGCTTCGACGACCTGGTGACCGGGGAGCCGCACAGCCCCGACGACGGCGGCGCGTCGATGACCGGCGGCATGGTCGGCGTCTACTACGGCAGCCCGGACGGGCCGGTCGGGCAGGAGGGTCCGGGGAGCCCGCCCGTGTGGTGGACCCAGGACGACGCCGGCGTGCCGGGTGTCTCGGAGCGCGGTGACGGCTTCGGCTCGGACCTCTCCGTCGGGGACGTCAACCGCGACGGGTACGCGGACGTCGCGATCGGCGCCTCAGGCGAGGACATCGGCAGCGTCGCCGACGCCGGAGCCGTGTGGGTGCTGCGCGGTTCGGCCGGGGGCCTGACCACCGCCGGTGTCCTGGACGTCAGCCAGAACACGGCGGGCGTCCCGGGCGCCGTCGAGAAGGCCGACAAGTTCGGTGCCCAGGTCTCCTTCACCGACCCCAACGGCGACGGCTACTTCGGTCTGCTCGTCGCGGCCCCGGGCGAGAACACCAACGACGGTGTGGTGTGGGTGTTCTCGGCGGGTGCCGGCGGCCTGAAGCTGCCGGGGAGCTGGACGTACGGCGGCGGCTCGCTCGGCGCCCCGTCCCAGAACGCCCGGTTCGGCGCGGCGATCGACGACTAGCCGCGCTGCCCGAGGCGGCGCAACTGCTGGGTCCGGGCGGCGTCGTCGCCCGGACCGTTGCGCTCGGCCAGCAGCCCGCTGACCCGCCACTGGGTCTCGCGCGGGCGGTTCCCGCCGTACTTGAACTTGGCGCGCACGTCGGTGACCTCCAGCCGCAGCCCGCGGATCCCGGGCAGCATCCGGCCGAACGGCGCCTGGCCGGGGACGACGGGGGCGTGGTCGCCGCGCGGCTGGAAGTGGGCGAGCTGCCGGTGGAGCAGGTCCGCCTTCTCCTGGGGGTCGTCCACGAGGTGGGCCACGCACAGCAGTTGCACGGCGGCGTAGTAGCTGGTGGGCGTCCCGTGCTCGGGCGGGGTGCCCTCGGGGGCGTGCCAGGGGCCGGGGATGAAGGTGTAGTCGTCGACGACGCTGAGCGTCACCTGGGGGTGGGCCTCGATCGCGGCCCACAGCGGGTTCGGCCGGGCGAGGTGGGTGACCGCCTCGCGCCGTCCGGCGTCGTAGGCGAAGTGCAGCGGCTGGACGAACGGGGGCGCGCCGTCGAGTCCGTTGACCGCGAGCTGGCCGAAGTCGCGCGCGGCCAGCCAGTCCTGCCACTCGGCCTCGTCGAGGGCGGCGTCCCAGGGGTGGACGAGCATGCGCGGGGCTCCTTTCAGCGCGCGGTGAGGTAGCCGGGGACGGTGATCGACGGGTCGAGGTCGTCGGCGGGTTCGGGCGTCCCGTAGGAGCGGGTCACCGGCAGCACGCCCGTCCAGTGGGGGAGCGCAAGGTCCTCGGGGTCGTCGCCGGGGCCGCCGGTGCGCACCTTGGCCGAGACCTCGTGCAGGTCGAGGGCGATGACGGCGGTGGCGGCCAGTTCCCTGGCGTTGGCGGGGCGGGAGTCGGCGGCGCGGCCGGGCACGATGTGGTCGACGAGGGCGTCCAGGGCCGCGGAGCGCTCGGCGGGGTCGGTGACCTGGCGGGCCACGCCGTGCACCACCACGGAGCGGTAGTTGATCGAGTGGTGGAAGGCGGACCGGGCCAGCACGAGCCCGTCCAGGTGCGTCACGGTCAGGCAGACCGGGAGCCCGGTGTCCTCGCCGGCGCCCCGCAGCGGACGGGAGCCGGTGGAGCCGTGCACGTAGAGCCGCTCGCCGACGCGCGCGTAGAGGGTCGGCAGCACGACCGGTGCCCCGTCCCGGACGAAGCCGAGGTGGCAGAGGTAGTCCGCGTCGAGGATCGCGTGCACCAGGTCGCGGTCGTACGAGGCGCGCTCGCGGCTGCGGGTCGGGACCGTGAGGTCGGTGGGAGCGTACGCATCGGCAGCGGAGGGCGTGGCGGACATGGCGCGATCCTTTGCACTAGTGCATAATGCTTTTTGTGCTAGGAGAGTACACGTTCACCGGCCGGGGCGCAGCGGACATCGCGGCGAGCGTCGAACGGGCCATCGGGGAGGGCGCGCTCGCGCCCGGCGCCGCGCTGCCGCCGCTGCGGGAGCTCGCCGCCGGACTCGGCGTCAACCCCAACACCGTCGCGGCCGCCTACCGCCTGCTGCGCGACCGCGGCGTCATCGAGACGGCGGGCCGGCGCGGCAGCCGGGTGCGCAGGCGTCCGGCGACCACCGCGCGGGACGAGATCCGCCTGGAGGTGCCGCCCGGGGTGCGGGACCTTTCCACGGGCAACCCGGATTCCGCCCTGCTGCCCCCGCTCGGGGAGGCGCTGGCCGAGGCGGCCGCCCGCAACGCGCGGCAGCCCACGCTGTACGGGCGGTCCCCGGTCGAGGAGGAGCTCGCCGCGCTGGCGCGTGCCGCCTTCGACGCCGACGGGGTGCCGGCCGGCCCGGTCGGCCTCACCTCCGGTTCGCTCGACGCCATGGAGCGCGCGCTCACCGCCCACCTGCGGCCGGGGGACGCGGTGGCGGTGGAGGACCCCGGCTGGGGCAGCGTCTTCGACCTCGTCCCCGCCCTGGGGCTGCGCGCGGTCCCGGTCGGCGTGGACGACGACGGCCCGCTGCCGCACGACGTGGCCGCCGCCCTGCGGCAGGGTGCGCGGGCGCTGATCGTCACCGACCGCGGCCAGAACCCGACCGGGGCCACGCTCTCCGCGGCGCGCGCCGGCGAACTGCGCGCCGTCCTGAGCGGCCATCCGCACGTGCTCGTCATCGACGACGACCATGTGAACGGCCTGACCGAGCTGCCGCTGCACCCGCTCGCCGGGAGCACCCCGCACTGGATGCTGGTCCGCTCGACCGCCAAGGCCTACGGCCCCGACCTGCGCCTGGCCGTCCTCACCGGCGACCCGGTCACCGTCGACCGGCTCCGCGGCCGCTACCGGCTCGGGCCCGGCTGGGTCAGCCATCTGCTGCAGCACACCGTCGCTCACCTGTGGCGCACCGGAGCGGTCGACGTCCCGGCCGTCTCCGCCGCGTACGCTGCGCGCCGCGACGCGCTGGTGCGGGCGCTGGCCGACCGCGGCGTCCCGGCGCACGGCCGCAGCGGCATGAACGTCTGGGTCCCGGTGCCCGACGAGACCGGGGCGGTCGCCCGGCTCCTGCAGGCGGGCTGGGCGGTCGCGCCCGGCGCGCGCTTCCGCCTGGACTCCCCGCCGGGCATCCGCATCACCGTCTCCCCGGTCGCGGCGGACGAGGTCCCGGCCCTGGCCGACGCCGTCGCCGCCGCCGTCCAGCCGTACCGCGCCGGGCGCTTCGGCTGACGGGGCGCGGGCCGGAGGGGGTCAGGCCGCCGGACGGCGCTGGGTCAGCGCCGCGCCGGCGAGCACGACGAGGGCGCCGACCGGCTCGTTCCACGTCAGGTGCTCGTCGAGCAGGGCGACACCGGCCGCGGTCGCGATGACCGGGATCAGGTAGGTGACCATCGTGGCGATGGTCGGGCCCTTCTCCGCGACGATCCCGTACTGCAGGAGGAAGGCGATCCCGGTGCCCAGTGCGCCCAGCGCCACGACCGACAGTGTCGGCCAGAGCGGGAACGAGCCCGGCGTGGAGGTGAACAGCGGGGTCAGCACGGCCAGTTGGACGGTGCCGAGCAGCAGCTGTGCGGAGGACATCGACAGCGCCGAGTTGCCGCTGCCGCTCAGGGTGCGGCGCACGTAGATCCACCCCACCGCGTAGCTTGCGGAGGCGCCCAGCGCCATCGCGGTGCCCGCCGGATCCGTCCCGGAGAAGCCCTGCCAGGCGCCGAGGACGGTCAGCACGCCGACGAAGCCGATGCCGACCCCCGCGACCCGCTGCCGGGTCGGCTTGTCGTCCGAGAGCGCCACCACCGACAGCACCATGCTCCACAGCGGGGTCGTGGCGTTGCAGATCCCCGCGAGCGTGGAGGGGATGGTGAGCTCCGCGTACGCGAAGAGCGTGAACGGCAGTGTGTTCAGCAACAGCGCGGCGACCGCCATGTGCCCCCAGGTGCGGGCGCCGCGCGGCATCCGTTCCCGCTTCACGGCGAAGGCGGCGGCCAGCACGGCGGTGCCGAAGACCATGCGGCCGAGCGCGACCTGCAGCGGGGCGTACGCCTCGGTGCCCACCTTGATGAACAGGAAGCTGAAGCCCCAGATGAGCGCGAGCACGGCCCAGCTGACGCGCCAGTCCACGACGGGGCGGCGGCGCGCGGTGACCGAGGGGGCGGCGGGGGCGGGTGAGGTGCCGGCGGGGGAGGGGGCGGCCACGGCGGCAGGGGGGCGGGTGCTGGGTGCGCTCATGGCCATCACCATGACGGATTGAACCTCTTAGGACAAGCGAGAAAACCTGCCGGTGATCACGTAGTGTTGCTTACATGTTGAACCTCGAGCGCCTGCGCATCCTGCACGCGATCTCCACCTACGGCTCGGTGAGCGCCGCGGCGGACGTCCTGCACGTGACGACCTCGGCCGTCTCCCAGCAGATGGGCAAGCTCGAACGCGAGACCGGGCAGACGCTGCTGGCCAGGAACGGCCGCGGGGTCCGCCTCACCGACGCCGGCCGGCTGCTGTCCGGGCACGCCGACCGCATCCTCTCCCTCGTCGAGCTCGCCCACTCCGACCTGGAGGCGCACCGCGGCGCCGCGGTCGGCGAGCTGCGCATGGGGGCCTTCCCCACCGCGGTGCGCGGCCTGTTCCCGCAGGCGCTCGCGGCGACGCGGCACGACCACCCCAAGCTGCGCGCGATGGTCCACGAGATGGAGCCCCAGGACGCGCTGGCCCGGCTCGTGCGCGGCGACATCGACCTCGCGGTCGTCCTCGACTGGTACAACAAGCCGCTGTCGCTGCCCGGCGGCCTGGCCAAGGAGCCGCTGCTCGACGACCTCGCCGACGTGGTCGTCCCCGAGGGCCACCCCCTGGCGGGCCGCGACGAGGTCGACCTGGGCGAACTCGCCGACGACGACTGGATCGCCTGGCCGGACGGCGGCTTCTGCCACGAGTGGCTGCTGTTCACCCTGCGCGGCAAGGGCGTGGAACCGCGCATCGCCCACCACGCCGAGGAGCACCCCACCGTGCTCGCCCTGGTCGCCGCCGGCCTGGGCGTCGCCGTCGTCCCGCGCCTCGGCCGCGGCCCCCTCCCGGCCGGGGTCCGCGCGATCCGCGTGCGCCACACCATGAAGCGCCACATCTACGCCGTCTGGCGCTCCGACGCCGACCGCCGCCCCGCCATCCGCGCCGCCGTCGAGGCCCTGCGCCGGGCAGGGGAGGACGTGGCGGCGGCCGAGGGCTGATCGCCCTCGGGGACGCCGGTGCGCGCGTGGCCCAGGACGACATGGGCTAGCCGAGGCCGGGCATCTTGCGGAAGTCCCAGGAGACGACGGAGTCCGGAGTCAGGCGCAGCCACGCGTGGCGGCCGTCGTGGGGCATGGACTCCAGGCCGAAGTTCTTGGCGGCGAACAGCCGCTCGACGACCTCCAGGTCCGGGTGGGGCCCGCCGGTGCGGGGCGCCTCGCCGACGAACTCGACGGTGCCGGAGAGCTCGACGCCGCGCAGTTCGCCGTACTCCGTGCCGTCGTCGACGACGACCGCGACCCGCGGGTCACGCCGCAGGTCGGCCCAGCGGCGGCTGCGGACGATCGAGTACAGCCACAGGGACGTACCGTCCCAGAGGAACCACAGCGCGCCCACGTGCGGGCGGCCGTCGGGCGAGACGGTCGCGACGCGGCAGGTGCTCTGCGCGCCGAGGAAGGTGTCGATCTCCTGCGGGGTCATCATGATCCGGCGTCCGCGCCGCTGTGCGACGGCCATGTGCGCCCCCACTTCCCTGCCTGACGGTTCGTCAGATACGGTCACTTGGGACGACGGTAGGGCAGCCGCGCGCGAGGGGGCAAGCATGACGGACGGCAACCGGGACCGCAGGCTCGACGCGCTCCTGACCCCCCGGTCCACCGCCGTGCTCACCGTCGAGTGCCAGCGCGGGGTGGTCGGCCCGGACGGCGCACTGCCGGAACTCGCGGCCGCCGTACGGGCCTCGGGGGCGCTGGACGCCACCGCGCGGCTGGTCACCGCGGCCCACGCGGTGGGCGCCACCGTGGTGCACGCCGTCGCCGAACGCCGCGCCGACGGCCGCGGGTCCAGCCGCAACGCGCGGATCTTCCGCGCCGCCGAGCGGCTGCCCGTCCTGCAGGTCGCGGGCACACCGGCGGTCGAGGTCGCCGAGGAGATAGCGGTCGGTGCCGGCGACTTCGTCGTGCGACGGCTGCACGGGCTGTCGCCGGTCGCCGGCACCGGCCTCGACGCCGTGCTGCGCAACCTGGGCGTGCGCACGGTCGTCGTCACCGGGGTGTCGGCCAACGTGGCCGTTCCCAACGCCGTCTTCGACGCGGTCAACCTCGGCTACCAGGCGGTCGTGCCCGCGGACGCCATCGCCGGGGTGCCGCAGTCGTACACCGCGGACATGGTCCGGCACACCCTCGCGCTCGTCGCCACGGTCACCACCGCCGACGAGGTCATCGGCAGCTGGAAACGGTCCGGGCCGGGCCCGGGGGGCTCAGGCCAGGGCCACTGAGTCCCCCTCCACCTTGATGTTCGCCGCCGGCAGCGGCTGGGTCGCAGGGCCGTTGGCCACGCTGCCGTCCTTGATGCTGAACTTGCTGCCGTGGCAGGGGCAGTTGATCGTGCCGCCCGCGATCTCGTTGACGGCGCAGCCCTGATGGGTGCAGATCGCCGAGAACGCCTTGAACGAGCCCGCCTCGGGCTGGCAGACGACGACCTTCTTGTCCGCGAAGATCTTGCCGCCGCCGACCGGGATGTCCGAGGTCTTGGCCAGCGCCGCCTCGGCCCCGCCGCCGGCGGGCGCCGACCCCCCGGTCCCCTGGTCGCCGCCCTGCGGGGGCGCGGCAGGGCTGTAGGCGCCCGCGGAGTCGTTGGAGTCACCGCACGCGGCCAGCGCGGCCGCGAGCCCCGCCGCACCCACCCCGGCGACCACGGCGCGGCGGGTCGGAGCACCTGCGGTGCCAGTCGTCTCGGCCATGCGTCACACATCCTGTTGCCTCGTCCGTTCCGGACCGCCAGCCGGGGCCCGGGAGCGTCGTTCACGCCCTGCCCTGTCGTACGGACGAGATGGGTGAGCCGTTCAACCATCCCCCGGAAATCTCACGTGGCGGCCTCATGCTTCCGCGAAGCGCCGAGGCGTGTTGGCGAAGGCCTCGATCGGTCGCTGTCCTCAAGGTGGCCGCCGCGTCTTTGTCGGAGCACATCTACTCGAGGGTTTTTGTCCGTTCGATGGCGATGATCCGGAGGAGAGGTTGATACTGACGGCCCTGTCGTACACCTGAGGGGGGTACATGGCCGAGGAACCTGTACCGAAGCATCTGACGATCCTGCTCGACTTCGACCTTCAGACCGCAGGGTCGACGGTTGGTGCCACGAGAGTCCGTGCGGCGTACGAGGCCGCCGCGAGGGCAGCCGTGGCAGCCGCAATGGAGCAACTGCCGGAGAGCAGCGTCAAGAGCGTCACGAGTGAGATGAAGTGGTCGTACCGCTGGGATCACCAGCAGGACGTCCGCTACGAGCGCGGGTCTGCGTCGGAGTAGCGCGTGTCAGACGTAAGGGGAGCCCCGGTCTGCAGAGGCAGCTGGGGCTCCTCTGGTGGCGACGCGGATCGTGGAGGTCGCGTACCCGATCGTCTGCCGCGGTGACTCCACGGTGATCGAGTTCGACATCCCGCTGGTCTGATCTGGTGCTTGGGTGAAATGCCCCAGGATCACGAGGAGCGTCGGTACGCTGGCTGCCCCAATCAAGCCTGTATGACCTGGAGGTCTGTATGGCTGACGAGCCGCTCAAGGCGCACTTCGTGGCAGATCCCATCGAGCTTCCCGACGGCCGAAAGGTCCGGGTGAGCGCGTACCCCGACGGGAGCATCCGATTCCGGGTGGACGGACTGCCGTACGTCCTGACCGAGGCGTACCTCAGTGGTAACCCCGAGCGGGACAAGGCGATCCTGAAGGTCTCGCCCGGCAAGCAGGGCAGCGCCGCCGCGTACAACTACGTGGAAGAGCTTGAGAAGAAGAACCGCAGCTAGACACACGAAAGCGCCCCCGCCTCCATGAAAGAGGTCGGGGGCGTCAGCGTCCTTGTCCACGGGGCTACGCCGTATGCCCCTCGCTTCCAGAGCGGTCCGTTCCGCCCTGGCGAAGGCGTCGAGTCGCTGTTCGATCTCACGCTGACCGGTGCATTACCTGCATGCACTCAAAGCACACCACCAGGCCGCGCTGATCCTGAAGTTCTCAGCCTCGAAGCTCCCGGAACTGGGCGGAGTGTTGAAACCGGTCACCCCGCTGCCGGAGCTCAGCGTCAATGGAGCTGTGCCGCGTCAGTTCGACAACCCGGCGTTGTGACGGCTTGGTGCTGACGGTCGTCAAGAGGGGAATGCTCCACCTCGGCCGACCAGAGGGGGGACGCCGTGCTATCCACGGTTACCGCAATCGCAGGGTTGATCAGCTTGGTCGCGACCTTGGCTTTCGTAGGCATACAGACGCGAGCGGTGTCGCAACAGGTTCATATCGCGAACAACCTGAACGGCACGAACGGGCTCGACCTGTGTTTGAACAACGTGCGCGAGATCTACTTCAAGATGCTGGAGTACCCCGGCATGCGGAAGCACTTCTATGAGGATGTGCCGTGTCCGGCTGACGGGGTCGAACGGGAACGGGTCTTGCTGATCGCCGAGGCGCTGACGGACGTGATCGAGACCGGTTTGGTGGCGACTCGCCGGATCCCCGAGACGGAGTCCTTCGAGGATTGGCGCGACTACTCCCGCTTCATTCGTGATCACAGTCCCGCCATCCGTGATCTGCTCAGTGAGCATCCCCTGTGGTGGCCCGAGCTGCGAGAGCTGGACTAGTGCTCCAGCGGTAGAGCGTGATCTCGCCCGTTGGTGTACTGCTGCGGTTGGCTTCTGGGGCGTTGAACCGGACATGGGGCGCCGTGCGCTGCAGGCGGTCCGGGCGTAAGTCCTGAGGTCGGTGCCAGGTGCCCGGTGAGGCCGTGGAAAAGGTCAGCCAAGATGCCCCCGTAGGATCCGGGCATGAACAGCAAGGGGTGGGGAGCCCTCTATGGGCTGTGCTTCGCTGTAGCGCTCGGCTGGGGGGCCGGGCTTGTCGAGGGTGGGTGCGAGTGGCGCTCCGTCGGCCAACGTTGGGCGTGCGGGGTGCCGGACGGCTACGGCTGGTATGCCCGCGTCCTCGTCATCGCGTTCCTTTCATTCCCGCCGTTGTGCTGGACGGTGATCCGTACCGACGATTGGCGACCGTCGTTGGGGTTCTCTGTCGGTGCTGCGGTTGCTTTGGGAATCACCCTGTCCGGAGTTGCCGGCCGGAGCGCCCGGAGCCGGGCGGGGCGCAGAACCGTGCGGCCACCGATGATCATCGGTGTGTGAAAACTGAAGATCGCACAGTGGCCGCAAGTCAACGAGATCCAGAAACCGCTTACGGTGCTGGTCGTCCGGCCCGTGCGCGATGCGGCCCATCGGCTCGGCTGGTCCGCCTGGCGCGGCCGCCACCAGGCCGAGCCCAGACCGGCCATTACCGCCGACCGGCCGTGAATCGGACATGAAGATCACGATCTACGGTTGGAATGCGGCGGTCTCCCGGGCCTCCTCCTCGTCCCCGCCCCCGTGGAGGGCCTGCTCGTGCGCCCTGACGGCGTCAGCGAAGTCGCACAGCTCTCCGAGGACGGCGCGGCGTGGCCGTGGGAGGCCGATCATTAAGATGCGCCCATGGAGGAAGTGACCGGGATCCGCTACGTCACGCCGTTGCGTGAGGGCGGATCGGTTCCCGGGGTCGTCGAGGCCGACGACCTGGGGACCTACGTGGTGAAGTTCGTGGGCGCCGCACAGGGGCGCAAGGCACTGGTCGCGGAGGTGATCGCGGGGGAGCTGGCCCGGCGGCTGGGCATGCGGGTGCCGGTGCTGGTGCGGTTCCAGTTCGACCCGGTGATCGGGCTCGGCGAGCCGGACCAGGAGATTCAGGACCTGCTGAAGGCCAGCGGCGGCCTCAACCTCGGCATGGACTTCCTCCCCGGTGCGCTCGGCTTCGACCCGCTGGTCTTCGAGGTGGAGTCCGGCGAGGCGGGCCGGATCGTGTGGTTCGACGCCCTCGTGGGCAACGTCGACCGCTCGTGGCGCAACCCGAACATGCTGGTCTGGCACCAGGACCTCTGGCTGATCGACCACGGCGCCTCGCTGATCTTCCACCACAACTGGAAGGGCGCCGACCAGGCCGCGGACAAGCCGTACGACGCCGCGGACCACGCCCTCGCCCGCTTCGCCCCGGACGTCGAGGCCGCCGCCCGCGACCTCGCCTCGCGGGTGGACGAGGCGCTGCTGCGCGAGGTCACCGCCCAGGTCCCCGACGAGTGGCTGGTGGACGAGCCCGGTTTCGCGGGTCCGGACGAGGTGCGCCGCGCGTACGAGCGGGTGCTGCTGGGGCGCGCCGGCTCCGTGGGGGAGCGGATCACCCTCGCCCCGAAGCAGCAGGAGAAGCAGGCGCCGCCGGAGTGGCTGCGCACCTGGGTCGAGGGGAAGGCCGCCAAGTGAGCACGGCGAGCGGGCGCGATGTGTTCGAGTACGCCCTGGTGCGCGTGATGCCGCGGATCGAGCGCGGCGAGCTGATCAACGCGGGTGTGCTGGTCTACTGCCGTGCCAAGTCCTTCGTGGGGGCCCGCGTCCACCTGGACGAGACGCGGCTGCGCTGCCTCGACCCCGACGTGGACGTCGCCGGCGTACGGGCGGCGCTGCGCGGCTACGAGGGCATCTGCGCGGGCGGTGAGCGGGCCGGGCAGGCGGCGGAGGACGATCCTGGACGCCGCTTCCGGTGGCTGACGGCGCCGCGCAGCACCATCGTGCAGCCGGGCCCGATCCACACCGGGCTGACCGAGGACCCGCAGGCCGAGGTGGACCGTCTGCTGGATCTTCTGGTGCGCTGAGCCACATCGGCGCGGTGGGCGTTGACACAGGGTCACTGCGCTCCTACGGTTTCGGCTACGGGACGTACTAAGCGGTCGCTCACCTGCGCGACCGCTCCCCACAGGGCTGAGGAGAGCAGATGTCGACCACCGAGCAGCGCGTAGCGATCGTGACAGGGGCGGCGCGCGGCATCGGCGCCGCCACCGCCGTGCGCCTGGCCGCGGAGGGCCGCGCCGTGGCCGTGCTGGACCTCGACGAGACCGCGTGCAAGGACACCGTCGAGCAGATCACCAAGGCGGGCGGCCGGGCCGTCGCCATCGGCGCCGACGTCTCCGACGAGGAGCAGGTCGCGGCCGCGGTCGCGCGCGTCGCCGCGGAGCTCGGGGCGCCGACGATCCTCGTCAACAACGCGGGAGTGCTCCGCGACAACCTGCTGTTCAAGATGAGCGCGTCCGACTGGGACACGGTCATGAACGTGCACCTGCGCGGCGCCTTCCTGATGACCCGCGCCGTCCAGAAGCACATGGTGGACGCCAACTTCGGCCGCGTGGTCAACCTGTCCTCGTCCTCCGCCCTCGGCAACCGCGGCCAGGCCAACTACTCCGCCGCCAAGGCGGGCCTGCAGGGCTTCACCAAGACCCTCGCGCACGAGCTCGGCAAGTTCGGCGTCACGGCCAACGCGGTCGCCCCCGGCTTCATCGCCACCGACATGACGGCCGCCACCGCCGCCCGCATCGGCATGGGCTTCGAGGAGTTCCAGGCCGCGGCCGCCACCCAGATCCCCGTCCAGCGCGTCGGCAACCCGGACGACGTCGCCAACGCCATCGCCTTCTTCACCGGCGACAACGCGGGCTTCGTCTCCGGCCAGGTGCTGTACGTGGCCGGCGGACCGCTCGACTGAACCGCGACAGGAGACCCGCATCATGAGCAACCAGCCCGACAGCGGACGCGTCGCGATCGTCACCGGCGCCAGCCGCGGCATCGGCTACGGCATCGCCGAGGCGCTCGTCGCCCGCGGCGACCGCGTCGTCATCACCGGCCGCAACGAGGAGGCGCTGAAGGAGGCCGTCGAACGGCTCGGCGCCGACCGGGCCCTCGGCGTGGCCGGCAAGGCCCACGACGAGGCGCACCAGGCCGAGGTCGTCGAGCGGACGATGGAGGCCTTCGGCCGCGTCGACTACCTCGCCAACAACGCCGGTACGAACCCGGTCTTCGGCCCGCTTGCCGAGCTCGACCTCGGCGTCGCCCGCAAGGTCTTCGAGACCAACGTCATCTCCGCGCTCGGCTTCGCCCAGCAGACGTACAAGGCGTGGATGAAGGAGAACGGCGGCGCGATCGTCAACATCGCCTCCGTGGCGGGCATCAGCGCCTCCCCCTTCATCGGCGCGTACGGCATGAGCAAGGCCGCGATGGTCAACCTCACGCTGCAGCTCGCCTCCGAGATGGCGCCCGGTGTCCGCGCCAACGCCATCGCCCCCGCGGTGGTCAAGACCAGGTTCGCCTCCGCCCTCTACGAGGGCCGCGAGGAGCAGGCCGCGTCCGCCTACCCGCTGGGGCGGCTCGGCGTGCCCGAGGACATCGGCGGCGCCGCCGCCTTCCTGCTCTCGGACGCGGCGGCCTGGATCACCGGCCAGACCCTGGTCGTGGACGGCGGCATCTTCCTCAACGCCAGCGTCGGCGCCTGAGGGTTGCGTTCGTCCGCACTCCAACGTGCACAGTCCCTGGTGCCGGCCACCGCTGCGGCGGCCGGCACCAGGGACCCGCCCGTATCCGAGGAGTGCGCACCATGCGATACCGCACACTGTCCGGCGGCGCCGGACCGAAGGTCAGCACCCTGTGCCTGGGAGCCCTGCCCTTCGGCACCACGGTCGACGAGGAGACCTCCTTCGCGATCCTCGACCGCTTCACCGAGGCCGGCGGCACCTTCGTCGACACCGCGAACAACTACGCCTGCTGGGTGGACGGCGCCACCGGCGACGAGAGCGAACTGCTGCTCGGCCGCTGGCTGCGCAGCCGCCGGGCGAGGGAGCACGTCGTGCTCGCCACCAAGGTCGGCGCCCGTCCCGACCTCACGCGCGGTACGCGGTGGATCGACGAGGAGGGCGGGCTCGGCAACGCCGAGGGCCTGGCCGGGCACGTCGTCCGGGCGGGCCTGAGGGAGAGCCTGCGCAGGCTGGGCACCGACCGCGTCGACCTCCACTACGCCCACGTCGAGGACCCGCGCGTCCCGCTGGAGGAGACCGTGGAGGCCTTCGCCGGCCTCGTCGCGGACGGCACGGTCGGTACGCCCGGCGTCAGCAACCACGCGACGCGGCGCATCGCCGAGGCCCGCCGGATCGCCGCGGAACGGGGCCTGCCGGGGTACCAGGTCGTCCAGCAGCGGCACACCTACCTCCGGCCGCGGCCGCAGGCGCGCTTCGGCATCCAGCGGCACGCCGACGCCGAACTCCTCGACCACGTCCGCACCCAGCCCGACCTGACGCTGCTGGGGTACTCCACGCTCGTCCACGGCGCCTACACCCGGGACGACAAGGCGGTGCCCGGGCAGTACCGGCACGGGGGGACGGAGCGGCGGCTGCGCGTCCTGCGGGAGGTGGCGCGGCAGGCCGGGGCGACCCCCAACCAGGTCGTGCTGGCCTGGCTGCTGGGCGGGGACGTGCCCGTCCTGCCGGTGCTCGGGGTGAGCAGCGTCGCGCAGCTCGACGAACTCCTGGCGGCGGCCGACCTGGACCTCGAACCGGAGTTGCGGGCCCGGTTGGACGCGGCCTGACCCCCGGCCGGGCGGATTGTCGGTGCGGAACGGTACGTTCGTCCCCAGTAACGGATCGCGTACCGGAGGTTCCCGACGTGCCCATCACGCTGCCCGAGTCCTGGCAGGCCGTCCTCGGTGAGGAGCTGGAGAAGCCCTACTTCACCCAGCTCACCGAGTTCGTGGAGGAGGAGCGCGGGAAGCACAAGGTCTTCCCGCCGCGTGAGCAGGTCTTCGCGGCCCTGGAGGCCACGCCCTACGACAAGGTGAAGGTGCTGGTCCTCGGCCAGGACCCGTACCACGGCGAGGGCCAGGGGCACGGGCTGTGCTTCTCGGTGCAGCCGGGTGTCAAGACCCCGCCCTCCCTGCGGAACATCTTCAAGGAGATGAAGGAGGAGTACGGCTACCCGATCCCGGACAACGGCTACCTGATGCCGTGGGCGGAGCAGGGCGTGCTGCTGCTCAACGCGGTGCTGACGGTGCGCGAGGCCGAGGCCAACTCGCACAAGGGCAAGGGCTGGGAGAAGTTCACCGACGCGGTCATCAGGGCCGTCGCGTCCCGGCCCGACCCGGCGGTCTTCGTCCTGTGGGGCAACTACGCCAAGAAGAAGCTGCCGCTGATCGACACCGAGCGGCACGCGGTCGTCCAGGGCGCCCACCCGTCGCCGCTGTCGGCCAAGCTCTTCCTGGGCAGCCGTCCCTTCACCCAGATCGACGAGGCGCTCAAGGCACAGGGCCACGACCCGGTGGGCTGGCGCATCCCGGACCTGGGCCGCTGAGTCCGTGCCCGGGCCGGGCGACGCACGGGGGTCGTCGCCGGGCCCGGGCCGAGGGGGGAGATGCCGATGGAATGGACGGGATGGACGGGGCCGCGCACGGGCAGGGCGCGGCGCCGGGCCGAAGCGGCGGCATGGACGGCCGGACTCGTGCTCGGCGCGTTCGTCGACGTCCGGGTGATCCAGCACCTTCTGACGGCGGACGTGGCGCCGGCCTCCGTCGCGTCGCGCGGCGCGGTGCTCGGCACCTGGGCGACGGACGACGGGGACGGTTCCATCAGGTTCGACCCGGACGGCCACTTCTCCGCCTCCCGGATGCCCGCCCAGGTCTTCATCCCCGGCCGGTGGGTCGACGGGGTGAAGACCACGGGCGGTACCTGGACGTTCCACCACCGCTACGTGGAGCTCGACGGGTTCTCGGGGCTGGGCATCGTCGAGGACTGGCGCGACGACACCCGCCTGTGCGTGGAGTCCGGCGACCCGGGCGTGCTCTGCGACGAGTTGCTGCACCGGGTGCCGGACTGAGGCGTCAGTCGCCCGTCACCCCGTCGATGCGTTCGCGGATCAGGTCGGCGTGGCCGTTGTGGCGGGCGTACTCCTCGATCATGTGGACGTAGATCCAGCGCAGGGAGATTTCGTGCTTGCCGCGGCGCAGCCCGATGTCGTCGAGCGACCGGTGGCGGGTCAGCTCGCGGGCGTGCGCGATCTCGGCGCGCCAGGTGGCGAACGCCTCGGCGGTGTCGGCCTGGGCGAGGTCGTGGAACTCGCCGTCGGGGTCGTCCTCGGTGAGGTAGAGCGGGGGCACGTCCTCTCCGGCGAGCACGGTGCGGAACCAGCCCCGTTCGACCCCGGCCATGTGCCGGACCAGGCCGAGCAGGGTGAGGTCGGAGGGGGGCGCGCTGGGGGTGCGCAGCTGTTCGTCGTCCAGGCCGGCGCACTTCATCGCGAGGGTGTCGCGGTGGAAGTCCAGCCAGCTCTCCAGCATGGTGCGCTCGTCGGCGATGTAGGGCGGGTCGGTGCGCTCCGGCGTCGTCGTCATGGCCGCCATGATGGCGGGGGCCTCTGACGGCGTCGACGCATTAACCGGCCGAGCCGTCGGAGCCGCCACAGAGCATCCCGCGCAACAGGTCGGCCGCGCCCGCCCGCAACTCGGCCTCGGGCGGGGGCGACATGGACCCGGCGCCCGCGACGGAATGGAAGAGGACGCCGTCGCACCACGCGATGAGCGACCGTGCGTGACGCTCCGGCTCGGCGGAGCCCACGGCGCGCAGCATCGCCTCCAGTTGCTCGCGGAAGGCGCGGCCCGCGGTGTCGTAGACCGTGCGCAACTCGGGGCGCCGGGTGGCCTCCAGGGCGAGTTCCAGGCGGGCGCGCGTGAGGTCACGGGCCTCGGTGACGGAGCGGTGCAGGAAGTGCGCGAGCAGCGCGGCCAGCCCCTCGGGCCCGGGCGCGGACGCGGGGGCGTGGGCCGTCTGCGACTCGCGGAAGGCCAGCCTGCGCACCGCCGCCTCCAGGAGGGCCGCGCGGGTCCGGGCGTGGTTGGACGTCGAGCCCTGCGGCAGACCGGCCGCCTCGTCGACCGCTCGGTGGGTCAGCCCGCGCATGCCCCGCTCGGCGAGCAGGGCGAGTGCGGTGTCGGCGATCAGCTCGGGGCGGGACGTCTGCGCGGTGCTCATGACGGCAACCTACCGGCCCCCCGACTCCCGCCCCGGCCCGTCCGCCCGCGGACGGCTGAGGGGTGTCCCCGTCACCCGGACCCGGCGCGGCCGGGTGTCCGCGACGCGCCCAGGTCCACAGCGGACCCCGGCTCCCGCCCCGGGGGCCGGTGCTCGCGGCTCCCACCACTGCCGACGACCCCCTCCCGGGCCGGTTCGCCCCGGGCACGTCCCTGCCGTCGCGCCGGAGCGGCCGATGTGCGCACCGCCGCCCTCACGCGGCTCGAGGCGCCGGCGCCCGGGACGCGGTCAAAGCCCGGGAGAGGGTCGGCGGCGCGGGCTCGGTGCCGACGGCCGCGCCCCTTCGCGCGCTGCCTCCGCCCGCGTCGGCCGTGGGGCACCGATGCCGGCGCTCGGGCTCTCCAGGGTGCCGGCGGCCTCGTCCGGGCCGACGCGCCCCGGCTCCGTGAGCGTGAGCCGCTCGTCCGCGACCGCCCCGCGCGGCCGGTCGGTGAGGGGCGCCGGAGGCATGGGCGCCCATTACCCCCGGCACTACAGGTGTAGTACACTCCCCACTACACCTGTAGTCCACGGGGGGGGGGAGCCGAAGCCATGGGCCGCACATCGCGTCAGCCGTACGCCGTCGTCGTCGGAGCCGGCATCGGAGGGCTGGCCGCCGCCGTGGCATTGCGCCGGCGCGGATGGCGGGTGACCGTCCTGGAGCGGGCCGCGGCGCTCGAACCCGTCGGAGCCGGGATCGGCATCGCGCCCAACGGCCTGCGTGCGCTGGACGCGCTCGGGGTCGGCGGGGCCGTGCGCGCCATGGCCGCCTTCCAGGGCGAGGGCGGGCTGCGCCGCCCCGACGGGCGCTGGCTCTCCCGGACCAGCGGCGAGGCCGCCGCCGAGCGGTTCGGCGGACCCGTGGTGATCGCGCACCGGGCGGAGCTGGTGGCCGTGCTGTCGGGCCTCCTGCCGGACGGCGCGCTGCGCACCGGGACCCGGGTCCTGTCCGCCTCCCCCGGGGGGAAGGTCACCACCGAGGACGGGACGATCGACGCCGATCTGGTGGTCGCCGCCGACGGGATCAACTCAGCCGTGCGCGCCGCGCTGTTCCCGGCGCACCCGGGGCCGGTCTACAGCGGGTTCACCAGCTGGCGCACGGTCGTGCCGGCACCCTCCACGTACCTCCCGCACGAGACCTGGGGGCGCGGCCGGCTGTGGGGCACCGTCCCGCTCACCGGCGGCCGCGTCTACTGCTACGCGACCGCCGTGACCCCGCCGGGCGGCCGTGCCCCCGGCGGGGACGAACGCACCGAGCTGCGGCGGCTGTTCGGCGACTGGCACCAGCCGGTGCCCGAGCTGATCGACTCCGCCGCCCCCGGCGCAGTGCTCCGCAACGACGTCCACCACCTCGCGCGACCGCTGCCCGCCTTCCACCAGGGGCGCATCGCCCTGCTCGGCGACGCGGCGCACGCCATGACGCCCAACCTCGGCCAGGGCGGCTGCCAGGCCCTGGAGGACGCCGTCGTCCTCGCCCACCTCGCCGCCCCCGACGCCGCGGACGAGGCCGTGGCGCGCGCCCTGGCCGCCTACACCGCGCAGCGGCTGCCCCGCACGACGGGCGTCGTACGCCGCTCCTGGAGCATCGGGAGGCTCACCACCTGGTCCTCGCCGTCCGCCGTCGCGCTGCGCGACGCCCTGTTCGCCACCGTCAACCGGGTCGGCCCGCGCCTGGCCCTGCGCAGCCTCGACGGGATCGCCGACTGGCGGCCGCCGGCCGGCCCGTATGCTGCCGACGGCACAGGTCAGGCACAGCAGGCGTAGGCGGGAGCGGCACATGGAACCCCTCAGGATCGGGGTCATCGGACTCGGCGACATCGCGCGCAAGGCGTACCTGCCGGTGCTGACCGCGCAGCCGGGGGTGGAACTCCACCTGCACACCCGCACCCGCGCCACCCTCGACGCCGTCGGCGACACCCACCGGGTCCCGGTCCCGCACCGCCACGAGACCCTCGACGCCCTGCTCGACCAGGGGCTCGACGGGGCGTTCGTGCACGCCCCCACCGAGACGCACGTGGAGATCACCGAACGCCTCATCGCCGCGGGCGTCCCCGTCTACGTCGACAAACCGCTCGCCTACGACCTGGCCGGGGCCGAGCACCTGGTGCGCCTTGCCGAGGAGCGCGGGGTCGGGCTGACGGTCGGCTTCAACCGCCGCCACGCGCCGGGCTACGTGCAGTGCGCCGACCACCCGCGCGACCTGATCCTCCTGCAGAAGAACCGCATCGGGCACCCGGAGACCGCGCGCACCGTCGTCTTCGACGACTTCATCCACGTCGTCGACACCCTGCGCTTCCTCCTCCCCGGCCCCGTCGAGCACACCGACGTCCGGGCACGGGTCCGCGGCGGGCTGCTCCACCACGTCACGCTCCAGCTGTCCGGCGACGGCTTCACCGCGATCGGCGTGATGAACCGCATGAGCGGCTCCAACGAGGAGGTCCTGGAGGTCATGGGCCAGGACAGCAAGCGCCAGGTGTTCAACCTGGCCGAGGTCGTGGACCACAAGGGCCAGCCCACCGTCCGCCGCCGCGGCGACTGGGTCCCCGTCGCCCGCCAGCGCGGCATAGAGGGCATCGCCCTCGCGTTCCTCGACGCCGTACGGCACGGCAAGCCCCTCGACGCCCGCGACGCGCTGCAGACCCATGAACTGTGCGAGCGCGTCGTCACCGCCGTGACCGGGCAGACCTCCTGAGCGCCGCCTCGTACGCGCCCGCCCCGGCCAGCAGCAGCACCGCCAGCCGGGGCACCCAGTCGCCGAGCCGGTCGTACGGGCTGCGCCCGGAACCCAGCGGCACGTCGTAGACCTGCGCCGCGCTGCGCGACGTGCCCAGCGACGGGCCGATCCGCTCGCCGCGGGCGTCGTGGACCGCGCTGATCCCGGTCAGTGTCGCGTGCACCATCGGCCGCCAGGACTCGGCCGAGCGCAGTGCCGCCAGCGAGGCGTGCTGCGCGGGCGCCCAGCTCCCCTGGAACGAGGACGTGGAGGACTGCGCCACCAGCAGCTGCGCCCCGTCGTCCGCGAGGTGCCGGCTCATGTCGGGGAACGCCGACTCGAAGCACACCAGGGGCCCCAGCCGCACCGTGCCCGCGTCCATGACCACCTGGTGGTCACCCCGGATCCGGTCCTCACCCGCCGCCCTGCCCACCGACGTGGCCCAGCCCAGCACCGTACGGGCCGGGACGTACTCGCCGAACGGCACCAGCCGCATCTTGTCGTAGCTCGGGCCGACCGGCCCGTCCGGGCCCATCACGACCGAGGTCTTGGATATCCCGAGGCCGTCCGCCCGCCGGGCGTCGACGTTGACCAGGATGTCGGCGCCGACGTCCCGGGACAGCGCGGCCAGCCGGTTCGCCAGGTCGGGGCGGGCGGACAGGTCGAAGCCGACGCTGCTCTCCCCCCACACCACCAGGTCCACGCCCTTGCCCGCGAGCGTACGGGTCAGCCGCTCCCCCTGGTCGAAGCGCGGTTGCGGCCCGCTGATGACCCCCGGCTGCACGACCGCCACCCGCACGGACTCCCCGCTGCGGCCCGGGACCGGCGCCCAGGCCCACACCGCCGTCGTGCCCACCGCCGCGGCGGCCAGCACGGACCCCGCGGCCGCCCGGCAGGAGGGCACCACGAGCAGCGCGGCCAGGGCCGTGTTGACCGCCACCACCAGGAAGCTGACCAGCCACACGCCCCCGATCGAGGCCAGCCGCAGCGCCGGCGTCACCTGCCACTGGCTCGCCCCCAGCAGCCCCCACGGCCCGCCCAGGTACTCCCACGACCGCACCAGCTCGACCAGCAGCCAGGCGGACGGCACCAGCACCGTCGCCGCCAGGACCGTGCGGGGGCCCGGCGTGCCCCCGAGCAGCCGCCGCACCAGCCACCCCCACGGCGCCCACAGGGCCCCCAGCAGCAGGGCGATGAGCACGATGAAGACGTGCAGGCTCGGGATCAGCCAGTGGTGCACGGCCACCATGAAGCCGGCCCCGCCCAGCCAGCCGTCCACGGCGGCCCGCCGCCCCGTCGGTGCGGCGCGCGCCAGCAGCATCCACGGCACGAGGGCGACGTACGCCAGCCACCACAGCGACGGCGCGGGGAACGCCAGCGCCGGCAGCGCCCCCGCCGCCGCGGCCGCCGCACCGCGCGTCCAGGGTGAGGCGAGCCGGGGGGAGACCGTCCGCGGCCCGTCGACCTTCACCGTCACCTGCGCCACTCCTCACACTCGCCTGGCCTCAGTCTCGTTCGTCCGGACGGCCTTGCCCAGAGGGCCACGGCGCGTGAACCGGCGGCCCCGTGCCGTGCGCGCCGCGCCCCCGCCGCGCACGCCGGTTGAGAGTGCCCCGGCGGGGGACCATGCTGAGGGGGAACGGCCGTGAGGACGAGGACGTACCCATGGGAAGGCGCACCGGCCACGGGGAGCACGGGGGAGGGAAGGAGCGCCACGGGCTGACGCCGCCCGCGGCCGCTGCCGTCGCTGCCGGTGACACGGGGGTGCTGACCGCCTGGGGCGAGGACGCCTGCCGGCTGCTCGGCTGGTCGTCCGCCGAGGTGCTCGGCCGGCCCGCCGGCACCCTGCTCGCCGCCCCGCTGCCCTTCGCCGCACTGCGCCGCATCATCGCCGGACGCGCCTGGGCGGGCCCCGTCGTCCTGCGCCACCGCGACGGCGGGGACGTGCCGGTCCGGCTGGGGCTGCGCCTCCTCAGCGACGCGTCGGGCACCGCGCACTGGGCCGTCACCGCGACCGCGACCGCCCCCGGGCGACCGGAACCGGACGCCGGGGTCCTCGCCCAGCTCCCGGTCGCCGTCGCCGTCTACGACCGCGAGGTACGGCTCAGCACCGCCAACGCGGCGATGGAGCGCCTGGTCGGCAGGAGCGTGGAGGAGGTGCGAGGGCAGCGGCTGCGCGAGTTCATGCCCGGCGCGGCCTTCGAGGAGTTCGACCGCGTCCAGGAGGAGGTGATGCAGACCGGCGCGACCGCGCGCCTGGAGAGCCTCGGCCGCCCGCCCGGCGACGACCGCGACCACGCGTACGCGATGCTGGTCTTCCCGCTCAAGGACGGGTCGGGACAGGTCACCGGGGTGTCCGCCGCGGTCTACGAGACGACCGAGCAGTTCCACGCCCGGCGCCGGCTGGACATCGTCAACGAGGCGAGCACCTGCATCGGCACCACCCTGGACATCACCCGCACCGCGCAGGAACTCGCCGACGTCTCCGTACGGCGGTTCGCCGACATGGTCAGCGTCGACCTGCTGGACTCCGTCGTCCGCGGTGAGGAACCCGGCCCGCTGCCGGCCGCGGGCGCCCTCGCCTTCCGCCGCGTCGCCCAGCAGTCCGTGCTGCCCGGCTGCCCCGAGGCCGCCGCCCAGGTCGGGGAGCTGGACATGGTGCCCGAGCACTCGCCGGCCGCCTGCGCCCTGGTCACCGGGCGGGGGTCGCTGCACCGCACCCATGAGCCGGAGATCCGGCGCTGGACGGAGTACGACCGCGCCCGCGGCAGGAGCGTCGTCGACTACGGCGTGCACTCGCTGATGGTCGTGCCGCTGCGCGCCCGGGGCGCGACCCTCGGACTGGCGATCTTCATCCGGCACCGCACCCTCGACCCCTTCCACGCCGACGACCTCCTGCTCGCCGAGGAGATCGCCGCCCGGGCCGCCGTCTGCGTGGACAACGCCCGCCGCTACTCCAGGGAACGGGCCACCGCCCTCACCCTGCAGCGCAGCATGCTCCCGCAGCACTCCCCGCGGCAGGCCGCCGTCGAGGTCGCCTCCCGCTACCTGCCGGCCGGTTCCCGGGCGGGCGTGGGCGGCGACTGGTTCGACGTGATCCCGCTCAGCGGCGCCCGGGTGGCGCTCGTGGTGGGCGACGTCGTCGGCCACGGGGTGCACGCCTCGGCGACGATGGGACGGCTGCGCACCGCCGTGCGGACCCTCGCCGACGTCGACCTGGCGCCCGACGAACTCCTCACCCAGCTCGACGACCTGGTGGTACGCCTCGACATGGAGGAGGGGCAGGGCATCGAGGGCGGCTCGGACCAGTTCTACGGGGAGGTCGGCGCCACCTGCCTGTACGCGGTCTACGACCCCGTCACCCGGCGCTGCACCATGGCACGCGCCGGCCACCCGCTGCCCGCCGTGGTCCTGCCCGGCGGCCGGGCCGACTTCCCCGACCTGCCGGCGGGGCCGCCGCTGGGGCTCGGCGGGCTGCCCTTCGAGTCGGCGGAGCTGGACCTGCCCGAGGGCAGCCTGCTGGCCCTGTACACGGACGGCCTGATCGAATCGGCCGGGCACGACGTCGACGCGGGGCTCGCGCTGCTCGCCCGGACGCTCACCCGGCCGGCCGGGAGCCTGGACGAACTCTGCGACAACGTGCTGTACGGGCTGCTGCCGGACCGGCCCCGCGACGACATCGCCCTGCTGGTCGCCCGGACCCGCGCCCTCGACGCCCACCAGGTCGCCACCTGGGAGCTGCCCGACGACCCGGCCGTCGTCGGGCAGGCGCGCAGGACGGCCGCGGAGCAACTCCGCGAGTGGGGGCTGGGGGAGGCCGTGTTCAGCACCGAACTGGTCGTCAGCGAACTGGTCACCAACGCGATCCGCTACGCCGGCGGCGGCCCGATCCAGCTCCGGCTGATCCGTGACGCCACCTTGATCTGCGAGGTCTCCGACACCAGCAGCACCGCCCCGCACCTGCGCCGTGCCCGGATCTTCGACGAGGGCGGCCGCGGGCTGCTGCTCGTCGCCCAGTTCACCCAGCGCTGGGGATCCCGGCAGACGCCCACCGGCAAGACGATCTGGGCCGAGCAGGAATTGGTCTGACTCCCTGACGCGGCGTCATCCCCGTCGGCCGAACCGCCCCTGAAGTGACGTCAGCCGCCGCGGGACCAGTCGCCCTGCCGGCCGCCGTTCCACTGGCCGCCGTGCCGGCCGGTGCCGCCGCCGGTGCGGTGCCGGCCGCCGAGGTGACCCTGCTCGCCCGAGCGGTGCGCGGCGATGGTGCGGGCCACGGCCTCCTGCCAGTCCTCGCTGTCCCAGGTGCCGCTGACGCGGGCGTGGCGGCCCGGGGCCGGGGCGTCGCCCGGGGCGTCCGGCCGCGCGGTGTCGTGCGTACCGGTGCTCGCCGCGGTGCCCGTACCCGTACCCGCACCCGTACCCGTGTCCGTCGACGCGGCCTTCGTGACCGCCGCCGTGTCGGCCTTCGTGGTCTCGGCGGAGACGGCCGCGCCCGCGGCGGTCGGCACCATGGCGTCCTCGACGGACCCGTCCGGTACGGCCCTGGCCGGCCCCTGGGCGGCTTCCGCGACGTCGCCGGAGCCGCCGTGCGGCATGAGCATGGACAGTCCCGCGATGGCGCCGGTCGCCGTCAGCACTGCGGTGCCCAGCGAGCCGCGGCCGGGACCGCCGCGCTGCCCACGGTGACGGCCCCCGACGACCTCTCCGCTGATGACCTTGACCTCCGCGGCCTCACCCGCCTCCACCGGCTGCGGCCGGGGTATCACCTCGGTGGGGTCCAGCGCGCCCGGGTCGGGGTGACTCGGTGCCTCGGCGGGCAGGGGGAGAGAATCGGCCATGGCTGCGATCATTCACATCCGGCGGCCCGATGTCCAGTTCTCCCGAAGATCCAACTGTCTGTTCATCGTGCGGTATTGGCGCCGAAACCGGGCGGAACCGCCCCGTCGCCGCTCGCACCCCGCCGCCCCGGGGCGCACACTGGTCGCATGCCGGAGCTGCCCGAAGTCGAAGCCCTGGCCGGTTTCCTCACCGGCCGCATGGCCGGCCACGCCATCGCCCGGGTGCTGCCGGTGGCGGTGAGCGTCCTGAAGACCTACGACCCCCCGCTGGACGCGCTGCACGGGCGCACCGTGACCTCCGTCGGGCGCCGCGGCAAGTTCCTGGTCTTCACCACCGACGAGGGCGCGGGCCCGTACCTCGCCGTCCACCTGGCCCGGGGCGGCTGGCTGCGCTGGAAGGACGACCTGCCCACGACCCCGCCCCGCCCCGGCAAGGGCCCGCTGGCACTGCGGCTGCTGATGGCGGAACCGGAGGGCGCCGGCTTCGACCTGACGGAGGCGGGGACGCAGAAGCGGCTCGCCGTCCACTGCGTCCGGGACCTCGCGGACGTCCCCGGCATCGCCCGCCTCGGCCCCGAACCGCTCGATGCCGCCTTCACCCTCGAGGTCTTCGCGGCCCTGCTCTCCGGTGAACGCCGCCGCATCAAGGGCGTCCTGCGCGACCAGGGCGTCATCGCCGGTGTCGGCAACGCCTATTCGGACGAGGTGCTGCACGCCGCCAGGATGTCGCCGTACGCGCTCGCCGCGAACCTCTCCGCGGAGGAGGTCAGCCGGTTGTACGAAGCGCTGCTCACCACCCTCCGGGACGCCGTCGAACGCTCCCGCGGCCTGGCCGCGGGAGACCTGAAGGGCGAGAAGAAGACCGGGCTGCGGGTGCACGGGCGCACCGGCGAACCGTGCCCCGTCTGCGGCGACACGATCCGCGAGGTCTCCTTCAGCGACTCCTCCCTGCAGTACTGCCCCACCTGCCAGACCGGCGGGAAGCCGCTCGCCGACCGGAGGATGTCGCGGCTGCTGAAGTAGCCGCCCGGCGGAGGGTGACCCAGGATGACTGGTGACCGAAAGGGTGCGCCATGTCCGATTCCACCGGGTACCGCTATGACGACCTGGGTGCGCTGTTCCTCAACTGCACGCTGAAACGCTCCCCCGAGGTCAGCAACACCGAGGGGCTCATCGACCGAAGCCGCGCCCTGATGGAGGCGCAGGGGGTCCGCACCGAGGTCGTCCGCGCCGTCGACGAGGACATCGCCACCGGCGTCTGGCCCGACATGACCGAGCACGGCTGGCGGACCGACGCCTGGCCCGCCCTGTACGAGAAGGTGCTGGCCGCCGACATCCTCGTCCTGTGCGGCCCGATCTGGCTCGGCGACAACTCCTCCGTCACCAAGCGTGTCGTCGAACGGCTCTACGCCTGCTCCAGCCTGCTCAACGACCGCGGCCAGTACGCCTACTACGGCCGGGTCGGCGGCTGCCTCATCACGGGCAACGAGGACGGCGTCAAGCACTGCGCCATGAACCTGCTCTACAGCCTCCAGCACCTCGGCTACACCATCCCGCCGCAGGCCGACGCCGGCTGGATCGGCGAGGCCGGCCCCGGGCCCTCCTACCTCGACCCGGGCTCCGGCGGCCCGGAGAACGACTTCACCAACCGGAACCTCTCCTTCATGACCTGGAACCTGATGCACCTGGCCGCCCTGCTCAAGCGCTCCGGCGGCATCCCGGGCCACGGCAACCAGCGGAGCGCCTGGGACGCCGGCTGCCGCCCCGACTTCGCGAACCCGGAGCACCGCTGACATGCGCATCGCGATCTTCGGAGCCACCGGCCACGTGGGACGCGAACTCGTGGCGCAGGCGCTCGACGCCGGCCACGAGGTCACCGCCCTGGCCCGCGACCCCGCCGGGCTCCCTCCGCACGAACGGCTGACGGTCGTACCCGGCGACGTCCGGGACCCCGAGGCCGTCGGCCGCGTGATCGCGGGCGCCGACGGGGTGCTCAGCGCCCTCGGCACCCGCTCCCCACGCGGCGAGACGGTCTGCGCCGACGGGATGCGGCGCATCCTCCCCGCCATGCGGGCGCTCGGCGTACGGCGGCTGGTGGCCGTCGGCGCGTACGGGTCGGGACCCGGCCGGCGCGGTGTGTACCGGGCCGCGACCTCGCTGGTCATCCCGGCCATCATGCGGGACAAGGACCGTCAGGAGGAGCTGATCCGCGCCGAGGGCGACCTGTGGACGATCGTGCGGCCCGCCGTCGTCACCGGCGGCCGCTACTCCGGCGTCTACCGCACCGGATCCGACCTGCGGCTCGGTCTCGCCTCCCGGGTCAGCCGGGCCGACGTCGCCGACTTCATGCTCCGCGCCCTGGGCTCCGAGGACTGCGTACGGCGGGCCGTGGCCATCAGCTCCTGACCGCCCGGACGGCCCACCGCGGGCGGCGCCCCCCGCGGCGGGAGCCGAGACTGGCCGTACGCGCCCGCACCGCCCCGGAAGGACCCCGCCATGCCCACCAACCGCCGCAAGGACCTCGGACTGCTCGCGCTGCGCCTCGGGACCGGCTCGGTGCTCTTCGCGCACGGCGCCCAGAAGCTCTTCGGCTGGTTCGGCGGCCACGGCCTGGAGGGCACGGGCGAGGCGATGGAGTCCATGGGCTTCCGGCCCGGCCGGCACAGCGCGCTCGCCTCGGGCCTCGCCGAAGCCGGCGGCGGCGCCCTGCTGGCGCTCGGCCTGGCCACCCCGGCCGCGGGCGCGGCCGCCGCCGGGGGGATGGCCGGAGCCGTCTCCGTGCACCTGCCGGCCGGCTTCTTCTCCGCCTCGGGCGGCTTCGAGCACCCGGCCTTCCTCGGCTTCACGGCCGCCGCGATCGGGATCGCCGGGCCCGGCCGCTACTCCCTGGACCATCTGACCGGCGACGTGCTGGACTGCCCCTGGACGGTCGTGGCCTGCTTCGCGGCCAGTGCCGTCGCCGCGGCGGTGGTGATCTCCCGCCGCAACGCCGCCGTACGCGCCGACATGGCGGCCGAACTGCCGCAGCCCTGACCGGACGGTGGACGCGGCGGTCCGGTCCTGACACAGTCCTGCTCTCGGCACCGAGAGACGGGACAGGGATGGGCGACCGGGCGGACCACCAGTACGAGATCTACCTCAACGGGCTCGCGGGCGTGCTGCCCGCGCTCCCCACCGACCTGACGCGGCTGGAGGAACTGGCCGCCGAGCGCCTGGCGCCCGGCCCCTTCGGCTACGTCGCCGGCAGCGCGGGCAGCGGACGCACGGAACGTGCCAACCGGGAGGCCCTGGACCGGCTGCGGATCGTGCCGCGCATGCTGCGCGACGTGTCCGTGCGCGACCTGACGGTGGAGGTCCTCGGCCGCACGCTGAGCGCCCCGCTCGCGCTGGGCCCGGTCGGCGTGCTGTCGATCGTGCACCCCGACGCCGAGCGCGCGGCCGCCCGTGCCGCCGCCGCGCAAGGGGTGCCCTTCGTGCTCTCCTCGGCGTCCAGCACGCCCATGGAGGAGGTCGCCGAGGCGATGGGCGACGCGGAACGCTGGTTCCAGCTGTACTGGGCCAAGGACCGCGAGGTCACGCGGAGCTTCCTGGGCCGTGCCAGGGCCGCCGGCTACACCGCGCTGCTGGTCACCCTCGACACCCCGTTGCTCGCCTGGCGCCCCCGCGACCTGGACCAGGCGTACCTGCCCTTCCTCAAGGGCATCGGCACCGCCAACTACTTCACCGACCCGGCCTTCCTCGCGGGCCTCGCCAAGCCCGTCGAGGAGGACCTGAACGCGGCCGTCCTGCACTTCGTCGGCATGTTCGCCGACCCCGGCAAGACCTGGCCCGACCTCGCCTTCCTGCGCGAGAACTGGGACGGGCCCATCGTCCTCAAGGGCGTGCAGCACCCCGACGACGCCCGTCTGGCCGCCGACGCCGGCATGGACGGCGTCGTCGTCTCCAACCACGGCGGCCGCCAGGTGGGCGGCGCGATCGGCGCCGCCGAGACCCTGCCCGGCGTGGCCCGTGCCGTCGGCGACCGCCTCGCCGTCCTCTTCGACAGCGGCATCCGCACCGGCGACGACGTCCTCAAGGCGCTCGCCCTCGGTGCCGACGCCGTCCTCGTCGGCCGCCCCTACGCCTACGGCCTCGGCCTCGACGGCCAGGCGGGCGTCGAGCACGTCATCCGCTGCCTGCTCGCCGAGTTCGACCTCACCCTCGCCCTGTCGGGCCACTCCCGTCCGGGGGACCTGGGTCCGCAGGCGCTCTCCCCGGGATCGTGACCGGGCGTCAGGCGGGGGCGCCGGCCGGCTTGCGGACGCGGAAGGCGAACTGCCCGCAGTAGGTGAGCTTGCGGAGGTTCGCCAGGGCGGCGCCGCGCTTCGTCCGCTGCGCCCAGGTGTCGATCTCGGCGTTCAGGGGCGACGCCTCGTCCCAGTACCGGCCGTACTCGGGCGGCCGGCCGTGATACGAGCGCATGATGAGGGTGACCCCGTCCAGGGAGGGCCGGATCTCCTCCAGGGCGAGCCCGGCCTCCTCGACCAGCACCCGGAAACCGTAGGGCGTGTAGTTCCAGAGGCTGAAGGAGTGGTACGGCTCGAACTGCGAGGTGCTGCCGATGAAGACCGCGCCCGGCCGCAGCACGCGGCCGATCTCGGCCAGCAGCTCCCGCGGACGGGAGACGTGCTCGAACACCTGGTGCGAGTAGATCAGCGGGACGGCGCCGGTGCGGAAGGGCAGCCGGACGCCGTCGTAGTGGACGACCGGGTCCCCGCCGGCGGTGCGCTGCCGCGCCTCGGGGGAGTCGCCGATGTCGACGCCCACCCAGCGCACCTTCGGGTTGTGCCGGCGGAAGCGCGCGGCCGAGGTGCCGCGGCCGCAGCCGAGGTCCACTACCTGGTCCGGTGCCTGGGCGGAGGTCATGGCCTCGTCGAGGTAGAAGCGCGACGTGACCTGGCGGGCGTGGTCGTCGGGGATGCAGTCGCGCATGAGCTCCCACAGGGTTGCCATGGACCCGATGCTACGGACGGCCCGCGGGCCGGGACCAGCGGCGCGCGGCCGGGGCGGTGCCCGCACCGCCGTCCGGGCCCCGTCCCGCGCCATGCGGACCGGAACTGACCGCAAGGCAGGCGAGCATGACGGCATGACGACGACGTTCCGTGGCCTGGCCACCATCCGCTACCCCGCACAGGACCTCGCGGCCGCCAAGGCGTGGTACACCGAACTGCTGGGCATCGAGCCCTACTTCGACACCCCGGACTACATCGAGTTCCGCCTCGGCGACCACAGCCAGGAGCTGGGAGTCTCCCGCACGCCCTCCGCGCCCGCGGGCGTCGTCGCCTACTGGCACGTCGACGACCTCGAGGCGGTCTGGGAGCGCCTGATCGCCCTGGGCGCCCGCCCGCACGAGGCACCGCGCGACCACGGCCACGGCTTCGTCGCCGGCGCGGCCCTCGATCCCTTCGGCAACCTGCTCGGCGTGATGTACAACCCTCACTTCGTGGAGACGGCCGAGCCGACCGGAGGCGCCGGCCGCAGCGTCACCGGTGCACCAGCAGGAGGGTGAACCAGACCGTCTTGCCGTCGCTGGACGGCCGGGTGCCCCAGCCCGTGGCCAGGGCCTCCACCAGCAGCAGACCGCGCCCCGACTCGTCGCCGAGTTCGGCCGGACGGCGCTGCGGGATGTGCGTGCTGTGGTCGGTGACCTCGACGGTGATCTCCCGGTCGGTACGGTGCAGCCGCAGCCGCAACGGCCCCTGGGCGTGCCGCACGGCGTTGGTGAGGACCTCCGAGGCCAGCAGGCAGGCGGCGTCCGCGATCTCCTCGCAGCCCCACTGCGCCAGGGTCTCGCGGACGAAGCCGCGCCCCTCGGCGACCGCCGAGGGGACGGCCGTCACCTCCATGGTGGTCGCGGCGAGCGGAGCCTCGGGCAGCCGGGCGAGCAGCAGGGTGACGTCGTCGGCGTGGCCGTCGGCGTCGGGGCGGAGCGAGGCGAGCACCATGTCGGCGGCCTCCTCCAGCCCAGGGGAGCGGGCGAAGGCGGTGCGCAGTTCCGTGCCGAGCCGGCGCAGCTGTGCGTCGATGTCGGAGCGCGGCGTCTCGACCAGCCCGTCGGTGTACAGCACGAGCGTCGACCCGGCGGGGACGGGCAGGCACACCTGCTGGTGCGGCACGTCGCCGACGCCGAGCGGCACGCTGATCGGCGCGGGCAGCTCGCGCACGGCGGCCCCGGGGCCGGGATCCACCAGCAGCACCGGCAGATGGCCCGCCGAGCAGACCGTCACCTCGCCCGCGTCCGGGTCCACCACCAGGTAGCAGCAGGTGACGAGCTGGTCGGGCAGGTCGGTGACGAAGGCGTCGAGCGCCTGCATCAACTGCCGCGGGGGTATCCCGGTCTTGGCCAGCGCGCGGGCCGCCGAACGCAACTGCCCCATCACCGCGGCGGCCTCCAGGCCACGCCCCATCACATCGCCGATGAGCACGCCCACCTGACCGCCGCCCAGCGGGATGAGGTCGAACCAGTCACCGCCGACGCCCGCGCCCTGGGTGGCGGGGAAGTAGCGGCTGGCGGTGCGCATGCCGGGCGGCTCGGCCGGTGACCCCATGAGGCTGCGCTGCAGGGTCAGCGCGATGTGCCGCTGCTGCCGGTACAGCTCCGTCAGCTCCTCCTCGGCACGCTTGAGGTCGGCGATGTCGCGCACGATGGAGCAGGCGCCCACGATGGCCCCGTCGCGGTCGCGGATCGGCCAGAGGGTCACGTCCACGTCCAGCAGCCGCCCGGTGCTCGTCACCCGCAGCGTCTCGAAGTGCTCCACCCGCTCGCCCCGGCCGAGCCGCTGCAGCAGGGTCGCGATCTCCTCCTTCAGGTGCGCAGGGGCCAGCATGGACACGTGCCGGCCGATGGCCTCCTCCGCCGCGTAGCCGTACAGCCGCTGTGCCGCGGCGTTCCAGTAGGTGATGCGGCCGTCGAGGGTCTTGGCGAGGATCGCGTCCTGGGACGACTCGACGAGCACCGCCAGCTCGTTGATGCGCTCCTCGGCGGCCTTGCGCTCGCTGACGTCGCGCACCGCCGCGGAGATCAGCAGGCCGTCGGCGGTCTGCAGCGGACTCAGGCTGATCTCGACGGGGAACTCCCGGCCGTCCTTGCGCAGCCCGTACAGCTCCAGCCCGGCGCCCATCGGCCGTACCTGCTGGTTGTCCGCGTAGCCGTGCCGGTAGGCGGGGTGGTGGCCGCGGAAGCGATCGGGGACCAGCACCTCGACGGGACGGCCCAGCAGTTCCTGCCGGGTGTGGCCGAACAGGGACTCGGTCTGGGCGTTGACCAGTCTGATGACACCGGTGCCGTCCACGATGACCATCGCGTCCGGGGCCGCCTCCAGCAGCGCGCGGAACATCTCCTCGGCGGCCGGGTCGCCGACCGCCGGGGCCGGCATGTCGGTCCTGGTCTCGTGCATCGTGGTCCCCCTGTCCATCCGGGCGTCCGTTCGGGGCCGATTCCGGGACCGTAGGGCCTGGCGGCGGGCCGTGCCGGGGATGCGCCGAAACCGGTCCGGTTCGCCCGAATCCGCTCAATCCGCGATCTTCCCTGCCCCCTCCTGCGGCACGCGCACTCCAGATCACGGCCCGTGTCGGACATCCCGTCGGCGTCCGGACCACCGCAAGAGGCCCCATCCGGCCCTAGCGGACCGTCATCGGGAGTGCCGAACCTGGGAAGGAGAGGTCTCCCGTACCCGACGTTTCGGAGGAAGCCATGCACGACGAGGAGCTCCGTGCCCTCGACGCCCATTGGCGCGCCGCGAACTACCTGGCCGTCGGCCAGATCTACCTGATGGGCAATCCGCTCCTGGCCGAACCGCTCCGCCCCGAACACGTGAAACCACGGCTGCTCGGCCACTGGGGCACCTCGCCCGGCCTGAACCTCGTGTACACCCACCTCAACCGGGTGATCAAGGCCCGCGGGCAGCGGGAGCTCGCCGTCTGGGGCCCGGGGCACGGCGGCCCGGCCGTCCTGGCGAACGCGTGGCTGGAGGGTACGTATTCGCAGACCTACCCGGACGTCCCCCGTGACGCCGCGGGCATGGACCGGCTGTTCCGGCAGTTCTCCTTCCCCGGGGGCGTGCCGAGCCACGTCGCGCCGGAGACCCCCGGCTCGATCCACGAGGGCGGTGAGCTGGGCTACTCGCTCTCGCACGCCTACGGTGCCGCCTTCGACCACCCCGAACTCGTCGTCACCTGCGTCATCGGCGACGGCGAGGCCGAGACGGGGCCGCTCGCCGCGTCCTGGCACTCCAACAAGTTCCTCGACCCCGTCCACGACGGCGCCGTCCTGCCCGTGCTGCACCTGAACGGCTACAAGATCGCCAACCCGACCGTGCTGGCCCGCATCCCGGAGGGCGAGCTCGACGAACTGCTGCGCGGCTACGGACACGAGCCGCTGCACGTCACCGGAGACGACCCGATGGCCGTCCACGCCGCGATGGCCGAGGCGATGGACACCGCCCTGGACCGCATCGCGCAGATCCAGGCCGCCGCCCGCGAGGGCGGGGAGAGCGGGCGCCCGCGCTGGCCCGTGATCGTGCTGCGCACGCCCAAGGGGTGGACCGGCCCGGCCGAGGTCGACGGCCTGCCCGTGGAGGGCACGTGGCGCGCTCACCAGGTGCCGATGGCCGCGGTCCGCGACAACCCCCAGCACCTGCGGCAGCTCGAGCAGTGGATGCGCTCGTACCGCCCGCAGGAGCTGTTCGACGAGCACGGCGCGCCCACCGCCCAGGTGCTGGCCTGCGTCCCCGAGGGCGACCTGCGGCTCGGCGCCACCCCGTACGCCAACGGCGGGCTGCTGCTGCGCGACCTGCCCGTGCCGCCCCTGGAGCGGTTCGCCGTCGAGGTCGACAAGCCGGGCGTGACCCTGCACGAGCCCACGCGGGTCCTCGGCGACCTGCTGGAACGCGTCATGGCCGACACCGCCGAGCGCCGCGACTTCCGGCTCGTCGGCCCCGACGAGACCGCCTCCAACCGGCTCCAGGCGGTCTACGAGGCCAGCGGCAAGGCCTGGCAGGCCGAGGTCCTCCCCGTCGACGAACACCTGGACCGGCACGGCCGCGTCATGGAGATCCTGTCCGAGCACACCTGCCAGGGCTGGCTGGAGGGCTACCTCCTCACCGGCAGGCACGGGCTGTTCTCCTGCTACGAGGCCTTCGTCCACATCGTCGACTCGATGGTGAACCAGCACGTCAAGTGGCTGCGCACCACGCGGGCGCTGCCCTGGCGCCGCCCCATCGCCTCCCTGAACTACCTGCTGACCTCGCACGTGTGGCGGCAGGACCACAACGGCTTCTCCCACCAGGACCCCGGCTTCATCGACCACATCCTCAACAAGGCGCCCGAGGTCGTGCGGGTCTACCTGCCGCCGGACGCCAACACCCTGCTGTCGACCGCCGAGCACGTGCTGCACAGCCGCGACTACGTCAACGTGGTCGTCGCCGGCAAGCAGCCCTGCTTCGACTGGCTCGACCTCGACGCCGCCCGCGCCCACTGCGCCCGCGGCGCCGGGGTCTGGCAGTGGGCGGGCACCGAGGACGGCACCCGTGAACCGGACGTCGTCCTCGCCTGCGCGGGGGACGTCCCCACCCAGGAGGTGCTGGCCGCCGCCTCGCTGATCCGCCGTCACCTGCCCGAGCTGGCCGTACGGGTGGTCAACGTGGTCGACCTCGCGCGGCTGGTGCCCAAGGACGAGCATCCGCACGGCATGGCGGACCCGGAGTACGACGCGCTCTTCACCCGCGACAAGCCGGTGATCTTCGCCTACCACGGCTACCCGTGGCTCATCCACCGGCTCGCCTACCGCCGCACCGGCCACGCCCACCTGCACGTGCGCGGCTACAAGGAGATCGGCACCACGACCACGCCCTTCGACATGGTCGTCCGCAACGACCTCGACCGCTTCCGGCTGGTCATGGACGTCATCGACCGCGTGCCGGGGCTCGCGGTGCGGGCCGCGCCGGTACGCCAGCTGATGGAGGACGCCCGGCTGCGGCACCACGCGTGGATCCGCGAGCACGGCGTGGACCTGCCCGAGGTCACCGACTGGACCTGGCCGGGGCGGTGAGCGGCTGACCGGCAGGCGACCGTCAGCCGTCCTTCACGGCGCGCCGCCCGCGGCCGACGCGGGCGGCGCCTCCTGCTCCGCCTCCCCGAACCGTGCCAGGGCCAGTGCCCCCGCGATCGAGAGCACGAAGCCGAGCACGGCGAGCGGGGCCCGGTCGTGCCGCGTGGAGTCCCCCAGCCACACCACCCCGAACAGCGCGGGCCACAGGGACTCGGTGATGACCATCGCCGCCGTCGCGGCGGTCACCGAGCCCGCCTGGAGGGCGTCCACGAGGAAGACGAAGCCGGTGATCCCCGAGATGACGACGGCGTACGTCGCCGGGTCCGCGAGCAGTTCGCCCACTTCGAACCCGATCAGCATCCGCACCGCGACCGCCACGACGCCGAAGCCGAGCCCCGCCACGGCGCCGAGCACCGCCGCCCTGCTCCGCGTCGCACGGCGGTCCACGATCCGGCCGGCGACCGCCAGCACGACCGCCGTGACGAGGATCGCCAGCCGCAGCCGCAGGTCCCCCTCGCCCCCGCCGTCCCGGCCCGCGGAGACCGCCAGCACCGCGAGCCCGACGCACACCGCGCCGACCGCCGTCCATTCCGCCGCACGCAACCGCACCTTCAGCAGCACCGCCGCCACGACCGCGGTGACCGCGAGGGAGGACGCCAGCGCCGCCTCGACCACGAACAGCGCCAGGGACCGCAGCGCGACCAGCTCCGCCGCGAAGCCCAGTGCGTCCATCCCGACACCCGCGACGAACGGCCAGCACCGCAGTGCCGCCAGCAGCGTCCGCGCGCCCGAGCACGGCGCCCCGGGCGAGCCCGCGGCGGCCCGGCGCGCGCCCATGGCCTGTATCACCGTCGCCGTCCCCATCAGGACGGCGGCACACAGAGCGAAGGCGATACCCGGTCCCATGCACGGACCGTAACGGCCGGAGGCGGGCGGCCGGTGCGACCGCCACGCGTCATCCCCCGCCTGCCTGCGCGCCGAAGGCGACGAGCAGCACGGCGACGCCGACCGTCAGCCAGGCGACGGAGTCCCCGGGCAGCCCCGAGTGCAGCCGGCGCAGCGGCACCACGGCCGTCCGGGTCACCGCGCCGGCGGCGGTACGGGTACGCCGTGCGAGGGCGCCGGAGGCACCGGGGCCCCACACGGCGGCCGCGGCCAGGGCCGCGGCGGCAGCCGAGGAGAGCAGGCCCAGCAGCACGCCCTCCGGCGTCCACCCGGCCGCGGGCGGCACGTGCGCAGGACCGGCCGCCCGCGACGGGCCGAGCGTCGCGGCGGCGTACCCCGCGTGGTCGGTGAAGACCGTGGCGGAACGGGCGAGGGAGGCGCCCACGGCGGGGACCGTGCCGACCGCCAGGCAGCCGAGCAGCAGCAGCGCCGGGACGGTGACCATCATCACCGGCAGCACACGGCGCGGCCCGCGGATCTCGGGCTCCTCGCCCTCCCCACTGGTCTCCGGCTCCCAGGGGTGGGACGCAGGACGGGGACCTGCGCCGTGGAAGACCCGCAGCGCGGCGCGCAGTACGGCGCCGCCGGTCACCGCGGAGGCCACGAGGTACGCGGCGGGCAGCCACCCCAGCCAGTGCGCCGCGGCGTCCTCCGCCAGCGCCTTGCCCAGCCCGGTGCCGAAGGGCGGCAGCCCCGCGAGCACCAGTCCGGCCAGCAGGAACAGCGCGCCGGGCAGCACCAGTTCCCGGGCCCTGCCGTGCAGCCCGTGCTCGTCGACCGAGCCGTACCGGTCCAGTAGCACCCCGGTCAGGCCGAACAGGGCGGCCTTGGCCCCGGCGTGCCCCGCGACGTACACGGCGGTGCCCGCGGTGCCCAGCGGCGTGAGCGTGGCCACGCCCACCAGGAACAGCCCCACGTGCGAGATGGTGGAGAAGGCCAGCAGACGTTTCAGGTGCCGCTGTTGCCAGCACATCACCGCCCCCACCAGAGCGGTCAGCACCCCGAACGCCGTCAGGGTGTCCCGCAGCGCCTGCGGCGGGATGCCCCCGGGACCGGAGAAGACCGCCCAGTAGACGCGCGTGACCCCGTAGACGCCCAGCTCGACCATCACCCCCGACAGCAGCATGCACACCGGCGTCGGGGCGACGGCGTGCGCGTCGGGCAACCACAGGTGGAAGGGGACCGTCGCGGCCTTTACCAGCAGCCCCGTCACGACCAGCACGAAGCCGCACACCACGACGGCGTCCGGCCCGCCGTGCCGCGCCAGTTCACGTCCGATCGCGGCGAAGCCCAGCTCGCCGGTGCGCGCGTACAGCAGGCCGATGCCCATCAGGGAGGCGTACGCGCCCAGCGAGTTGACCAGGCCGAAGGTCAGCGCGCCCTGCAGCGGGCGGGGATCCTCGATGCGGTACCCGGTGAGGGCGTACGCGACCACGCCCATCAGCTCGAAGAAGACGAAGGCGTCGAAGAGGTCGCCGGTCAGGGCGAAGCCGCACATGCCCGCCTCGAAGAGCAGCAGAAGGGCGGGGAAGTTCCCCGCGTGGTCGCCGCCCGGCTCTGCGTAGTAGCGCCACGAGTAGACCACCACCGCCAGCACCAGCACCGCGGCGAGCAGCGCCATCCCGCCGCCGACCCGGTCCGCGGCCAGGACGACGCCGACGCCGTGGCCGCTCGGGGCCTGCGGCCGCCAGCCGCCGAGCCACGCCACGGACAGCCCGTCGCCCGCGCCCGCCCACAGCGCCGCCACGACCACGACCTCCGTCGCCGCGCAGACCGTGGCCAGCACGTCGCAGCCCAGCCTCGGCAGCCATCTGCCGCACACGGCCAGCAGCACCGCGCCGAGCAGCGGAACGGCGACGGCCAGCGGCAGCAGGGCGTCCGGCCCCACGGTCGGTGCCCTCAGCCCTTCAGTCCGGTCAGCGACTCCGGGTCCAGGGTGCCGTGCCGCTTGCGCAGCTGGATGACCAGGCTGAGCAGCAGCGCGGTCACCACCGCCCCCACCACGACGTCGGTCAGGGTCATCGCCTGCACGACCGGGTCGACGACCGGGGTGCGCACGGAGGTGTCGGAGTAGACGGGGGCGGTGCCGCCGCGCCGGTAGCCGACGGCCAGCAGCAGCACGTACGTCCCCGACTGGGTGACGCTCAGGCAGCCCACGGCCTGGATCAGGTCACGGCTGGTCACCAGCCCGTACATCCCGGCCAGGAAGACCCAGCCGGCCACGAGGTAGGGCAGCACGCTCACTTGTCGGTCACCTCCACGGCCTGGTCGAGGAAGGCGGCGAGCAGGACGACGACGCCCGATCCCACCTCCACCCCGACGGCGGCGTTGATCAGCGGTACGAGCCCGCCGGAGGCCAGGTCGCGGAAGGTCCCCAGCGGCAGCGTGTTGGCCAGGTAGGCGCCGGCCACCGCGAGCCCCACCAGGCCCAGCGCCGTGAACGCGGCCGCCGCGAGGGCGTCCGTCACCTCCAGGACGGCCAGCGGGCGCACCCGGCCCAGCACCCGGTAGTCGGCGGCCACGTACGCCAGGTGCAGGCCCGCGGCCAGCACCACGCCGCCCTGGAAGCCGCCGCCGGGGCTCAGCTGGCCGTGCGCGACGACGTACCAGCCGGTCAGCAGCGTCACCGGCAGCAGCAGCGCGCCGAACAGCCGGGTGGCCGGCAGCACGGACAGCGGCGCCGGGCCGACCTTGCGCTCGTCACGGGCCGGCCGCAGCAGCACGGTGGCCCCCAGGACCGCCGCGAACAGCACGGACTCCTCGCCGAGGGTGTCGAAGGCCCGCTGGTCGAAGTTGACCGAGGAGACCACGTTCGCGGTGTGCCGGGTCAGCGCCGCGGCGACCGCCCGGTCGCCATAGGGGTGGACGTCACCGCCGAACGGCGGCAGTCCGGTGCAGGCGAGCGCCCAGCCCGCGAACAGCACCGCCGCGGCGACGGCGAACAGCCGGATCCGCGTGCCGCGCCTCACCGGCCCTCCCGCCCGGTCCGCTTGGCCGCGGGCCGCCGGACCCGGCGGACGGTGAGGAGGATCAGCAGCGGCGTCAGCACCGAGCCGACGGCCAGCTGCGACAGCGCCACGTCCGGTGCCTGGAACACGGTGAACAGCAGCGCGAACGCCAGGCCCAGGAAGGCCAGCACGACCGACTGCCGGACCGGGTCGCGGGTCAGCACGGCCGCCGTGGCCGTCACCGCCACCAGCAGCAGCGCGATCACCACCAGCACATCGGTGCCCGTCACGCGGCGGGCTCCCTTCGCTCGTCCATGCGTACGGTCAGCCGCCCGAGCGCCATCGTGGTCACCGTGCCGCCGGCTGCCAGCAGCACGCCGATGAACAGCAGTTTCAGCGCGGCGCGCCCCGGCCCCGTCTCCACCGCCAGGGCCAGTGCCACCAGCGGGGCGCCCAGCGCGCCCGCGGGGGACAGGGCGTGCAGCCGGCGGTAGGGGCCGGGCAGCAGGACCAGCGCCGCCGCGGACAGCAGGAGCACGGCGCAGCCCGTGACCAGCAGCGCCAGGGCGAGCAGATGGCGGACCGTCATGTCGCGGCACCGCCGCCCTCGTGCGGTTCCCCGGCCAGGAACCGGGTGAACACCAGCGTCCCGACCGGCCCCAGTACGGCCAGTACCAGTGCGAGATCGCCGTACGAAGTGCGCCCGAAGCCCTCGGCCAGCAGCAGGAGCACCACCGCCACCAGCGTCGTCGCCAGGCTCCCCCCGGCCAGCCGGGCGTGCGCCGCCCCGCGCAGCACCAGCCAGGCGCACGGGCCCAGCCCGGCGCTCATGAGCACCCCGGCCGCGATCAGCCACGCGTTCACCGCCGCACCTCCTCGGCGCCCAGCGCCCGCTCCATCGCCGACGCGCCGCCACCCAACCGGTGCACCGTGACGGCGCGTTCGCCGTTGTCGTCGACGTCCACCACGACGGTGCCCGGGGTGGCGGACAGCATCGCCGTCGCCCATCCCGCCCCGACGCCCTCCGGCAGCCGCAGGGTGTGCAGGCCGCCGCGGTGCGCTCGCCCGCCGACGGCCGCCACGGCCAGTTGCCAGGTCTCCGAGAGCACCGCACCCGGCCAGGCGTGTACCGCACGCGCCACGTACCGGGGACCGCCCGGCGCCGCGCCCGCGGCCTTCCGCACGGTGTGCGCGGCGATGCCGGCCGGCAACGCGCCGGCCGCGCCGACGACGACCTCCAGTACCGTGACGGGCCCGATCAGCACCACGTACAGGGCGAGCAGCACGAGCAGCCACCCCGTCACCTCGGCCGCCGTGCGCCCCATCCTGCCCTCCCGGATCCGTCCGCCCCGTCCGCCAGGTCTACCGGCCGCGGCGCACCCGGCCCGCCCCGCGCGCCGCCCGCAAGGCCGCTGCCACCCGTTCGCCGCACCGCGGTCGAAGCGCGTGTACCCGCGTCCCGGCGGGCCACTCACCCCATCGGAGGATCGGGAATGCCGCCTTTGCAGGGATATGCTCCGCGTGGGGCGATGGTTGGCGACGTGCAAGGAGAAGGCAGTGGTGAAGAGTTGGCACGCGGTGGCGGTCGTCCTGGCCCTTGCGGCGGCGGGGTTCCTGGTGTCCTGCGACGCGGGCGGCGACGGGGCACCCGGTGCCGACGTCACCGGCCCCGCCGTGCCCTCGGGGGGAGGGTCACCCGGCGGCGTGACCGGCGGGTCCTCCCCGCACTCCTACGAGATCTCCGGCGCGAAGGCGCTCGACGTGCGCAATGAGAACGGCTCCGTGCGGATCACCGTGGGGAGCGGGCCGATGTCGGTGACCGAGACCCTGGAGTACGGCGCCGTGAAGCCGGCCACCCGTCATCGGGTCGAGGGCGGCACCTTGCGGCTGGTCGGCTCCGGGTGCGGGAACAGCCGGCCGTGCAAGGTCGACTACGTCGTCAGGGTGCCCCCCGCGACGCCCGTCACCGTCAGGGTGGACAACGGGGAGGTCGAGGCGGACGGCGTCACCGGAGCGGTCGACCTCGGCACGGGCAACGGCGGCGTCACCGGCAGCGCGCTCGGCGCTCGCCGGGCGTCCCTGACGAGCGGGAACGGCACGGTCGAGGCGACCTTCGCCGTCGCACCGCAGGAGGTCACCGCCACCGCCGGGAACGGCATGGTCACCGTCACCGTGCCGCCCGGAACCGCCTACGACGTGCGGGCCCGGACCGGCGTCGGCATGAGGCAGGTGAGCGTGCCGACCGATCCGTCATCGTCCCGCAGGATCACCGCCACCACCGAGAACGGCATGGTCACGGTGCAGACGGGCTGACCGCCCGCCCGGGGCCGCCCCGGGGCGCCGGGCGGCGCGCCCCGGGACCGGTGACGGGTCAGCCGCGGACGGCCCCCTCGGTCGCGCCCGCGATGAAGCCCCGGGCGAAGAGCGCGAAGACCAGCACCAGGGGTGCGGAGGCGATGAGCACGGCGGCCATCACGACGCTGTAGTCCGTGGAGCGGCCGACGTTGAGCTGGGCCAGGGCGACCTGGAGCGTGATGTGCTCGGGGTTGACCAGGGCGATCAGCGGCCAGACGTAGTCGTTCCAGGCGTTGACGAAGGCGTAGATGCCGAGGAACGCCAGCGCCGGGCGGATCATCGGCAGCACCACGTGCCAGTACTGGCGCAGGAAGCCGCAGCCGTCCATGCGGGCGGCGTCGAGGAGTTCGTCGGGGACGCCCCCGCTGACGTACTGGCGCAGCCAGAAGATGCCGAAGGCGTTGGCCAGCGCGGGCGGGATGAGCGCCTTGAGCGTGCCGAGCCAGCCCAGGTGCATCATGATCAGGTACTGCGGGATGATCGCCAGCTGCAGCGGCAGCATCATGAAGACGAGCAGCACCCCGAAGAGCCACCTGCGCCCGGGGAAGTCGAACTTGGCGAAGGCGAAGGCCGCGATCGAGTCGACGAGGAGCACGAGCACGGTCGAGACGCAGGCGACCGCCAGCGTGTTGAGCATCGAGCCGAAGAAGTCGATGCTGTCGAGCACCGTACGGACGTTGTCCAGCAGGTGCGGGCCGAAGGAGACCTTGGGCGGCGTGCGGTAGATGTCGCGGGTGGTGTTGGTCGCCATGACGATCGTCCAGTAGAACGGGAAGACCGAGACGAGGACCGCGACGATCAGCACGAGGTGCGCGGTGAGCCCCTTGGGGCGCAGCGACCGTGCGGTGCGCGTCATGACTTCCTCCCGCGCTGGACGAGGCGCCAGTTGACGACGACGAGCACGAGGATGAGCACGAAGAACGCCCAGACGATGGCGGCCCCGTAGCCGAAGTCGTTGTTGGAGAACGCCGATTGGTAGAAGTAGAGCAAGGTGGTCAGACCCGCCTGGCCGGGGCCGCCGAGATTGGCGTTGGCCGCGTTGCTCCCGAACAGGACCTGCGGCTCGGTGAAGCTCTGCAGGCCGTTGACGGTCGAGATGACGACCGTGAACAGGATGACCGGGCGCAGGATCGGGATCGTGATGCGCAGGAAGGTCCGCACCGGCCCGGCCCCGTCGATCCGTGCCGCCTCGTAGACCTCGCCGGGGATGGCCTGCATCCCCGCCAGGTAGATGATCATGTTGTACCCGGTCCACTGCCAGGTCATCAGCAGCGCGATGACCAGCTTGATGGTCCACGGATTGCTCATCCACTGGACCTCGGGCAGGCCGGCCATGTGCAGGATCGCGTTGACCAGGCCGAAGTTGTTGCTGAAGACCGCCCCGAAGAAGATCGCGATGGCGACGATCGAGGTGACGTTCGGCAGGAAGAGCGCGATCCGGTAGAAGGACTTGAAGCGCCGCACGGAGTTGAGCAGCGTGGCAAGCACCAGCGCCCCGAGGAGCGTCGGCACCGTCGACAGCACCCAGATGGCCAGGGTGTTGCGGATCGACAGCCAGAAGACCGGGTCGTCCATCAGGAAGCGGAACTGCTGCAACCCGACGAACTGCATCTCGCCGATGCCGTCCCAGCGGTGGAAGGCCAGGTAGAGCGAGTAGAACACCGGCCAGAGCATGAAGACGCCGAAGACCAGGTAGAACGGCGAGATCGCCAGGTACTGCGGCCAGAAGGACAGCACACCGCGCCGGGCGGCCCGCGCCGCCGGCTGCGGCAGGTGGTGCGCGGGCGCGGAGCGGCGCGGACGCAGGCGCGGCCGCCCCGGGCCGCCGCCGGTGGCGTCCACCGCGACGGAGCCGGGGCCGGTGGTCGGAGGCGCTGCCATGTCAGCGCACGCCCTGCCGCTGCGCGATCTGCTTGGCCTGGGCCACGGCGTCCTTCCAGGCGTCGTCCGCCTTCTTGCCCTTGGTCTCGACGTTGGTCAGCTCGGTCTTGTACGTCGCCATCAGGGCCGCGTCCGCCGGGGCCTCGTACGCCTCCGGGATCGCCTTGGCGGCCGGCCCGAAGACGTCGATGGTCTTCTGGCCGCCGAAGTACGGATCGCCGGCGGTCATCTGCGGCATCGCGTACGCCGCGGGGGCGGCCGGGAAGATCGCGGCGTCGGCGAAGCCGCGGGCGTCGTTGGCGGGGCTCAGCAGCCAGCTCACGACCTTGAAGGCCTGCTCGGGGTTGCGGCACTGGCGGGGCAGCGCCAGGAACGAGCCGCCGAGGTTGGACGGGCCGCCCGGCATCGGGGCCACGCGCCACTTGCCCTTGGAGTCGGGCGCGGCGGAGGAGATGTCCAGGGCGTGCCAGGCGGCGCCGAGTTCGGTCGCGAGCGTGCCCTTGGCGATGGCCGCGTTCCAGCTGTTGTCGTTGATCTTGGCGTCGAGCCCGAGCCCGTACGGCCGCACGGCCAGGTCCCAGGCGGCACGGATGTGGTCCTGGTCGCCGACGAAGTGGTTGCCGGTGTCGATGAAGCGCTGCGTGCCCTGGCCGACGGCGATGTCGAAGACCGCGCTCGCGCTGTTGATCAGCGACGCCGACGGCACCGCCTTGTGCAGCTCCCGGCCCGCGGCCAGCCAGTCGTCCCAGGTCTTGATCTGCGCCGCGACCTGCTCCGGCTCGGAGGGCAGCCCGGCCTGCTCGAAGAAGTCCGCGCGGTAGAACATCGCGGTGGGGCCGATGTCGATCGGGAAGCCGATCTGCCGGCCGTCCTCGCTGCGCGCCAGCTTGGTCTTCCACTCCAGGTACTGCGGGGCCACGTCCTTGAAGCCCAGGTCGTTGAGGTCCAGGAAGCGGTTGGCGTTGGGCAGGAAGGAGGCCATGTCCTCGCCCTTGATGCCGGTGATGTCGGGCACGGACTGGCCGCCGGTCAGCGTCGTGAGCAGCTTCTGCTTGAAGTCGCCGCCGATCTGCGCGGACTTCAGGGTCACTTCGGTGAAGTGCGCCTCGGCGTCCTTGACAACCTTGTCACTCAGCCCGCCGCCCCAGTACCAGAGCGTGAGGTTCTTGCCGTTCCTGGTGCCGCCCGCTCCGCCGCCACCGCACGCGGCGGTGAGGCCGGCGGCCGCGGCGGTGAGCACGGTCGCCTGCAGGAATCGTCTGCGGGAAAGGTCCACGGGGTTCTCCTACTGCTCGGGCTGATCGGCGTGGTGCGGGCCGGCGGCGGTCGTCGCGGCGGCCGGCACGGTGTGGTCGAGGAAGGCGTACGCGGAGCGCAGGTCGTCGTTGCCGGGGGAGTCGCGCACGGACCGCCACCAGCGGGCGACGGCGGCCATGTCCGGTGCGGCGGCGGCGCCACCGATCCGCCGCACGGACAGCGCGGCGACGAGGTTGGCGAAGCGCAGCCGGTCGGCGAGCGGGCGGCCCGCCAGGGTGGCGGCGACCAGCCCGGCCCCGAAGACGTCGCCGGCGCCGGTGGTGTCGACGGCGTCCACCGGCAGACCGGCCACCGACACGCTCTCGCCCGTCGTGGAGTCCACCGCCAGCGCGCCCCCGGCGCCGTCGGTGACCACGGCGAGCGGCACCAGGTCGGCCAGCCGGGACAACGCCGCCCGCGGGGTGCCGGTGCGGGTGTAGGCCATCGCCTCCTCGGCGTTGGGCATGAAGGCGTGGCACAGGGCGAGCTGTTCCAGCACCGCCGGGCTCCAGCGCTCCGAGGGGTCCCAGCCGACGTCGGCGAAGACCAGGGTGCCCGCCGCGTGCGCGCGCCCCACCCACTCCAGCGGCTCGGCGCCGATGTGGGCGATCGCGGCCCGGCTCGCCGGCGGTTCGCCGATCATCGCGTCCGGGCCGAGCGGCGGCTCCTGGCCGTGGGTGACCAGCGCCCGGTCGCCGTCGTACGCGAGCGAGACGGTCACCGGGGTCGGCCACCCGGCGAAGCGGCGCGAGCGGGAGAGGTCGACGCCCTCGGTGACGGACAGCTCGTGCCACAGGTGCGTGCCGAGCAGGTCCTCACCGAACGCCGCGGACAGCGACGTGCGCAGCCCCAGCCTGCTCAGCGCGACCGCGAAGTTGGCGATCCCGCCGGGGGACGTGCCCATGCCCTTGGTCCACACCTCGGCGCCCGGGGTGGGAGCCGAGGGGAGCCCGGTGAAACCCAGGTCGAAGAAGAGCAGCCCTGACAGGAAGACATCGGCTGCCTCCTCCCGGGTGCTGCCGGCGTGCGTCGACCGCGGCATTGCGACCTACCTCTCCAGGGGCACCGGCGCGGGGCGCCCGGTGCTTCGTGTCCCCCCGGTCCAGGCCCGGACAGGGGGACGCCCCGGCCTGAAGTAGGCAAGAGCTTGCATGCTGTGCAGTGGTTTGACAAGGGTCAATCACAAACCTGCTCGACTTTGATTGACTTTGCAGAGAGCCCGGGTAGGGTTCGTGCCATGCTCCCCGACCGACGACATGAGCTGATCCTCCGTGCGCTGCGGGCGGACGGCCCCACCTCGGTAACCGTGCTGGCCGAGCGGATCGGCGCCAGCCAGGCCACGATCCGCCGCGACCTCATCCAGCTCGAGGACGAGGGCCTGCTGAAGCGGGTCTACGGCGGCGCGGTCCCGCTGACCGGCGAGGACGAACCGTTCCCGGACGTCGCCGCCGTCCGCGTCGAGGCCAAGGACGCCATCGCCGTCCGGTGCGCCGAGATCATCAAGGACGGCGAGACCGTGCTGCTGGACATCGGGACCACCGCACTGCGGGTCGCCCGGCACCTGCGCGGCCGCTCGCTCACGGTGATCACCAGCAACCTCGCGGTCTACGAGGAGCTGCAGGACGAGAAGGACGTCCAGCTGGTGCTGCTCGGCGGGGTCGTGCGCCGCGAGTACCGCTCCCTGGTCGGCTTCCTCACCGAGGACAACCTGCGCCAGGTCCGGGCCGACCGGCTGGTCCTGGGCACCAGCGGCATCCGCCCCAACGGGCAGATACTGGACACGACCGCCGTGGAGGTGCCCGTCAAAAGGGCCATGATCGCGGCGAGCGACCAGGTGGTGCTCGCGGCGGACGCCGGGAAGTTCCCCGGCACCGGCATGGCCCGCGTGTGCGGGCCCGAGGACATCGACGTCGTGGTGACCAACGCCCCGGCGGACGCGACGACCCGGACCTCGCTGCGCGAGGCGGGGGTGGAGGTGGTCGAGGTATGAGGCTCACGATTCTCGGTGGTGGCGGCTTCCGCGTCCCGCTGGTCTACCGCGCCCTGCTGGAGGACCGTGCGGCGGGCCGCGTCACCCACGTGACCCTGCACGACCTGGACCCCGGACGCCTGGACGCCATCGTCCGGGTGCTGCGGCAGCAGGCGCAGGGACACCCCGACGCGCCCGGGGTCACCGTCACCACCGACCTCGACGAGGCCGTCACCGGCGCCGACTTCGTCTTCTCCGCGATCCGCGTCGGCGGTCTCGCCGGACGCGTCGTCGACGAGCGCGTCGCCCTCGACGAGGGCGTCCTCGGCCAGGAGACGGTCGGACCCGGCGGCATCGCGTACGGGCTGCGCACCATCCCCGTCGCCGTCGACATCGCCCGCCGCATCGCGCGGCTCGCGCCCGACGCCTGGGTCATCAACTTCACCAACCCCGCCGGCATGGTCACCGAGGCCATGTCCCACCACCTCGGCGACCGCGTCATCGGCATCTGCGACTCGCCCGTCGGCCTCGGCAGGAGGGTGGCGCGCGCCCTGGGCGTCGACGCCGGCCGCGCCTGGTTCGACTACGCGGGCCTGAACCACCTCGGCTGGCTGCGGGCGGTGCGCGTGGACGGCGTCGACCTGCTCCCGCGGCTGCTGGCCGACGAGGCGGCGCTCACCTCCTTCGAGGAGGGCAAGCTCTTCGGCGCCGACTGGCTGCGCACCCTCGGCTCGGTGCCCAACGAGTACCTGAACTACTACTACTCCAACCGCGAGACCGTCGCCGCCGCGCGCGACGCCGAGCACACCCGCGGCGCCTTCCTCCTGGAGCAGCAGCAGCGCTTCTACGAGACGATGCGCGCCCCGGGCACAGAGCCCTTCGCGGCCTGGGACGCCACCCGCCTGGAGCGCGAGACCACCTACGGCGCCGACGTCCGGGAGGCCGCGGGAGCCGGCGAACGCGACTCGTGCGACCTGGAGTCCGGCGGCTACGAGAAGGTCGCCCTCGCCCTGATGCGTGCCATCGCCCTCGACGAGCGCACCACGCTCATCCTCAACGTCCGCAACCGCCGCGCCCTGGAGCCGCTCGACGCCGAGGCCGTCGTCGAGGTGCCCTGCCACGTGGACGCCAACGGCGCCCGCCCGATCGTCGGCGATCCGCTGCCGGGCCACGCCGTCGGCCTGGTCACCTCCGTCAAGGCCGTCGAGCGCGACGTCATCCGGGCCGCCACCACCGGCGAGCGCGCCGCCGCCCTGCGCGCCTTCGCGCTCCACCCGCTCGTCGACTCCGTCGCCGTCGGCCGGCGTCTGCTCGACGGCTACCGCAAGCACGTACCCGACCTCGCCTACCTCCGGGACTGAGGGGACCAGCACCCATGCACGACGACCGCAAGCAGGTCGAGGCGCGCCTCGACCGCGTCCTCGAACAGCGCATCCGCCCCGCGGTGTACGCCGGGTCGGTGCCGCTGACGCTCACCGCGTGGCACGTGGACGGCGAACCGGTGCCGGTGGGCGAGGCGCTGGCCGCCGAGTACGTCCCCTTCGCGACCGGCGACCGCTGGGGCACCCCCTGGTCGACCAGCTGGATACGCGCCCGGGGCACCGTCCCCGCGGAATGGGCCGGCCGGCGCGTCGAGGCCGTCTTCGACCTCGGCTTCATCGGCGACTGGCCCGGCGGCCAGGCCGAGGCCCTGGTCCACGACGCGTCCGGCACCCCGGTCAAGGGCATCGAGCCGCGCAACCAGTACGTGCCCGTCGCGAACCCCGCGGCCGGCGGCGAACTGGTGGAGCTGCTGCTGGAGGCCGCCGCCAACCCCGACATCCTGGCCAAGGGCTTCCTGCCGACCCCGCTCGGCGACCGGCTCACCGCGCCCGCGGAACCGCTGTACACGATGGCCCGCGCGGACCTCGCCGTGCTCGACGAGGACGTGTGGCACCTGGTCCTGGACATCGAGGTCGCGGGCGAGCTGATGCGTGAGCTGTCCACGGCCGAGCCGCGCCGCCACGAACTGCTGCGCGCCCTGGAGCGGATGCTCGACGCCCTCGACATCGCGGACGTCGCCGGCACCGCCGCCGCGGCCCGCGCGGAACTCGCCGGGGCGCTGTCCCGGCCCGCCCACGCCAGCGCCCACACGCTGTCCGCGGTCGGCCACGCCCACATCGACAGCGCGTGGCTGTGGCCGCTGCGCGAGACCAAGCGCAAGACCGCCCGCACCTTCTCCAACGTCACCGCGCTCGCCGCCGACTACCCGGAGCTGGTCTTCGCCTGCTCCCAGGCCCAGCAGTACGCCTGGGTCAAGGAGCGCAACCCCGAGGTGTACCGGCGCATGCAGGAGGCGGCGAAGGCCGGCAACTGGGTGCCGGTCGGCGGCATGTGGGTGGAGGCCGACGGCAACCTGCCGGGCGGCGAGGCGATGGCCCGCCAGCTGATCCACGGCAAGCGCTTCTTCGCCGAGGAGTTCGGCGTCGAGTGCCGGGGGGTGTGGCTGCCCGACTCCTTCGGCTACACCGGCGCCTACCCGCAGATCGCCCGGCTGGCCGGGATGGAGTGGTTCCTCACGCAGAAGATCTCGTGGAACCAGACGAACAAGATGCCGCACCACACCTTCTGGTGGGAGGGCATCGACGGCACCCGGATCTTCACGCACTTCCCGCCCGTCGACACCTACAACGCGGTGTTCTCCGGCGAGGAGATGGCCCACGCCGTGCGCAACTACGCGGACAAGGGCGGCGGCACGCGTTCCCTGGTCCCCTTCGGGCACGGCGACGGCGGGGGCGGCCCCACCCGCGAGATGCTGGAGAAGGCCCGGCGCCTGCGCGACCTGGAGGGCTCGGCCAAGGTCGTCGTCCAGGACCCGGACACCTTCTTCCGCGAGGCCCGGGCGGAGTACGAGGACGCCCCGGTGTGGTCCGGCGAGCTCTACCTGGAGCTGCACCGCGCCACGTACACCAGCCAGGCCCGCACCAAGTCCGGCAACCGGCGCGGCGAGCACCTGCTGCGCGAGGCCGAGCTGTGGGCCGCCACGGCCGCGCTGCGCGACCCTTCGTACGCGTACCCGTACGAGGACCTCGACCGGCTGTGGAAGACGGTCCTGCTCCACCAGTTCCACGACATCCTGCCCGGCTCCTCCATCGCCTGGGTGCACCGCGAGGCCGAGGCGACCTACGCCCGGCTGAAGGAGGAGCTGGAGGCGATCACCGCCGGCGCCGCCGCGGTGGTGGCCGGCGACCCCGGCACCGGGCCGTCGGCGCCGTGGGTGTTCAACACCTCACCGCGGGCCCGGGCGGAGGTCGTCGCGGTGCCGGCGGCGCCGGACGGAGCCGGAGGCCAGCCCCTCGCCGACGGCCGGGTGGCGGTCTTCGCCGAGCTGCCGGCCTCCGGGGCGGGGCCGGTCGTGGCGGGTGAGCCGGGCGGCAAGGTGACCGTCACCGGCCGTGTCCTGGACAACGGGCTGGTCCGCGTCGAACTCGACGACGACGGGCTGCTCACCTCGGTGTTCGACCTGACCGCGGGCCGCGAGGTGCTGGCCCCCGGCGCGCGCGGCAACCTGCTGCGGCTCCACACCGACCTGCCCAACCAGTGGGACGCCTGGGACATCGACCGGCACTACCGTCGCCAGTACACCGACCTGACGGCCGCCGACGCGATCACCGTCGTGGAGGAGGGCCCGCTCGTGGGCGCCATCCGCGTCGAGCGGTCCTTCGGGGACTCCCGCCTCGCGCAGACCGTACGACTGCGCGCGGGCAGCCCGCGGATCGACTTCGAGACGGAGATCGACTGGCACGAGAGCGAGAAGATCCTCAAGGCGGCCTTCCCGCTGGACGTGCACGCCGACCGGAGCGCCGCCGAGATCCAGTTCGGGCACGTCTTCCGGCCCACGCACACCAACACCAGTTGGGACGCGGCCCGTTTCGAGGTCTTCTGCCACCGCTGGGTGCACGTCGCCGAGCCCGGGTACGGCGTGGCCGTGCTCAACGACTCGACCTACGGCCACGATGTCGGCCGCACCTCCCGCGAGGACGGCGGCACCACCACGACGCTGCGGCTCAGCCTGGTCCGGGCGCCCCGCGTGCCCGACCCGCACGCCGACCAGGGCACGCACCGCATGACGTACGCGCTGCTGCCCGGCGCGGCCGTGGAGGACGCCGTGGCGGGCGGCTACGAACTCAACCTGCCGCTGCGCGTCACCGCCGGTGCCCCGGGCGGCGGGCCGGTCGCGCCCCTGGTGACCCTCGACGGCACGCGGGCCGCGATCGAGGCGGTCAAGCTCGCCGACGACCGGTCCGGCGACGTGGTCGTCCGGCTGTACGAGTCGCTCGGCGGGCGCGCCGCGACCACCCTGAGCGCCTCCTTCCCGGTGGAGCGGGTGCAGGTGACCGACCTGCTGGAACGCCCGCTGGAGGGGGAGAGCGCGCAGCTCGGGCCCGACGGAGGGATCCGGGTGTCCCTGCGGCCGTTCCAGATCCTCACCCTGCGACTCACGCCGCGCGCGTAGCCGCCCCACCACCCGGAACGGTCCGGCCACGCCACCGGCCACCCGCCCGACCGTTCCGGGCCGTCCGGGGCGCGCGCACCACGCCGCCCCGGACGACGTACCGCCCGGCCGTCACCCCGTGCCGTCGCAGCGGACCCCCGTCCTCCCCGGCGCCGATCGCGCCGCACCGCGGGCCCCGGCCCGCGGCCGCCGGGCCACCTCCGGCGACGCCGCCCCGGTCCTCGTCCCCACGCGGCCCGCCGTCACCGCGCCCCACCGCGAACCGACCGCTCCCGGGAGGGAACCCCCATGCAGGACCGCCGCCCCGCAAGCGCAGAGCCCGCCGTTCCGATCGACCCGTGGGACGCCCCCGAGCTGACCGGATGGCGCCGGCTGCCCATGCACGCCGTCGTCCGCCCCGACGCGCCCCGCGTAACGCTGGACGGGCGCTGGCGCTTCCAGCTGCTGCCCACCCCGCGCACCCCCCTCGCCGGCCGCTGGACGCAGACGGACGTGCCCGGCTGCTGGACCGTCCAGGACTTCGAGGACATCCACGGCGTGCGCGACCTGCCGCACTACACCAACGTGACGATGCCCTTCCCCGACCTGCCGCCCTCACCGCCGGCCGGACGCAACCCGACCGGGGTGTACGAGCGGGAGGCCGACGTGCCCGCCGACTGGGCGGGGCGGCGGGTGGTGCTCCACGTCGGGGCCGCCGAGAGCGTGCTGATCGCGCACGTCAACGGCACCGCCGTCGGGGTGGGCAAGGACTCCCACCTCGCCTCGGAGTTCGACGTCACGCACGCGGTGCGCCCCGGGGAGCGCAACACCGTGCGCCTGACGGTCGTCAAGTGGTCCGACGCGACCTTCCTGGAGGACCAGGACCAGTGGTGGCACGGCGGCATCACCCGCTCCGTCCACCTCTACGCCACCGACCCGCTCCACCTGGCGGACGTGGGGATCACGGCCGTGCCCGGCGGCACCCTCGACGTCGCGGTCCGGGTCCGCAGCGGGGAGGGCGCCCTCCCGGCGGGCTGGAGCGTGTCAGGACTGCTGTGCACCCCGGACGGCATCCTGCGGCTCCCCGCCGACGAGGCCTTCGCACGGGCCAACGTCGCGAGCGAGCGCGTCTCGGACTTCCTCGGCGAGGCCCGCATCCGGGCCACGGTGCCCGGTGTCCGGCCGTGGACCGCCGAGACGCCGCACCTGTACGACCTGACCGTGCGGCTGCACCGGGCGGACGGCAGCGTGGCCGACGAGTCGCGCCACCGCGTCGGGTTCCGTCGCGTGGAGATCTCCGGGGCCGACCTGCTGGTCAACGGCGTCCGGGTCTACTTCCGCGGGGTCAACCGGCACGACTTCCACCCCCTGACCGGGCGCGTGGTCGACGCCGGGGAGATGCGGGCCGACCTGTGCCTGCTGAAGCGGCACGGCTTCAACGCGGTGCGCACCGCGCACTACCCGCCCGACCCGGCCCTGCTCGCCCTCGCCGACGAACTCGGCCTGTACGTCGTGGACGAGGCCGACATCGAGACCCACGACCACGCCCACGAACTGGCCGACGACCCGCGCTACCTGGGGGCGTTCACCGACCGGGTGGCCCGGATGGTGCTGCGCGACCGCAACCACCCCAGTGTCGTCGTCTGGTCGCTGGGCAACGAGAGCGATCACGGCGCCCACCACGACGCCGCCGCGGCCTGGGTGCGGCGCACCGACCCGACCCGGCCCGTGCAGTACGAGGGCGCGATCAAGGACGCCTGGGAGGAGGCGCAGTCCGCGAGCGACATCATCTGCCCGATGTACGCCTCCATCGAGGAGATCACGGCCGGCCCGCACTCCAAGCCGCTCATCCTGTGCGAGTACTCGCACGCCATGGGCAACAGCAACGGCTCCCTGGCCGACTACTGGCGGGCCATCGAGTCCACCCCGGGCCTGCAGGGCGGCTTCGTCTGGGAGTTCCGGGACCACGGCATCCTCCAGCGGCTCACCGGGGAGGGGGCCGGCCGCCCGGCAGGGCCCGACGCCCCTGCCGACGCGTACGCCGACGGGGTGACCGCCCCCGGTTACCGCTGGGCGTACGGCGGCGACTTCGGCGACACGCCGCACGACGGGGCCTTCTGCGCCGACGGCCTGGTCCTGCCCGACCGGACGCCCAAGCCCGCGATGGCCGAGCACCGCGAGATCGCCGCCCCGCTGCGGCTGGAGCTCACCCCCGACCGCCGCGAGGCGCGGATCACCAACCGGCAGCACTTCGCGGACCTGGCGTGGCTGAGCGCGCGGTGGCACATCGGCGACTCCGGCACCGCCCCTGCCCGGCTCCCGGACCTCGCGCCCGGGGAGAGCGCGGTGGTGCCGCTGCCCACCAGCCTGCTGCCGCACGGCGACACGCACCTGACGCTGCGCGTCACGACGGCGCAGGACCTGCCGTGGGCGCCGCGCGGCACGTTCGTGTGCGCCCCGCAGATGGTGCTCGCCGAGGACCACCGGGACCTGCTCACCCGGGCGGGCGCCGTGCTCGCCGGTGACGGGGCCGGGGCCGTGGAGCTCGACGACGCCGGACTGCTCCGGCATCCGCTGCTCACCGCGCCGCCCGTGCTGACGCTGTGGCGGGCCCCCACCGACAACGACGAGTGGGGCGGCATCGCCGCTCGCTGGCGCGCCTGGGGTCTGCACGCCCTGGAACGCACCCTGGTGTCGGTCGGCAGGGAGGGCGCGAGCGTGGTGGTGCGCTCGGCGTACGCGACGGACGGCGCGGGCACCGTCGGCCACGAGCAGGTCCTCACGCCGCTGCCGAACGGAGGGCTGCTCGTCGACGAGACCGCGGTGCTGCCGGATGCGCTGGCCGACCTGCCGCGGGTCGGTACCGTCTTCGAGACGTTGGCGGGGCTCGACACCCTGGAATGGTTCGGGCGGGGCCCCGGTGAGACGTACCCCGACCGGTGCGCGGGTGCGACCGTGGGGGTCCACCGGTCGGACGTGGACGCGCTGTTCACGCCGTACCTGAGGCCGCAGGAGAGCGGCGGGCGGCACGACGTGCGGCGCTTCACCCTCACCGGGGCCGCGGCCGCGCCGGGGATCGCCGTCCACCTGGACGTGCCGCGCCAGGTGAGCGTCACGCGCTACCGCGCCGCGGACCTCACGGCCGCCGCCCACCACGACGAACTCGTGCCGCGCGCCGCGTGCGTGGTCCATCTGGACGCCGTCCACCGCGGGGTCGGCACCGCCTCCTGCGGCCCCGACACCCTGCCGGCGTACCGGGTGGGCCCGGGTACCCACCGCTGGTCCTGGACGCTGCAGCCGCTCTGACGGGCGGTCAACCTGCCGCGTGGAGAGGGGACTTCCGAATTGGTGCAGACCATTGACCCCATTGGTCTAGTCCTTCTAGGGTGTCCCCGCGTCCACGCGCGCTCACGACCGCTTCCTCACCAGAGGTGACTCCATGCCCAGACAGCAGGGATCACGGTTCCGCAGAACGATGGTCGGCCTCGTCGCCGCCGGCACGGCGCTGCTCACCGCGAGCCTGGTCACCGGCCCCGCCGCGGCCCAGCCCGCGCCCGCGGCGGCGTCCCACGGCCACCACGCCCCGCACACCACGGGAGCCACGTCGAAAGTCGTCGGCTACTTCATCGACTGGGGCGTCTACGCCCGCGACTACCACGTCAAGAACATCGTCACCTCGGGCGCGGCCTCGCGGCTCACCCACATCAACTACGCCTTCGGCAACGTGAGCGACGGCAAGTGCGCCGTCGGCGACGAGTGGGCCGACTACCAGAAGCCCTACGACGCGGCCGGCAGCGTCGACGGCGTCGCCGACAGCACCGCGGACGGCGCGCTGCACGGGAACTTCAACCAGCTGCGCAAGCTCAAGAAGCAGTACCCGGACATCAAGATCCTGTGGAGCTTCGGCGGTTGGACCTGGTCGCCCGGCTTCAGCCAGGCCGCGGCCGACCCGAAGGCCTTCGCCGACTCCTGCTACGACCTCGTCGAGGACCCGCGCTGGGCCGACGTCTTCGACGGCATCGACATCGACTGGGAGTACCCGAACGCCTGCGGCATGTCCTGCGACACCAGCGGCCCGACCGCGTACACGGACCTGATGGCCGCGGTACGCCACCGCTTCGGCAAGAAGAACCTGGTCACCGCCGCCATCACCGCCGACGCCTCGGACGGCGGCAAGATCGACGCCGCCGACTACGCGGGCGCCGCGAAGTACGTCGACTGGTACAACCCGATGACCTACGACTACTTCGGCACCTGGTCGGCCACCGGCCCGACCGCCCCCCACTCGCCGCTCACCTCCTACCGCGGCATCCCGGAGAAGACCTCCAACGCGGCGGCGACGATCCGCAAGCTGCGTGGCCTCGGCATCCCGGCCCGCAAGCTCCTGCTGGGCCTCGGCTTCTACGGCCGCGGCTGGACCGGTGTGACGCGGACGGCGCCCGGCGGCGACGCCACCGGCCCCGCCCCCGGCACCTGGGAGGCGGGCAGCGAGGACTACAAGGTGCTCAAGACCCGCTGCCCGGCCACGCGCGTGGTCGCCGGCACCGCGTACGCCCGCTGCGGCGACGAGTGGTGGAGCTACGACACGCCGCTCACCCTCCGCGGCAAGGCGGCCTGGGTGAAGTCACAGGGCCTCGGCGGCGCCTTCTTCTGGGAGCTGAGCGGGGACACCACCAACGGTGAGCTGATCAACGCGCTCGGCCGCGGCCTGCGCTGATCCCACCGCACGTACGCCGGGAGGCCCGGCCGCCACGGGGGCGGCCGGTCCTCCCGGCGTCCTGCGTCAGCGCGCGGCGCCGAAGTCCTGCGTCCAGTAGTTGCCGGGCTGCGCCAGCGCGATCCCTATCTCCTTGTACGAGCAGTCCAGTATGTTCCGCTTGTGGCCCGGGCTGGCCATCCATGCGCTCATCACGCTGGAGGCGGAGGAGTAGCCGTAGGCCACGTTCTCGCCGTAGCTGCTCCAGTCGTAGCCCGCCGAGGAGATGCGGTCGGCGGGGGACGAACCGTCGGAACCGGTGTGCGACATGTTCTGGTGCGAGGCCATGTCCTTGCTGTGGTCCTGCGCGGCCTGGTTCAGCTTGGCGTTGACCTTCAGGGCGGTGCAGCCGGCCTTCGCCCGCTCCTGGTTGACCATGTCGAGCACGGTGGCCGAGGCTCCCGTCAGCGTGGCTCCGGGACCCGCGGCCGGGGAGGCCGGTGCGGCGGACGGTGCCGACGAGGGCGCCGACGAGGGCGCCGACGACGGTGCCGACGAGGGCGCGGAGGCGGGGGCCGAGGGTGCGGCGGAGGGGGCCGAGGGCGCGGCGGAGGGTGCCCAGGACGGCTTCCCGCCCCACTGGCCGCCCTGCGTCCACGTGCCGTCGGCGGACCCGTCGGCGGACCCCTTCCAGGACCCGCCCCACGAGGCGTGGTTCCAGCGGCCCTGGCCCTGGGCCTGGCCACCCTGACCCTGGTCGCCCCGGCCCTGGGACCCGCCGTACTGCGGGCCCTGCTGGCCGCCGACGCAAGCCATGGCCACCGAGGGCACACCCACGGCGGCGACGGCGAGGGCGGCGACGGTGATCTTCCGGAAGGGCTTCATCCGGCGGTGCTTCGTCATTGCGTGACCTCACTCCAGGGTTCGGCGTGCGTGTTCACAACCCACCTGAGCTGCCGTGACGGCTGGCGGGCCCGGCCATTGTGTGGACCGTCCCGAACATCGGGCAATGAAAGATCGGTACTACGCGGACTCGTAGCCGCGGTGCCTCTTGCGCCCGGCGGGTGAGCGTGCCGCGCCGCCGGATCCACAGTGCGGAAGAGACCTGATGGGCCCTCAGATCGCTGTCCCCACCCCGCGAGAGGCCCATGACGCCGTACGGATCGGATACCGTCGCCCCCCTGTGCGAATTATGTCCCATTCCGTTACGGATAGATGTTATATGCCGCGTGGACGCCCGCTACTAAGTCGCACCGTAACCACCCGATCCAGCGTGAGGGACATCACGGGACGCCCCGGGAACAGTTGCCGCGACGGCCGTCACGGGCACACCGCAGGGCACAATCACCGCATGCGACACATCCTCGTCATCGGCATCGGCGCGGGCGATCCCGAACACCTCACCCTTCAGGCGGTCAAGGCGATCGGCCGTACGGACGTCTTCCTCGTCCTCGGGAAACCCGAGGAACGCCAGGACCTGATCCGCTTGCGCCGGCGGATGCTGGACGAGCACGCGCGCCCCGGCCACCGCCTCGTCGAGGTCCCCGACGCCGAGCGCGACCGCACCGCCCCCGGCTACGCCGAGGCCGTCGAGGACTGGCGACGCCGCCGCGCCGACCTGGTGGCCGGACTCCTCGACGCCCACCTCGGCCCCGGCGAGACCGGCGCCTTCCTGGTCTGGGGCGACCCCTCCCTCTACGACAGCGTGATCGCCGTCGTCGAGGAGGTCCTGGCCCGCCGGCCGGGTTCCTTCACCCATGAGGTCGTCCCCGGCATCAGCAGCGTCGCCGCCCTCGCGGCCCGCCACCGCCTCACCCTCACCCGGGTCGGGCGGCCCCTGCAGATCACCACCGGCCGCCGCCTCGCCGAGGGGTTCCCCGAGGACGCCGACGACGTGGTGGTCATGCTCGACGGCGGCGCCGCCTTCGCCGGCCTCGACCCCGAGGGCCTGGACATCCACTACGGCGCCTACCTCGGCACCGAGGACGAGATCCTCGTCTCCGGCCCGCTCGCCGAGACCTCCGAGCGCATCCTCCGGGCGCGCACCGAGGCCCGGGAACGCAAGGGCTGGATCATGGACACCTACCTGCTGCGCCGGCGCCCCGGCGGGCCGAGGTGAGCCACGCGCAGCGCGCGCGGCCGGTCCCGCAACCGGGACCGGACACCCCTTACTGTGACATCCGGTACTGAACCCCTGCGTACGGGATGAGGTCGAGGACGTGCCGTTCGCGGAGGCGGCCGCCGGTGAGGAGCCCGGGCCCGCCGGCGCGCCGGGCCCGGACGCCCGGCCGTGGTCACGGGCACCGCTGCTCGCGGTGTGCGCCGGCTACTTCATGGTCATCCTGGACGTGACCGTCATCAACGTCGCCGTGCCCGTGGTGGGCCGCGAACTGTCGGCCTCGCTCACCGGGATCCAGTGGATCACCGACGGCTACACGATGGTGTTCGCCGGGCTGCTGCTCACCGGCGGGGCCCTCGGCGACCGGCTGGGCAACCGCCGCGTCTTCTGCACCGGCGTGGCCGTGTTCACGGTGTCCTCGGCCGCCTGCGCGCTCGCGCCGGACGCCCCGTCCCTGGTCGCCGCGCGGCTGGCCGAGGGACTCGGCGCGGCGCTGATCGTGCCCGGCTCCCTCGCGCTGCTCCAGCAGGCCTACCCCGTCCCCGCCGCGCGATCGCGCGCCGTCGGGCTGTGGGGCTCGATGGCCGGCATCGCGGCCTCCGCGGGCCCGCTGCTGGGCGGGCTGCTCGTGTCCACGGTGGGCTGGCGGTGGGTCTTCCTGGTCAACCTGCCCGTCGGCGTCGCCTGTCTGGCGCTGACGCTGCGGCACGTCGCGCCCTCGCGCCGGCGCGCCGACCGGGCCCTGGACCTGCCCGCGCAGTGCGCCGTCGTGGCCGCGGTCGCCCTGCTGACCGCCGTCCTCAACGAAGCCGGGCGGCGCGGGTGGTCCGATCCGGCGGTCCTCGCCGGCGCCGGCCTGGCGCTCCTGGCCGTCGTGGCGTTCGCGGTGCGCGAGCGGCTGGCCCGCTCGCCCGCGATCCCACCGCACATGCTGCGCTCCCGGGCGGTCGGCGGCGGCTCGCTGACCGGGCTGCTCTTCAACTTCGCCTTCTACGGCATGGTGTTCACCGCCAGCGTCTCCTTCCAGCACCAGCGCGGCTACAGCGCCCTCGGCACCGGCCTCGCCCTCTTCCCGGCCGTGGCGACGACGATGTTCGCCTCCGTCCTGTCCGGGCGGCTGGCCCGCAGGACCGGGGACCGTCCGCTGGTCGTCACCGGCATGCTGCTGGGCGCCCTCGGGCTCGCCGGCTGGGCCGCGGCGGGTCCCGACCCGGCGTACCCGCTGCTCGTCGCCCCCATGATGGCCGCGGGCTTCGGCACCTCCTTCGCCCTCACCGGCACCACCACCACCGTCATGGCGGCCGCGCCCCCCGGCTACTTCGGGACCGCCTCCGCCCTGTTCAACACCGCCCGCCAGATCGGCAGCACCGCCGGTGTGGCCCTCGGCGGCACCCTCCTCGCCACCGCCGCCGACCACGGCACGGGGCTGCGGCTCGCCATGGCCGCCGGCGCCCTCGCCTACCTGACCGCCGCGGCCCTGGCCCTGCGGTGCGTACCCCGGAAGGCCCGGCCCGCCCCCGCGCGCTGATCGCACGGGGACGGCGCCACGCGCCCTGCGTCCCACCACGCCCTCACCACCTGCCGGAACTGGCTATTCCGTGACCTGAGTGCCGCTCTGCCGTCAACTCGGCGCGTCGCTCCGGAAAGCCTTTGTTCGCCTTCAATTAAGAGTCGATCCATAGGTTCGACAAATGTTTGAGAATCCCCATGAGTGCGCAGTGCACGGTGCGGAGGACCGACGGTGACGACGCAGACCGCTGAATCCGCGACCGCCGTGATCCCGCAGCCGGCGCCGGAATCGGGCGGAACGGCACTGATCTCGTACATCCTCCCCGTGTACAACGAGCAGGACGGCATCCGCCATTTCCACGAGGAGCTGGCCAAGGCCCTCGCCGGGCGGCCGGAATTCCGCTACGAGATCGTGTACGTCAACGACGGCTCCGCCGACGGCTCCCTGACCATCCTCAGGGACCTGGCGAAGAACGACCCCCGGGTGCGGGTGGTCGACTTCGCCCGGAACTACGGCCACCAGATCGCCATCACCGCCGGCCTGGACGAGGCCACCGGCGACGCCGTCATCATCATGGACACCGACCTCCAGGACCCGCCGAAGATCAGCCTGGAGCTGGTCGACGCCTGGCGCGCCGGTGCCGAGATCGTCCACGCGCGCCGCCGTACCCGCCGCGACACGATCTTCAAGCGCACCACCGCGCACGCGTTCTACCGCATCCTGCGCAGCTGGGCCGAGGTGGACATCCCGCTCGACACCGGCGACTTCCGGCTCCTGGACCGGCGGGCGGCCGACGAGCTGCGCCGCTTCCGTGAGCGCAGCCGCTTCGTGCGCGGCATGGTCGCCTCGATGGGGTTCCGGCAGACCGAGGTCCAGTTCGACCGCGACGAGCGCTTCGCCGGGGAGACCAAGTACCCGCTGCGGAAGATGGCCCGCCTCGCCATCGACGGCGTCACGAGCTTCTCCACCGTCCCGCTGCGGCTGATCAGCCGGCTGGGCTTCCTCGTGCTCGCCCTCTCCCTCGCCGGCATCGTGTACGCGCTGGGCATGAAGATCTTCCGGCCCGACATCACGGTGTCCGGCTGGACCATGCTCATGGTCGTCACCCTGTTCCTCGGCGGTACCCAGATGCTCGCCATCGGGGTGCTCGGCAGCTACATAGGACGCATATACAGCGAGGCGCAGAACCGGCCGCTGTACATCGTGCGCGAGGTCCTGCGGCATGACGGCGACTGAGGCGGCCGGGGACGCGGACACCGCGGCCCCGGCTCCGGCAGGTCCCGACCGGCGGGCGGACCTGCGGCAGCTGATCCGCTACGCGCTGGTCGGCGGCAGCGGCGTCGCCCTCGACCTCGTGGCCTTCCTGCTGCTCTTCAACGTGCTCGGCCTCGACGAGCAGGTCGCCAACATCATCAGCACGAGCCTCGGCATCACCAACAACTTCGTGCTCAACGCGATCTTCACGTTCGACAAGCGGGACCGGCTGTTCGTGCGCTTCCTGCGTTTCTACGCGGTCGGCGTCACCGGCATCGCCCTGACCTACGTGCTGTTCCAGGTCTTCACCAGCTGGCTGGGCGTCGACGCGAACATCGTCAAGGCGGGTTCGCTGCCGCTGGTGCTGGCCACCCAGTTCGTGCTCAACAGGAAGTGGAGTTTCGGATGAATCTCGGCATCATCGGTGCCGGCGCCACCGGCCTGACCGCCGCCTACGACGCGGTCAAGGCCGGACACCAGGTCACGGTGCTCGAAGCGGCCGACGAGCTGGGCGGACTCGCGGCGTCGATCCCCATCGGCGGCGTCCCGCTGGAGCGGTACTACCACCACATCTTCCGCAGCGACCGGGACATCATCGAGCTCATCGAGGAGCTCGGCCTCGGCGACGACCTGCGCTTCCACAAGCCCACCACCGGCGTCTACCGGGACGGCGAACTGCACCCCTTCAGCACCCCGCTGGAGATGCTGCGCTTCCCCTCCTTCTCGCTGGTCGACGGCGTGCGCTTCGGTGCCTCCTCCGCGCTGCTCAAGGCCGTCCGCAGCGGTGAGCGCTACAACGACCTCACCGCCCTGGACTGGCTGCGCCGCCGGGCCGGCCGCAAGGCCACCGAGACCATCTGGGAGCCGCTGCTGCGCGGCAAGTTCGGCGACCGGGCCGACGAGGTCTCCATGGCGTGGCTGTGGGCCCGCGTGCACTGCCGCACCTTCGAACTCGGCTACGTGCACGGCGGCTTCGAGCGCGTGTACGCGGCACTGCGCGACGCCGTCGCCGCCCGCGGCGGCAAGGTCGAGTTCGGCAAGAAGGTGGAGACCATCCGCCAGCCCGAGGGTGCCGAGCAGGTCACGGTGACCACCGGCGACGGCGCGTCCTACGCCTTCGACCAGCTCATCGTCACGGTCCCGCAGCCGGTCTTCGCCAAGGCCGCGGACGTCCCCTCAGACGACGCCGTGTGGCGCAACCAGTACCTCGGCGCCACCTGCTTCGTGCTCGAGGTCGACCGCAGCGTGATCCCGTACTACTGGCTCAACATCAACGACCCGGACTTCCCGTTCCTGGCCGTCGTGGAGCACACGCAGATGGTCGACCGCGAGGAGTACGGCGGCCGGCACCTCCTCTACGTCGGCAACTACGTGCCGCGGGACGACTGGCGGTTCACCACCGACCCCGCGGAGGTGCTGGACCGGTACATCCCGTACCTGCAGCGGCTCAACCCGGACTTCGACCGCTCGTGGATCCAGGAGTGGCACTTCTCCCGTGCCCCCTTCGCCCAGCCGGTCGTGACCCCCGAGTACCGCTCGCTCATCCCGGGGCACCGCACCCACATGAGCCGGGTCACGCTCGCCACGATGGCGCAGATCTACCCGCAGGACCGCGGGCAGAGCTACTCCATCGCGCTGGCGCACCGCGTCACGAAGCTCATCGGCGCGAGCTGAGACGCCGGCGGCTGGGGCCCGGCCGGGCGACGCCCGGGCCCCCGCCGCGACCAGCTCCGTTCGTCGCCCCACACCGAGAGCGGATCCACGTAGGGGCGCAGCAGTCCGGTCAGCACCGGGTCGCCGCCTCCCGCCAGTTCGTCCGAGGCCAGCTTCCGCGCGACACCTGCGAGGAAGTCGGCGAGCTGGATCCGCGGGTCGTGGCGCGACTCGGCCAGCCGCAGCCCCGCCGGCCGCAGGTCCGGCGCCAGGCGGGCCCCGAGCCGCGCGATCCGTTCCTCGGTGAGCGAGTTCTGCCGGTCGTGCACGACGTGCACCCGGACCCCGTCCGCGCTCCAGCGCGCCACCGTCCGCTCCAGCGCGGGGAAGAGCGGGTCCAGCGGTTCCACGGCCTCCGGTGCCTGTGCGAGCCGCGCGCGGAACGCCTCCGCCCGCGGCCTGGCCCGCCGCAGCACCTCGACGACCCCGGCCAGGGCGCCGTCACCGCCGTCGGCCGGACCCAGCGCCTCCAGGGCCCGGAAGAACGGGTCGACGGGCGCCGGCCCCGCCTCGTGGTTCCTGGTCCGCGCCAGTTCGTTGGCGGCCCGGAGGAAAGCGCGCCACCGTTCCGCGTCCACGGTGCGGCGCCCCTCGCGGTACAGCGCGGCCGCCCGCGCCGCCGCGGACGGCCCCGGGGCCAGCACGTCGACGACCGCCAGGACCACGAACCACGCCTTGTCGACGAGGTGCACCGAGGCCTTGCCGCCCAGTGGCCCCGCCGGCCCCAGGAACCACTCCAGCACCGCCCGGTGCTTCTCGCGCAGCAGATGGTTCGCCTTGTACTCCTCGGCGGGCGAGCGGATCCGCTCGCGCACCTCCCGCAGCGCCCGGGCCGCCGCGTCGCCCGCGACGCACACGCCCGCGTGCGCGAAGACGTCCGTGTTCCCGCCGATCAGGTTCTCGCCGTCCGAGCCCGACTCGTCGCAGGCGACCTCCAGGAACGTCACCCGCCCATCATTCCGCCCCACCCCCCGCCCCCACCACGCAATTTGCCGCCCCGGTACCGCCGGACGGGGCGGCCCAGGACGGGACGGGACGGCCGGGAGGAGGTCCCGGCCGCCCCGTCCCGGGGATGCGACGACGCGGCCTAGCGGAGCCGGCAGACGACCGGGGTGCGGGGGTTGCCGGTCAGGGGCGGGCAGTCGTAGGTGGACTCGACGGTGGCCGCCAGGGCCTTGTCGACGTTGGCGAGCTGGAACCAGGAGCGCTGCAGGACCGCGTAGGATGCCGGGTCCTCGGTGATGCAGCGGAGGTTCTCCTTGTAGGACGGCAGCTTGTTGACGTCCGGCAGGTACTTGGTGCGCTGCAGGAACGTCGGGACGGGGTAGCGGCACGGCGTCGGGTGGCCCACGTAGTACGCCACGTCGCCGAAGGCGAGGTAGAGGACCGGCGCGCCGTCCGGGATCTGCCGGTTGACCTCGGCGGCCTCCACCGCGGTCTGGTCGGACCGCGCGGCGAAGGCACCGTTGCCGTAGACGACGTGGCCGGCGTTCATCAGCTGCGGCGAGCCGGGCCAGATCGCGGCGGCCAGGCAGAAGACCCCGACGACCGCCGAGAGCGCGACGGCGGCGGCGGCCAACCGGCCGGGGCGGGCCGGGCGTACGGCGGTCCTGCGGGCGAGCAGCAGGTCGGCCGTGGCGGCGAGCAGTGCGACGAGGGCGGCCGCCCAGCCGGCGGCGACGCCCTGCACGGCGTGCGGGGACTGCTCGGCGAACGGCACGAAGGCCGCGTAGACCGCCGTGACCGCGGTGAAGAACAGCGGCGGCCTGCCGTGCGCGCGGTACCAGGCGGCGACCGCGAGGCCCCACAGCGCGGCCGCGCCCACCGGGAGGGAGGCGGCGTGGTAGCCGAACCAGTTGCCCTGCACCGCGACCGCGGCCACGCACACGAGGATGATCAGGGCGGCCAGCGCGGCCAGTTCCGCGCGGCGGCGGCGGTCCTCCTGACGGGACAGCAACAGCAGCAGCGCCGCAGGCAGCAGCGCGACGACGGGGCTGAGGTAGGCCCGGTCCACCAGGAAGGACGCGGACTTGTCGAGCAGGAAGGAGGGGTCGAGCCCCTTGCGGGTGAGGGCGCCCTGGTTGATCTTCGGCATGTCCTTGGCCCACTGCAGCTCCCGGGAGCCGGCCAGGACGCTGATCCCGAAGAGCACCAGTGAGGAGACGCCCGTGACGAGGCCGAGCCGCACCGCGCGCATCCGGTCGACGGCGAAGAGCAGCAGCAGTGCCATCAGGGCGGTGGCCGCGGTGGAGTACTTCATCATGACCGCCAGGCCCAGCGGCAGTGCCGCCACGGCGGCCGCCGGCCACGGCCGTTCGATGCCGAGGGCGGCGGCGATCGCCAGGACCGACAGCAAGGTCGCGGTCCACTCGGGCTGCAGGAAGTCGATCTTGGGGGCGAAGGCCAGTGCCAGCGCCACCACTGCGGCGGTGAGCGTCGCGTCGCGCAGCGGGAGCCGCCGGGCCAGCGCCGTGCGCAGGGCCAGACCGGTCGCCGCGCAGAGCAGGACGGCCGCGATGCGGATGATCATCTCGCGGGTCGCGGTCGATCCGAAGGTGAGCGAGTCCAGACCGGCCACGAACCAGCGGTAGAAGAGCGGCCGGTGCACGAAGGTGTCCGATACCGAGAATCCCCCGCCCTTCGCGCTGCGCAGGCAGGCCAGGACGTACCGGAGGTCCCCGTTCATGCCCGAGGTGATCGCCGAGTAGCCGAGCAGGACGACGGCCGTGGTAGCCCCGCCCCACAGCGCCGGCCGGAGGGTGCGGCGACGTGTCGGCAGGGGGAGCAGCCTATTGAGCGTGAGGAAGCCGGAATCGTTCACGGGCAGAACTTAGCACCCAATTAATTGGCTTATATGTATCGGGAATGGGGATGCCACGCATTAACCGTTCGTTTTCCCGGAATTCATTCCTCCCCGGTGGTGCGCCTCGATTAATCGGTGGCCCACGGGCTCCCGCGCTCCTACAGTGAGCGCGCACCACATCGTCACGGGGGAATCCGGCCGCACGCACTATCCACGCACACCTCACCTGCCCTGGTCGCCCGGGGCCACGCCGGACGACATATGCGCCGGGGACGCCGGAGCGCTCCGGGGCCGCGAGGTCGTCGTCACCGAGAAACTCGACGGCGAGAACACCACGCTCTACCGGGACGGGATGCACGCCCGGTCGCTCGACTCGGCCCACCACCCCTCCCGGGCGTGGGTCAAGGCGCTCCAGGGGCGGATCGGCCCCTCCCTCCCGCCCGGCCTGCGGGTGTGCGGGGAGAACCTGCACGCCCGCCACTCCCTCGCCTACCAGGACCTGGACAGCTGGTTCTACGGCTTCTCCGTCTGGGACGGCGACCGGTGCCTGGACTGGGACCGCACGGCCGGATTCCTGCGGCGCCTCGGGATCCCGGTGCCCCCCGTGCTGTGGCGCGGCACGTACGACGAACGCGCGCTGCGCGCCCTGCGCCTGGACACCTCGCGCCGGGAGGGCTACGTCGTCCGCACCGTCGACGGCTTCCGGTACGAGGAGTTCGGCCGCCACGTCGCCAAGTGGGTACGCGCAGCCCATGTGACCACCGGCACCCACTGGATGCACGCCCCCGTCGTGGAGAACGGTCTGGGCCCGGCCGCCCCGCTGTGGGCGGTGCGCTCCGGCGCGGCCCCGGACGCCGGCGCGCTCGCCGCCGCCGTGGGCGTCGCCGTCACCGGCCCCTGCGCCGCCGACCGTACCGCCGACGTCTCCGCCCGGCTGGACGTTCTCGGCCGCACCGGGGACGCACGGCTGGCCGGGGTCCTCGCCGCCCTGATGCACGACACCCCCCGCGCCCGCCTGGCGGCCCGCCTCGCCGGGCCGCTCACCATGCCCCAGGCCCGGCGCGTGGCCGACCTGGCCGGACTGCACGCGGCCCTGCACCGCCCGTACCCCGACGAGGCGCGCGCGGCCGGCCTGGCCCGCATGGCGCTCGCCGCCGACCTGGGCGTCCTGCACGCCGTGGCGGCCGCCGCGGCGCCCGACGACGCCGCCCGCGAGCAGACCGAATGGTCGGCGCTGCACGCCGAGGAGGCCGGCCTGCTCGGACCCGACCCGTTCGGCCCGCTGCGCCACGGACTGCGCGGACCCCTCGCCGGGCTCGACCCCGCCGCCGCCGACCGCTGCTGGGCGGAGGCCCGCGCCGCGTATGCCGCCGGGCGGATCGGCGGCGCGGAGGAGGCCGTGGCCGCCACCTGGCGGTGGCGTTCCGCGGAGTTCCCCCGTCTGATCCACCTGACCGGACCGGCGGGCAGCGGCAAGAGCACCTTCGCCGGCACGCTGCCCGGCGCGGCCGTCCGCATCGCCCTGGACGACCTGCGCCTCGCCCGCGGCTCCCGCGCCGACCAGCGCGCCAACGCCGACGTCCTGCGCGAGGGGCTGCGCCGGCTCGACACCGCCCTGGCCGGGCGTGCGACGGTGGTGTGGGACGCCACGTCCCTCAATCCGCACCAGCGCTCCCTGGTGCACGCGGTGGCCCGCCGCCGCGACGCCCTGATCACGCACGCGGTGACCCTGGTCGACGAGGACGAGCTGACCCGGCGCAATGCCGGCCGCGCCCACCCGGTGCCCCCCGCCGTGCTGACCGCGCAGGCCCGCCGGTTCGCCCCGCCGTACCCCGGCGAGGCCCACCGCACCTGGTACGTCGGCGCGGGCGGCACCGTCGAGGACACCGACGGCTCGCTCGGCGGCGGCGCCGCGGCCGGACAGGAGGCGTGACATGCGCACCAGCGAGGAGATCTACCACCGCGTCCGCTGGGACGCCCGGTTCGACCCGGCGCGCTTCGTGATCGGCGTCCACCAGCGCGGCGCCGCGCCCAAGCGCATCCCGCTGCCCGCGTTCGTGCCCGGTGGCGAGATCCCCTGGCATCGCGTGCTGTTCGTCGAGGCGGACGGAGAGCTCGTCTGGGACCGGGCCACCGGCACCGACCGCATGGACGCCACCGACGCCGGACGCGTCCGCGATCCGCGCCTGCTGCGCCCGCCGTTCTTCACCGCCCGCGTCGCGCACGCCTGGGACGAGGACGGGCAGCGCTGGCGGCCCGCCGGGCAGGCGACACCCGGCCGGGCGGGCACGGCAGGCGGCGGCCGGGTGCGGGTCCTGACCTGGAACACCCTGTGGGACCGGTACGACAGCCACCGCATCGACACCGACCGCCGCCGCCCCCTGCTGCTGAGCGCCCTGGAGGAGGCGGACGCCGACGTCATCGCCCTGCAGGAGGTCGAGCCCGCGCTGCTCGACATGCTGCTGCGGGCCCCCTGGGTGCGCTCCCGCTACACCCTGGGCACCGACCCGGACGGACGTAACACCGACGACAGCGGGGTGCTGTTGCTCAGCCGGCTGCCCGTACGGGAGGCCGCCCGGCACACCCTCGGCCCGCACAAGGCCGTCGCCGCGATCACCGTCGAGACGGCCGCCGGTCCGCTCGTGGTCGCCGCCACCCACCTCAGCAGCGACCACTCCGAGGACGGTCCGGCCCGCAGACAGGCCGAACTCGCCCGGCTCGCCGAGGGACTCGCCGGCGTCGAGGGCGACCTGCTGCTGCTCGGCGACTTCAACGACGGAAGCGACGGGCCGGCCCTCGCCCTCGGCCTGCGCGACGCGTGGACCGAGGCGTACGGGCCGGACGACCACACCCCCACCTTCGACCCGGCCGTCAACCCGCTGGCGGCGGTCTCCTCGCTCAGCGGCCGTGCCTCCCGGCTCGACCGCGTCCTGCTGCGCGAAGGCGGACCCCGTGTCACCGGCGCCGCACTGCGCGGCGACGCCCCGACGGCGGAGGGCCTGTTCGTCTCCGACCACTACGGCGTGGAGGTCACCCTCGCCCTTGCGGCGGGCGCGGAGGACGAAGCCGAGGACGTCCTCGACCTGCCGCCCACCGCGCGCACCGCCGTGGCCTGGCTGCCACCGGACGAGTCGTGGCCCGCGGTCCAGGCCGTCCGCCGTGACCACGATCCGCAGATCCACCGCTGGCCGCCGCACGTCAACCTGCTCTTCGGCTTCGTGCCGGAGGCCGCGTTCGAGCGCGCGGCGCCGCTCCTGTCCGAGGCCGCGGCCGGCGTCCTTCCCTTCACCGCCCGCCTCGACGGGGTGCACACCTTCGGGCACCGCGAGGACGCCACCGTCTGGCTCGACCCGGCGGCCGACGGCGGCACCTCCTGGACGGTCCTCCAGCACGCCTTCGCCCGCCGTTTCCCCCGCTGCCGGGGCCGCGCCGAGGGCTTCACCCCGCATCTGTCGCTCGGCCGCACCCGGGACCCGTTGCGGGTGGCCGCCGAGTGCGCGGCCCGGCTGCGCGGGACGACGGCACAGGTCGGCGAACTCGTCCTGCTCTCCCGGCGCGGGGACGAACCGATGCGGGTCCGGGCCACGGTCGGACTCGGCACGGGGGAGCTGCGCTGGGTACCCGACACCGCCGGCACCGGCGCACCCGACGTCACCGGGGCACCCGACGACGTCCCGCACGCCGAGGAGACCGCGCGGCGCGTCGCCGACGCCCTGGGCGACGGCGTGGTCCACCTCGCCGGCTCCCGCCGCATGGGGTGCGCGCTGCCCGGCGCGGACCTCGACCTCGTCGCTGCGCTGCCGGGCACGGTGGACATGGCGGAGGTCCGGGTCAAGGTGGCCGCCGGGCTGCCGGAGGCCACCCGCCTCCGGCAGGTGACCGGCGCCCGGGTGCCGGGACTGCGCTTCCGCGTCGGCGCGCTGGACGTCGACCTCGTCGTCGTCGCCACCGGCGGCCTCGACCCCGCCGAGGCCGTCGCCCGCCGCACCGAACTGGGCGAGGCCGCCGCCGTCGCGCTGAGCGCCGTCAGTGACGCCGACGCGGTCCTCGAACTCGCCGATGACCATGACCGCTTCGCGGGTCTCGCCCGCGAGGTCAAGGCCTGGGCCCGGGCACGCGGCCTGGACTCCGCCCCCTTCGGCGGCCTGCCCGGTCTGGCCTGGGCGCTGCTCGCCGCCCGCACCGTCCACGACGCCCCCGGCCTGACCGGCGCCGGACTGCTCCGGCACTTCTTCGCCACCTGGGCCGCCTGGGACTGGCGTCAACCGGTGGGCGCCGCCGGGCAGTCGGGCCCGGCGATCTCCATCGCCACCCCCACCGAGCCCGTCCGCCCGTGCACCGCGCACGTCGGCCCGGACGGCCGCGACCTGCTCGCCCGGGAGCTCTACCGCGCCTGGGAGCTGCTGGAGTCCGCGGACGGCACGGGAACCGGCCCCCTTCCCGCCCTCGCCGCCCCGCCCACGCTCCACCGCCGCCACGCGGCCTGGGCGGTGCTGGCCGTGCACGGCGCGACGGAAGAGGAGTTCGAGGACACCCTCGGCCGGGTCAGGGGCCGTGTCCGCGCGCTGCTCACCGCGCTGGAGGACGCCGGCACCGGCGGCGTCCACGCCTGGCCACGCCCCTTCCGCACCACCCCTCGTTCCGCCCACTACGCCGTCGGCCTCGGCCCCACCCCGCCCGACGCGGCCGGCCTCGCCGGGATCACCCGCGCGTGGAGCCGGGGCCTGCCCGGTACCGAGGTGACGTGGGCGGAGGGCGGCGCCGTGCCGACGCTGCGGTGAGGGCGGGCGCGCGACGCGGTCAGGCGGCCCTGAACTCGACGATCCCGATGTCCCCCGCCGTACGCACCGACGACACCCGCAGCCCCGCGTCCGCGCCGAGCGCGGTCAGCGCGGCGACCCCGCGCTCACGGCCGCCGAAGTACACGAGCATGCGCAGGTCCATCGCGGCCACCGTCGACTCGCGGTCGGCGCCCACCTTCTCCACGACGAGCACCCGGCCGTGCTCCCCTGCGGCCTCGGCGCAGCGGCGCAGGACGGACCGTGCCGCGTCGTCGTCCCAGTCGTGCAGGATCGCGCAGAGCAGGTAGCCGCCGGCCCCCTTGGGCAGTGCCTCGAAGAAGCTGCCCCCCAACGCGTCGCCGCGGCCGCCGAGCCCGGCCGCCGCCAGCGTCGCGCGGGCCGCACCGGCCGTGGCGGGCTGGTCCACCACGGTGCCGCGCAGCTCCGGGAAGGCGGTGAGCAGCGCCGCCAGCAGCGTCCCGTTGCCGCCGCCCACGTCGACGAGGTGCCCGAGCGCGCCCCAGTCGTACGCCGGGACCAGCGCGCTCGCCCACTCGGCGACGTCCACCCCCATCGCGCGGTCGTACGAGCGGGTCCGCTCCTCGTCCGCCGCCAGGTCCTCCCAGAACCCGCGGGCGTACTGGCGCGGGAAGGCGGCCGTGCCCGTGCGCACGCTGTGCGGCAGCTGCACGAAGGCCAGTTCGGCCCGGCCCAGGCCGCCCTCGGTGTCCAGCCACTCCCGCAGCCCGCCCGGGTGGTCCGACCTCAGCTCCTCGCCCCGGACCGTCAGCGCGTACCGCCCGCCCCCGTCGCGGGTCACCACCCCGACACCGGTCAGGTGCCGCAGCAGGCGGTCCAGCGCCCCCGACTCCGCCCCGGTCTCCTGCGCCAGCTCGGTGGCCGTACGGGGCCCTTCCGCCAGGTGGTCCGCCACCTTGAGCGTGGCCGCCGTGCGCAGCGCCATCGGGGTCACCAGGTCCGCCAACCGCCACAGGGACACGTCCCGTTGCTCCTCGTCCGCCATCAGCAACTCCCTCTCCTCGTGACCGACCGGCCAGCCTCGCCCCGACCCGCGGGCCCCGCAAGCGATTTACCCCGGTCAGGTTGCGCTGCGGGTACGAATCGGTTGCGGCCGGGGCCAACCGCGGCGCCACGGACGGGGGTGGGGCAGCATGACCGGGCATGGAGCGAGACCGGTACGTCGACTTCCTGCGGGCCCTGGCGATCTGCATGGTCGTGCTCGGCCACTGGCTGATCACCGCCCTCGTCCCGGAACCGGGCGGGGGCATCGTGGCGCCCGAGCTCCTGGCGGAGATCCGCTGGACGCAGTGGCTGACCCTGGGCTTCCAGATCATGCCGCTGTTCTTCCTCGCCGGGGGCCATGCGGCGGGCGGCTCCTGGGCCCGCGCCCGGGCGGCGGGAGGCACGGCGGCCCCCTGGGTCGCGCGGCGGGCCCTGCGCCTGCTGCTGCCCGCGGCCGCCTACTGCGGGCTGGTGCTGCTCGCGGTCGCGATCTGCTCGGCGGCCGGCGTGGACCGGCGCACGCTCGAGCTCGCGGGATGGGCGATGGCCATGCAGTTCTGGTTCCTCCCGGTGTACCTGCTGCTCAGCGCCCTCACCCCGGTGCTGCACGCGGCACACCGGCGCTGGGGGCCGCGGGTCCCGGTGGCGATGGGTGCCCTCGCGGTGGCGGCGGGCGCATCGGTGATGGCGGGCGCCCCGGTTCTCACCGGGCTGGTGAACTACGTCCTGGTCTGGGGCGTCGCGTACCAGCTCGGGTTCTGCTGGCGCGACGGGCAGTTGACGCGCCTGCCCGCCGCCGCGATGGCGGCCGGAGGCGCGCTGGCCTTCACGGCGCTGATCACCCTCGGGCCGTACCCGGTGAGCCTGATCCGGGTCACCGGGGAGACGGTCGGCAACACCGACCCCCCGTCCCCGGCGATGCTGGCCTGGGTGGTGGCCCAGGCCGGCGCGTGCCTGCTGGCCGCGTCGGCCGTCCGGCGGGCGCTGGAGGGCGCACGCATGGGACGGGCCGTCGGGTTCCTGGGCGGCGCGAGCATGACCCTGTACCTGTGGCACATGCTGCCCGTGCTGCTCGCCGCCGTGTTCTACCTGGTCGGTCTCGCCCCCGACGCCGCCTTCGGCAGCGCCGCCTGGTGGGCGCTGCGCGTGCCCTGGATGCTGGTGCTCGCGGTGTTCCTGGCGGGCGTGCTGGTCGCACTGCGGCCGCTGGAGCGTGCGCTCGTCCGCCTGTTCGGCGCCGTCGCCCCGCCGGCCGACGCCCGCTACGACCGCCCCGCCCTGCTGTGGACCGGACTGGCCTGCAGCACGGCCGCCCTCGCCTACTGGTCGGTGCACGGCCTGGCCCCAGCCGGCCGGTTCCCCGCCCTGCCCGCCCTCGCGTTCGCCTTCGGCGCGGCCCTTGTGGCGCTGCCCCACCGCCCGGCGGCACGCCCGACCCGTCAGGGGGAACCGGGGACGCCCGCGGAAGAGGCCGCCTGACGCCGACGTCGCCGCCGGGCGGCGGGTTCGCCGCGTGCGTCGTGGTGGGCCTCCCTGCCCGGCGCCGGGTCGCGGTCGGTTCGCATGACGCCGTGTCGTCTTCGGGGCGGGCCGGGTGTTGTGGCCGCCCCGCCCCGCCCGTCCCGCCCGCATGGACGCGGCGCTCGGCGCGTGCGGTGGTCAGGTCCTGCGTTCGGCGAGTTCGGCCAACGCGTCGAAGGTGCGGACGAGGACCGCGCGCCGCCCGGCGCGGTGCTCCGGCGAGGGAGCCACGTCGTCGATCGCCCCGTCCCAGGCGGCGAGGAAGGCCGCCTTCCACTGCCGGACCGTCGCGCCCGCGGGGAGCACCGCGCCCGCCCAGCCCTGGGTGGCGATCAGGTGCAGCAGCTCCACGTTGCAGGGCACGGCCACGCCCCAGTACTCGTCGGGCTCCAGCGCCCCGGGGGCGCCGGCGACGGCGTCCTCGACCTCGCGGACCAGCCGCCCGGTGAGAACGGACAGATGGTCCGCCGCCGTGTCCTCGTCGAAGTTGCCGCTGCCCCAACCGCCCACCGTTCCTCGTTCCTCCGCTCAGGGTTCGATCAGCCCGGCCCGGATCGCGTACCGGGTGAGCTCCAGGCGGTCGCGCAGGCCCAGCTTCTGCAGAATGTTGGCACGGTGGCGCTCGACCGTCTTGGCGCTGATGAAGAGGATGTCCCCGATCTCCTTGGAGGTGTGGCCCTCGGCGACCAGCTTCAGGATCTCCTCCTCCCGGTCGGTGACGGCCCGCGCGGGCAGCGGCTCGCCCCGCCGGGCGCGTTCCAGGAGGTCGCGCACCAGCGCCGTGACCGCGCCCGGGTAGATGAACGGTTCGTCGCGCACGGCGGCGCGGCAGGCCTCCACGAGGTCCCGGTCGGCGACGGACTTCGGGACGTAGCCGCTGGCCCCGGCACGCAGCGCCTCGAAGAAGAACTGCTCGTTGTCGTGCATCGTCAGCATGAGGATGCGCAGTCCGGGCCGCAGCCGGGACAGTTCGCGGGCCGCCTGGAGCCCGGTGAGGCGGGGCATGGCGATGTCGAGGACGGCCAGGTCGAGTTCGTGGGCGCGGGCCTGCTCGATGGCCTCGGCGCCGTCCCCGGCCTCCGCGACGACGGTCAGGTCCGGTTCGTCGTCGAGGATCATCCGCACGCCGCGGCGCACCAGCGCGTGGTCGTCGGCGAGCAGGATCCGGGTCTTCGCCGCGTCGGGCACGGTCAGCGGTCCTCCTCGCGGGCGGGGACGTCGAGCCGCACCTCGGTGCCGCCGTCGGGTCCCGGACGGAGCGTGAGGCGCGCCCCGATGAGCAGGGCGCGTTCGCGCATCCCCCGGATCCCGGCGCCCTCCGGGGCGGCGCCGAGGCCCTTGCCGTCGTCGCGGACGGTCAGGCGGGCACCGGTGGCGGTGCGTTGCAGCAGGAGGTCTACCCGGCCGGCGCCCGCGTGGCGCGCGGTGTTGGTCAGGCCCTCCTGGGCCACCCGGTAGAGGACCAGCTCGGTCTGCTCGTCCAGGGCGGGCAGGTGGGGGTCGATGCGGTGGCGCACGGCCAGTGCGGGGGAGGTGAACTCGGCGGTCAGCGCCCGCAGGGCGCTGGGCAGGCCGAGTTCCTCCAGGACCCCGGGCCGCAGCCGGCGCGCGATGCGGCGGATCTCCTCCAGGCCGGCGCGGGTGGTCTCGCGGACCTGGTGCAACTCCTCGCGCAGCGGGCCGGGCGCGAGTTCGGTGACGTGCTTGAGCTGGAGCAGCACCGCGGTGAGCGTCTGCCCGACCTCGTCGTGGAGTTCCTGGGCGATGCGCTGCCGCTCGGCCTCCTGGCCGGAGAGCACGTGGGCGCTGCCGGCGGCCTGTTCGCTCTCCAGCCGGTCGAGCATGGTGTTGAAGGTCGTGATGAGTTCGGCGATCTCGCCGTGCCCGGCGGCGGACGGCCGGCGCCCGGGACGCAGCAGGTCCGCCGCCGCCATGGCCCGGGTCAGCCGGCGCAGCGGCGCCAGCCCGACCCGGAGCAGCACGGCGTTGGCGACCAGCATCGCGACCAGGCCCGCCACGACCACCGCCGCCTCGGCCGGCAGGACGGGGGAGGAGACCGTGACCGGCCCCAGCAGCAGCATCGTCGCCACCATCAGTACGACGGCGTTGAGCAGGAAGATCCGCCAGAACAGCGACACGGCCACGGGCCTCCTCTCAGGGGAAAGCGGGAACCGGGGGACAGCGAGCATGCGGGAAGCGGACGACGGGCGCGCGGGGTCAGTCCCCGGCGACGGGGGACGGGGTGCGCTCCGGCTCGGAGCCGCTCGTAAGGGCCGCCGGGGCGCGGCGCCCGGCCAGTGCCCGGGCCAGCGGCTCGGTGTAGCGGGCCGTCAGGGGGCCGAAGACCACCAGCAGCAGCACGTACGCCGTGGCCAGCGGGCCCAGCGCGGGCTCGATGCCGGCCGTGACCCCCAGCCCCGCGATGACGATGGAGAACTCGCCCCGCGCCACGAGCGCGCCGCCCGCCCGCCACCTGCCGCGCACCGCGACCCCGGCGCGGCGCGCCGCCCAGTAACCGGTGGCGATCTTGGTGAGCGCGGTGACGACCGCGAGCGCCAGCGCCGGCAGCAGGACCGGCGGGATGCTGGCCGGGTCGGTGTGCAGACCGAAGAAGACGAAGAACACGGCCGCGAACAGGTCCCGCAGCGGGCTCAGCAGCGAGTGGGCGCCCTCGGCGACCTCCCCGGACAGCGCGATGCCGACCAGGAACGCGCCCACCGCCGCCGACACCTGCAACTGCTGGGCGATGCCCGCCACCAGCAGCGTCAGGCCCAGCACGACGAGCAGCAGCTTCTCGGGGTCGTCGCTGGAGACGAACCGGGAGATCACGCGCCCGAAGCGGACCGCGACCAGCAGCACCAGGCCCGCGGCGCCCAGCGCCACGGCCAGCGTCACGCTGCCCGCCGCCCAGCCGACTCCGGCCAGCAGGGCGGTAAGGATCGGCAGGTACACCGCCATCGCCAGGTCTTCCAGGACCAGGATGCTCAGGATCACCGGCGTCTCGCGGTTGCCGAGCCGCCCGAGGTCGCCCAGCACCTTCGCGATGACCCCGGAGGAGGAGATCCAGGTGACGCCCGCCAGCACCACCGCGGCCACCGGGCCCCAGCCGAGCAGCAGCGCCGCGACCGCGCCGGGCAGGGCGTTGAGCGCGATGTCGACCAGGCCCGACGGGTACTGCGTCCGCAGGTTCCCGATCAGATCGCTCGCGGTGTACTCCAGGCCGAGCATCAACAGCAGCAGGATGACGCCGATCTCGGCGCCGATCGCCACGAACTCCTCGCTGGTGCCCAGCGGCAGGATCCCGCCCTCGCCGAAGGCGAGCCCGGCCAGCAGGTAGAGGGGGATGGGGGAGAAGCGCAACCGCCCGGCGACCCTGCCCAGCAGGCCGAGACCGAGGATGATGGCGCCGAATTCGATGAGGAAGACCGCGGAGTGCAAGGACTCACTCCCGCCCGAGTATCGCGGCGGCGGCCTCGACACCCTCACGGGTGCCGATGACGATCATCGTGTCGCCGCCGGCCAGGCGGAAGTCCGGTGCGGGGGAGGGCATCGCGTCCGCCCTGCGCAGCACGGCGACGATGGAGGCGCCGGTGTCCGTGCGCATCCGCGTCTCGCCGAGCAGGCGGCCGTTCCAGTACGAGGTGACGGGCAGTTCGATGCGCTCGGCGACCAGACCGAGGTCGGTCGTGTGCAGCAGGTTCGGGCTGTGGTGCGTCGGCATCAGCGCGTCGATCAGCGACGTCGCCTCGGGCCCGGTCAGCCGCAGCGACTGCGCGCACGCGTCCGGGTCGTCGGCCCGGTACACGTTCACCGTTCGCGATCCGTCGCGGTGGGCGACCACCGACAGATGACGCCGGTCCCGCGTGGTGAGGTCGTACCGGACACCGATGCCCGGCAATGGTGTCGTGCTCATCCGCGGAGCAGGCACAGCTCGGTTCCCTTCACGGACGGCGTGCCGCCGCCCGGTTGCTCGTCCGTTTCGCCCCCCGTGGGTCCTCATCCTTTCATCCGGGCGAACCGGGCCGATATGGGTGCTGACACCCATCGCGGGCCCGGTGTGACGGTTCCCACACCCGGAACGGAAAAGGCCGGGAGAACCGGTGCCTTACCTGAGCGCAGCCTTATGTGTTCTTGAAGATCCGCCCCCGACCGGCGAGTTCTCCGCCACGGGCGCCTAGGGTCGCAGTGCCCGGCACACCACGTTCGGACGTGCCCGGTGGAGTTCCCGTCGTCCGGAGGTACCCCGCGCATGAGTTCCCACAGGAAACGACACCGCGCCCGCCGCGCCCCCTCGGCGCGGTCCTGGCCGCTGGCCGCCGCGGTGGCGACGGTCGCCGCGGGCGCCCTGGTGGGGGTCGGTGCGCAGTACGGGAACAACGGCGGCAAGGACGAGGCCTCGCTGGCGGCCGGCGACCGGGAGGCCGACGACCCCCTCGCGTCCGACGCGCGCCCGGAGACCGCGAGCCCGAGTCCGACGACCGCGAGCCCCAGCGCCTCCGCCACCCCGGAGCGGCGCAAGCCGGCCTCGCGGCCCACCCGCACCCCGCGGCCATCCGCCACCCCGACCCGTACGGTGGCCCCGTCACCGGCCTCGACGACGGTCGCGGCGCAGCCCTCGCGGTCCGACGCCGACGACTCGGTGGTCGAGGAGATCGTCCGGCTGGTCAACGAGGAGCGCGCCTCCGCCGGATGCCGCCCGGTGACGCTGGAGGACCGGCTCACCGAGGCCGCCCAGGACTACACGGACGTGATGGCCCGCTCGGGCGAGCTCTCCCACACCGGGCCCGACGGGTCCACCATGGCCGGGCGCGTCGAGGCGGCCGGGTACCAGTGGTCGGCCCTCGGCGAGAACATAGCCGTGGGCCAGCGGACCGCCGCCGCCGTGATGGACGCCTGGATGCACAGCGAGGGGCACCGGGCGAACATCCTCAACTGCACCTTCGAGCAGATCGGAGTCGGCGTGAACACGTCGTCCAACGGTCCCTGGTGGACCCAGGACTTCGGCACGCCCCGCTGAACCGCCGACCGGCCGGTCAGCTGGGGCGGCCGGTCGGCCTCAGGCCGGGTGCGGGTGACGCCTCGCGCGTCGGGCCGCTTTCCTTCCCCCCACAGGCGGCCCGCCGGCGAGCCCGAGCGTCACCCGCACCCTCGTACCGCCCAGCGGGCCCCTGGTGATCTCCATGCCGCCGCCGCAGGCGGCCGCGGCCCGCTGCACGATGTCCAGGCCGAGGCCGGTGGAGCCGCCGACGCTCACCCCGCGGGCCCGGGCGGTGTCCGGGTCGCTGATCCCCGGCCCCGCGTCGTCCACCGTGAGCAGCACCGTCCGGGCGGCGGTCCGCTCCACCGTCACCGCCAGCGCGGTGCCCTGCGGGGTGTGCCGGAACACGTTGCCGATCAACGCGTCGACGACCGCCGCGAGGTCGTCCTCGCCGAGCGGGACCGCGGTCGCCTCCGCGGTCGCCTCCAGCCGGCACTCGCGCTCCTGCTGCGCCGCCAGTACGGACCAGAACTCGACCCGGCCGCGCACCACGGCCGACGCGTCGCACTCCTGCGCGCGGCCCGGGCGCTCGGGCGAGGCCGACAGCGGCGTGCGGGCCGCGTCGATGATCGAGTCCAGCTCGCTCTCCAGGTGCGCGATCGCGGCCTCCAGGTCCTCGCCCCGGTAGCCGGGGACCTGCGCGGCGATCCGCTCGGCCTCCAGCTGCAACCGGGTCAGCGGGGTCCGCAGGCGGTGCGAGAGGTCGGCGACCAGTTCCCGTTCCATGGCGAGCAGTTCGACGACCCGGTCGGCCATCGTGTTGAAGGCCACCCCGGCCTCCTGCAGCTCCGGCGGCCCCTTGGGCTGCACCCGGATGCCCAGTTCCCCCGCGCCGAGCGAGCGCGAGGCGCGGGACAGGCTCTGGGACGCGCGCACCACGCGCGCGCCCAGCCGGTCGGCGACCAGCACCGACCCCGCCACCAGGCCCAGCGCCAGCAACGCCATCATCGCCCAGGACGCCTTCACCCCCCGGTCCAGGTCGGCGCGGGGGACGAAGGCCTCCACCACCGCCACCCGGTCCCGGGCCAGGATCACCGGCTGGAGGTAGACCCAGCCGGCGGAGGTGTCCGTGGCCACGGTCCGCCGTCCGTCCGCCGCCCGGTCCAGGGCCTCCTGGGAGGCGTGCACCTTCCCGACGACCTGCCCGTCGGGCAGCCGCACGCTCAGGTGGTCCCCCGAGTCCAGCCCGGCCACCGCCTGCTGGACGTCCGCGGGCCGCGTGGTGAGGGCGAGCACCGGCGCCAGCGCCGCGGCCCGCTGCTCGGCGACCGTGGTCGCCCGCGAACGGGCCTCGGACTGCACCAGCAGCGCCAGCGGGATCAGGAAGGACAGCGCCACCATCGACGTCACCGCCAGCGCCACCCCGGCCAGGGCGCGTCTCATCGCGGCGTCACCAGCTTGATGCCGACGCCCCGCACGGTGTGCAGGTAGCGGGGTTGCGAGGCCCGCTCGCCCAGTTTGCGGCGCAGCGCCGACAGGTGGACGTCGATCGTCTGGTCCTCCACGTACGCCTGCTGCCACACGTCCGCCAGGATGCGGCTGCGCGGCACCACGCGGTCCGCGTGCTCCGCCAGGTAGGCCAGCAGGTCGAACTCCCGGCGCGTCAGCCGCAGTTCCCGCCCGTCGTGGTACGCCACCCGGGCCGGTACGTCGATCAGCAGACCGCCCACTCGCAACGCGCCGGCCGCGCCCTCCGGGGCCGGGCCCTGCGGCTGCGCCGGCGCCATCGCCGAACGGCGCAGCACCGCCGTCAGACGGGCCACCAACTGGCCCCCGGAGAACGGCTTCACCAGGTAGTCGTCGGCGCCCGCGTTCAGCAGCCTGATCACCTCGCTGTCGTCGTCGCGCGCGGTCGTGACGAGGACCGGGACCCGCGAGATGCCGCGCAGCATCCGCAGCACGTCCACCCCGTCCAGGTCCGGCAGCCCGAGGTCGAGCACCACGGCGTCCGGGGGGCGCTGCGCCGCCTGCCGCAACGCCTCGAAGCCGTAGGCCGAGCTGTGCACCATGTGGCCGTGCGCGGTCAGCACCTCGACCAGCCGCGCGCGTATCGCGGGGTCGTCCTCGACCAGGAGTACGGATGCCATGTGGAGGGACAGTAGCCGGTCGGGAAAGATGGCGGCGTGCCCCGGTACCTGCGCTACGTCGTCATATGGCTCTCGTGCACCGCGGTCAGCGTGACCGCGGTCATGCTCACCGTGGGCTTCGTGGTGGGCTCGACACGCCCGACGCCGCCCGTCGCGCGGGACATCCCCGAGAGCGCGCTCGCCGGCGGCAGCCCGTCCCCCGCGCGGCCCTCGCCGTCGCGCTCCGCGCCGGTGTCCCCCGCCGCGAAGCGCACCCCCAGCCCCACCGTGCGCCGGCCCACCCGGACCCCGGTGCGGCCGGCCACCACCGCGCCCCCCACCCGCACCGCCCGCCCGTCCGCCACGCCCGCCGACTGCGGGACCGGCGGCGCCGGGGTCCACACCCTCCAGTCCCAGGGCGGCCAGGCCTCGGTGCGCTTCGGCGAGGACGCCGTGTGCCTGGTGTCCGCCGTGCCCGCCAGCGGGTTCACCGTCTCCACCCGGCGTGACGGGGCGCAGCAGCTGACGGTGACCTTCTCCGGCGACCGGCACCGCTCCGAGATCGTCGCCACCACGACCCCGCAGAGCAAGGCGACCATCCGCGAGGTGTCCTGGTGACCGGGCGCGGACGGCGACGGGGTACCGGGCGCCATGCGTTTCGACTTCGATCCCGCCCCAGGCCGAGACGATCCGGGCCAACGCCGGGGCCCTGTTCGTCCGTCGGGAACGCCTCTGCGACCCGGACGTAACGCCGACGACATGTCGTGAACCATGAACCTCTGCTGACGCGGAATGCTGGAGCGATAAGGTCATACGTATGCCATCCGAGTCGCAGCCCTCGAACCGTCTGTTCCCGCCACGCCTGCCCGCCGGCCGCTTGGGTGTTGCAGTCGTTGCCGAGCTCGTCGACCTCATCGTGACGGGCCAGTTGAAGGAAGGCGCGTTGCTGCCCCCGGAGGGTCCGCTGAGCGAACACTTCGGCGTGAGTCGCACGGTGCTGCGTGAGTCGGTGAAGCGGCTCGAGGAGAAGGGCCTGGTGATCGTTTCCCAGGGGCGTGGCACCCAGGTGCGGGCGCCGGGGTACTGGAACATGCTCGATCCGGTGGTGCTGTCCGCGTTGATCGACAACGACGCGACGCTCGGTGTCCTCGACGAGCTGACGATCGTGCGGGCGAGCCTCGAGTCGGCGATGGCGGGAGCGGTTGCCACTTCCCGCAGCGCAGATGGGTTGAGGAGGCTGGAGAACGCGTTGACCACGATGCGCGAGAGCGAATCCGAGACGGACTCCTTCCGGCAGGCGGACGTGGTGTTCCACTACGCGCTCATGGAGATCTCCGGCAACCGGCTGGCGGAGAACATCGCCAAGCATCTGTACAAGCGCGCCACGGAGTCCAGCCGCTACCAGGGCATCGACCCCCCTGACGCGGTCGCACTGACCCTGAAGGAACACGCGGCGATCGTCGATGCCATCTCAAGGAAGGACGTCGCCGCGGCCCAGAAGGCGATGCACGACCACATCCACACCTCGTGGGAGCGTCGTCGGCTGCCCGACCACGCGCCACGGGCGCGCGGCCGGGCGCTCGATCAGAAGAGCGAGTAGACGTCGGCAGCGTTGCCGCCGAACACACCCGCGCGTTCCGCGGCGGAAAGCCCGTCGAGCAGGGCTTCCAGAGCGGACTTCCAGGGCGCCGCACCGCCGCCGAGCTCAGCCAGCGGCCAGTCGGAGCCGTAGAGCAGACGCTCGGGGCCGAAGGATCCCAGGGCGATCGCCACCGGGTCGGCGAGATCGGCCGCACGCCATGATCCGGGGGCGAGTCCCGACGTGAGTCCCGAGACCTTCGCGACGACGTTCGGTTGCCGCGCGAGCTCCCGCAGCCGCGACGCCCACGTGCTCCTGTCCTGCCCGGGCCCGGGCGGACCGCCCAGGTGGTCGAGCACGAAGCGGAGTCCGCCGTGGCGCGCGGCCAGGCGCGTCGCCTGAGGGAGCTGCCACTCACGCACGACGAGGTCGAAGCACAGGCCCTCACGCTCGAGTACCGCGAGGCCCGCGCCGACCTCCTCGCGCAGCATCCACTCCGGGTCCGGGTCGATGTGGGCCAGATGCCGCACCCCGACGACGGGGACAGCGGCGTCCTTGCGGATCTTGTCGAGCTGAGGTCCGACCTCCGCCGCGAGGTCGACCCACGCGACGAGGCCGGCGACGGCGGACGAGTCCAGCCCGGCGAGCCGGATGCTCTCCTCGAGGCTGTTGCTCGACTGCACGACCACGGCACCGTCGAGTCCGGTCGAGGCCAGCATCCCGCTCAGATCCCAGGCGCCGAAGTCGCGGGCGATCGGCGCCATGGTCTCCGCGTCGATCCAGTCCTGCGGGTCCACGGCCCGGTCCCACAGGTGCACATGGGCGTCGATGCCGGCCGTCATGCGAGGTGCCACACTTCCTCGACGGGCTGCCACAGCGCCCCGGGATCACGCTCCTCGGCGATTCTCACCTGGCACGGGTCGGTGTGCGTCCACCATTCCTGCGACACCGGGTCGTCGGCGATCCGACGCATGTCCGCCTCGTGGTCCTCGCCGACGTACTCGTAGTAGGCGAACAGGATGTCGCCGAAGATGAAGATGCTGTAGTTGCGCACGTTGCACTCGGTGAGCTTTCGCTCGACGCCCGGCCACACGGCACGGTGCAGCGCGAGGTACTCCTCGCGCTTCTCGGGCCGCACACCCACGACGAGGGCCCTGCGCTCGGGTCGACGGGTCACGGGGTTCGGCCTCCGCTGTACAACGGGTCGTCCATCACGTCCGGCTCGGCCACCATCCGCAGGGCGGCGCGTTCGGGCCGGATGTGCGGTCCGGTCGCCGCGGGCAGGAGCGCCGCGGCGCCGGCCGGTGACATCCGGGACTCGTCCACCACGATCCCGATGCCCGGGCGATCGCCCAGGACGATGCCTCCGTCGTCGAACTGCTGGTCGACGTCGAGACCGACGGGGAAGTGAAGGTCCTGGACTTCGAAGGTCAGCAGGTTCGGTACGGCGGCGGCGGCGTGCGCCACCGGGTTCGCGTTGTACGCGACGGGGCTCACCGGCAGGTCGTGGGCGTGCGCGAGCGTCGCGACGCGCAGGAAGTGGGTGATCCCCCACACGTTGCCGACCTGCACGATGTCGACCGCGTTGGCGTCCAGCAGGGGACGGTACTGCTCCAGTCCGGTGAGGTTCTCGCCGGTCGCGATCGCCGCGCGCACCTTCCCACGCAGCGTGGCCATGCCGGCCGCATCCCAGCGGCGGAGCGGTTCCTCCACCCAGGTGAGGTCCATGCGCTCCTCGATGGCCGCGACGTACCGGGCCGCCTGGGCGTGGTTCCACGACTCGTTGGCGTCGAACATGAGCCCCGGCCGGCGGGAGTTGCGGCTGAGGACATCGCGCATGATCTCCAGCCGGGGCAGGTCGCGGTCGAGGTCGCGGCCGCCCTTGAGCTTGCCGGCCTTGAACCCGCGGTCCGCGAACCGGCCGTAGAGGAGGACGAGTTCCTCGTCGGTCAGGCCGTACTCGAGACCGGACGCATAGCCCGGGACAAAGCGCTCGCGGGCGCCGAGGGTCCGCCAGAGCGGCTCGTCGGCGGCCTTGGCCTTGATGTCCCAGAGGGCCATGTCGACCGCCCCGATGGTGCCGAAGGTGGATCCTGAGTGACCGGCCTTGAACACCCAGTCGAGCATGCGGTCGTAGAGCGCCACGACCGAGCGCGGGTCGTCGCCCTCGATCGCGGGGAAGACACGGGCGATGTCGGCGTGGGCCCCGAGGCCCACTCCCTCGATTCCGCTGTCGGTCTCGATGATGAGGACGGGGACCGGCGTGGCGTGGCCGGGCTGGACACCGTTGACGTCCCCGGTGATTCTGCCCCAGTCGTGAACGGTGCTCAGACTGCGGTACCCGGTGATCTTCATCGGCGGTGGTTCTCCTTGCAGGTGCGAGTGGTCATTCCTTGGTTCCTCCAGCTGTCATGCCTGCGACGAGGAATCGCTGGGAGAACAGGAAGACGACCAGGACGGGCAGGATCGACACGATCGTCCCCAGCGCCAAGGTGGGCAGCTGGACGGAGTCGGATCCCGCGGAGCTGGGATTGAAAGCCGGGGTCGACGCCAGGAGCGAGGTGAGCCCGACCTGGATCGGGTAGCCGTCGCTCGAGGGCAGCATCACGAACGGGAGGAAGAAGTTGTTCCAGTTCTGTACGAAGCTGAAGAACGCCACCAGGGCGACGATCGGGGCGGCCAGCGGAAGGGCGACCCGGGTGAAGACCTGGAACCCGGTGCAGCCGTCGATGCGCGCGGCGGCGAGGATGTCACGAGGGATGCTGGTCGAGAAGTAGATGTAGGTGAGATAGACGCCGAACGGGAAGAACGACATCGGCAGGATCACCGACAGCGGGCTCCCGATCAGGCCGACGCTGTTCAGTTCGAGGAAGATCGGCAGCACCAGTGCGGTGTTGGGGATCAGCATGACGACGAGCGTCAGCACCAGCAGCGCCTGCCGGAACCTGAACTCCGTGAGCGCGAGCGCGTAGCCGGCGGGGATGCTCACGAGGAGCGTGATCACCAGAGCGCCGATCGCGTACAGCGCGGAGTTCCCGATCCAGGTCGTCACCGCACCGTCCTGGAAGTCGAACAACTGGTGCCAGTTGGCGACAAGGTCCGACCACGACCCGATCGAGAACGGGTCCGCGACGACGAGCCTCTTCGAGGACTTCGTCACCGCGAGAAGCAGCCAGACGATCGGGACGGCGAAGAACAGGACGAAGACGACGAGCAGGACGCCTGCGATGGACCGCCCGCTCCACCCGCTGAGGCTCGGCCGGCGGCGTCCGGCGGAGAGTGCTGCCATGGTCATTCCTTCTCGAACAGGCCGCCGCGGGTCACGAACACCCAGGACAGCAGGAGTGCGACGACCAGCAGGATCAGCGAGATCGCGGCCGCGCCGTTGAAGTCGTTCTGCTGGAAGGCGTACTGGTAGGCCAGCTGGTTGAGCGAGTAGTCGTTGGGCACCACCGCGTTGCTGGCCTGGCTGAGCAACTGCGGCTCGACGAACAGCTGGGTGCCGGCCGCGAGCGACATGACGCCCATGTAGGCGACCCATTTGCGCAGCATCGGAAGCTGGATCCGCAGCGCGATCTGGACGGCGTTCGCACCGTCGATGCGGGCGGCCTCGATCACTTCGGTGCTGATGTTGTTGAGGGCGCCGTACATGATGAGGATCCATCCGCCGGCTCCGGTCCAGAACGCGATGATCGCGAAGATCGCCGGAAGGTGGCCGGGCTGGATCACCTGCACGAAGCTCTCGAACCCCATCGCCTTGAGCAGACCGCTGACGGGGCTGGCGGTCGGATCGAGGACGAAGAGCCACAACAGGACGCTGGACGCGCCCGCGAGCGCGCCGGGCAGGTAGTAGACGAAGCGCAGGGTCGTGCTCACCCACCGCACGCCGATGGCGTGGACCACCAGCGCCAGGCCGACGACGAACACGACCAGCCCGAGGAGCCAGATGACGAGGTAGGTGGTCACGTGGAACACGGCCGGCCAGAACCGGAAGTCGCCGACGACCGTGGTGAAGTTGTCGAAGCCCGCGAATCCGCCGTCGGCGTTCGTGAAGGCCAGGAACAGCGCGTAGAGCGACGGCACGATCCCGAAGACGACGGTGAGCAACGCGTAGGGCGAGACGAAGAGATAACCGATCGGACTGCGAGCGAAGGCGCGGCCGGCCGCCCGGCCGCCGCCCCGGCCCGGCCGCCGACGCCCCGAGGCGTCGACGGCCGGCCGGCCACTCGGAGGAGCCAGGGTCATGTCAGTTCACCTTGTATCCGTTGACCTTGGCCTGGTTCTCGATGGCCGTCTGCCAGTCCGGCAGCAGGTCCACGATCGACTTTCCGCCCGTGACCCCCGGGGTGATCGTCTTCGCCCAGATCGCCTCCTGGCTGAACATGGGGTAGCCCCAGCCGTCCCAGACCTGCGACGCCGCGGTCACCACCGGCTGCAGCGGAGTGGCGTAGTACTTGCTCGCCTCCTGCTTGGCGACCCACTTCTGTGCGGCCGGCGCGTAGGCCGGGTAACCCGGTGCGACATCGACCTGGTACTCGTCGGCGGTGGTGACGAACTGCACGAACTTCTCGGCGGCCTTGAGGTTCTTCGAATGGCTGGAGACGAACCAGGTTCCGCCACCCACGTTGCCCGTCACCGCCCCGCTCTCGCCCTTCCACGGCAGCGGCGCGGCGACGCCGAGCTGCCCGGCCGGCACGTTGAGCGACTGGGGGTTGTTGAATATCGCGCCGGCGTACCAGGCCGGACCCGGCATCATCAGCACCTTGCCCGAGTACTTCTTCAGGAACTCGGGGGTGAACACGCTGACCACCGGCACGGTCCCGTTGTCGCGGAGGGTGTCGAGCAGCGAGGCGGCCCGCTTGCACTCGGTCGAGTCGGTCTTCACCGTGAGGGACTTGGGGCCGGGCACGTCATTGGCCTGGCACTTGCTCCCCCACATGAACACCTCGGGCGTCCAGGCGTCGCCGGCCGTCCCGACGATGTAGCCGGGGTGCTCCTTGGCGACCTTCTCGCCGAGCGCCTGGTACTCCTCCCACGTGGTGGGGACGGCGTAGCCGAACTTGTCGAGCAGGGACTTGTTGTACCAGAGCACCGCCTGGGCGAGGTCGTTGCGCAGGCAGTACACGCGGCCTTCCACCGTGCAGGGGTTGAGCGAGCCTTCGGTGAAGTTGCCGAGCGTGTCCTTCGGGACCAGGCCCTTGTCCAGCACGGCCGCGAAGGCCTGCTTGCCGTTGCTCTTCTGGCTGGCCCATGCCGCGTCGTTGTTCTGGCTGGAGAAGACGACGTCGGGCCAGCCGCTGCCGGCGCGGTCGAAGAGCTGCATCTTCGTCCGGAAGGAGTTGGACCCGTTGGCCGCCCCGTCATAGGTGACGACCTTGATCTTGGTGTCCGGGTTCGCCGTCTGGAACGCCTTCGCGGCAGCCTGTCGGTCCGCGTCCACCCAGACGGTGATCGTCGAGGAGGCCTCCTGCTTGGCTTCGGGAAACCCGTACGCCCCGTTCGCCGAGCTGCCTTCACCGCCGCAACCAGCGAGGGTCAGGAGCGCCGTTGCGGCGCACAACACGGCGACGGTCGACGCCTTACGGCGCGAACGCACCACAGAGTGGATTCCGACCATGGGATGTCCTTGTCTTGTCGACTTCGTTGACGACTCCGCGCCTGGACTGTAGGGCATACGTATGATGTTTGTCACGAGCTTGAGGTGCATCGTCTTGAGGGGTGAGCGTCGACGGTTGTCCCGTTCGGCAACTCGGCGGCACCGACGTGTGATTGCGTCGCTCACCGATTCGGGGCGCGGCCGATCACCCGGACCGTGTTCGGAGGAGTCCCTCGGACATGACGGAGAGAAGTGGGCCGTGGTCCGGCCGCTGCTGCCCACCCCGACTGGTTGCACGGCCGGGGTGGGCAGCCGGAGGCGTACGGCCACCGGGCGATACCGGACGCGATCGGCCGCCTCGTCGACAACGCCATCAAGTGCGGGCGGGCCCCGCGACCTCCGGCCGTGGGACCGGGTCAGTGCGTTCTTCCCCCGCCGGCGCGACCTCGGTCCGCCGCAGGGGGTGGCGGTCACCGCCGCGGCCACCGGCGACCGCGCCGCCGCCCAGGTCCTGATCGACGGTCAGGCGGCCGCCGGCGCCTGCAGAGCGCCTCGATGCCGAGCCGGCCGGCCCTGTGGCAACGTTGCTGCCCGCACCGCTTCTCGCGGGAGCGTTGTCACCACCGACGGGCGTGCGAAAGCCTCATCGGCCGAGCCAGCCACCGTCGACCGGCAGGACCGTTCCGGAGACATAGCGCGCGGCGTCCGACGCCAGGAACACGGCAGCGCCTGCGATGTCCTCCGCCGTTCCCCACCGCCCCGCCGGTATTCGCTCCAGGATCGCGCGGGACCGGTCGGGGTCGTCCTGAAGCGCCTGGGTGTTGTCGGTCGCGATGTAGCCCGGGGCGATGCCGTTGACGGTCACACCGCGTCCGGCCCACTCGTTGGAGAGCGCCCGGATCAGGCCCGCCACGCCGGACTTGGCCGCCGCGTAGCCCGGCACGTTGATCCCGCCCTGGAACGAGAGCAGCGAGGCGGTGAAGACGATGCGTCCGTGCCGCGCCTCCAGCATCCGCCGCCCGAGAACCTGGCTGAGCACGAACGTGCTGGTGAGATCGACTTCGAGCACCTCGTCGAACCATTCCAGGGGGTGCTCGGCGGCGGGCGCGCGGCGGATGGTGCCGGCGTTGTTGACCAGGATGTCCACCGGGCGCTCGCCTGCGGCGAGTTCCTCCGCGAACCGGGTCACCTGCCGCCGGTCCGTGAAGTCGACGCGGTGTCCCGAGAACTCACGGCCGAGCCGGCGCACGCGGTCGCCGATCGCCGATGACGCCGGATCGAGGGTGGCGGAGACTCCGACGATGTCGGCACCGGCAGCCGCCAGGGCCTCGGCGACGGCGTACCCGATGCCACGCTTGGCCCCCGTCACGACAGCGAGGCGCCCGGTCAGGTCGAACGGGTTCATGACGCGCTCACCTCGACGAGCAGCTTCATCGCCTGCCCGGCCTCGAGGACACCGAAGGCCGCTTCGACCTCCCTCAGGGGCACGATGCCCGTGATGAGCTTCTCGGCCGGGATGGCGCCCTCGGCCAGGAGCTCGATGGCGCGCTCGAAGTCGTGGCGCTGGTAGACCCGCGCACCGAGCAACCTCAGCTCCCGCCAGAACACACGGTGCAGGTCGACGGGCCGCGGTTGCGAGTGGATGGCCACCACCACGAGCGTGCCACGGACCTTCGCCAGGCCGGTGGCGCCGAGCACGGCCGCGGCCGAGCCGGAGACTTCGAACACGACGTCCGCTCCGGCGCCGTCCGTCCACTCCTCCACCCAGGCGACCTGGTCGACCGACGAGGGGTCCAGCGTCGTCAGCCCCATCTCCTCGGCGGCTGCCCGCCGGGTCGGGTCGATCTCGGCGATCACGACCTCGGCACCGAACGCGGCAGCGACGATCGCGATCAGAACGCCGATCGGGCCCGCACCGACAACGAACGCCTTGTCGCCCGGGCCGAGTTCGGAACGCCGTACGTCGTGTACCGCCACCGCCACGGGCTCGACGAGCGCGGCGTCCCGCAGCGAGATCCCCGCGGGCAGCCGCACGAGTGTCGACGCCGGTACGTTCCAGTACTCCTGGAGGGCTCCGGGGCTGTCGATGCCGATGAAGTCCAGGTTCTGGCATATGTGCTCGTTCCCCGCACGGCAGGCCGGACAAGTGCCGTCCCAGGCCAGCGGCATGACCGTCACCGCATCACCCACCGACCAGCCCTCCACGCCGGGGCCGAGGGCGACGACCGTGCCCGACATCTCGTGTCCGATCGTCGCCGACTCGCCGACCCGACCGTCCATGTCCCCGTGGAACACGTGGAGGTCCGTGCCGCAGATCCCGACGTAGGCCACGGCGACCCGGACCTCCCCCGCACGCGGCTCAGCAGGTTCCCGCTCCTCGACCGTCATCGTGCGCGCGCCTGTGTAACGTGCCGTCAACATGCCGATCGGCTCCTCCTCGCTCTGTCGCGGGCCGCACCGGCCCACAGCCCGCGCAGCCTAACAGGAAACATCATACGTATGCTGTCGCTGTGACATTCGACCCTGTGACCAGCAAGCCACCGACGCGCGACCGCGCATCCGCGGAACGGACGCTGCCGACCCGAGGACTGCGAACCGGGCACCACCTCACGGAGTTGGGCCTGGGCGCGGCCCAGTTCGGCAACCTCTTCACCGAGACGACCGACGACGAGTCGCAACGCGCCGTCGCAGCCGCGGCCGAGGAAGGGATCCGCTACTTCGACACCGCGCCGCACTACGGCCTCGGGCTCTCCGAACGCCGCCTGGGGGAGGCCCTGCACGCGGCCGCCCGGCCGGGTGTGGTCATCTCCTCGAAGGTCGGGCGCCTGCTCGTGGACAGCCCCGACACGAGTCACCTGCTCGACGACGACGGGTTCGTCGTGCCGGCGACGAAGAAGCGGGTCTGGGACTTCAGCCGCGACGGGATCCTTCGTTCCGTGGAGGAGTCACTGGCGCGGCTCGGGACGGACCGGCTCGACATCGCCTACCTGCACGATCCGGACGACCACTGGGGGCCGGCGTCGTCGAGCGGGATCGCTGCTCTGACCGAGCTCCGGGACCAGGGCGTCGTCGGCGCCATCGGCGCCGGCATGAACCAGGCGGCGATGCCGGCCGAGTTCGTGAGGCGGACCGACGTCGATGTGGTGATGGTCGCCGGGCGGTTCACCCTTCTCGACCAATCGGCGCTGGACGACCTGTTGCCCGTCGCCGTCGCCCGCGGTGTCGCCGTCGTCGCGGCGGCGGTCTACAACTCCGGACTGCTGAGCACCAAGGCCGTGGACGGCTCGGCGCCCTACGACTACGGGGCGGCGCCGCGGGCCGTCGTCGAACGCGCCGCCCGCATCGCCGCCGTCTGCGAGCGGCACGGCGTGGAGCTTCCCGCGGCCGCCGTCCAATACCCGTTGCGCCATCCCGCGGTCGTCTCGGTGGTGACCGGGATGCGCACTCAGGAACACGTGCGAAGCAATGTCGCGCGGTACCGGGCGGTGATCCCGGAGGCGCTGTGGGAGGAGTTGCACGTCACAGGGCTCGTCCCGGACCCGATGCGGACACGCTAGTCCTCCGGGATTCCAAGTCATACGTCACATGAATCTTGTTGCAAACATCATACGTATGCTAACTCTGTGTCGGGCATCAACGCCCCTATCACAGGAAGCGATCGAACATGACATCGACGTCAGACTCGACACGCTCGGTGAGCAGACGATGGAGGCGCAGGGCAGGCGCCCTCGCGGCGCTCGGCGCCAGCGCCCTCATCGCATCAGCGCTCATTCCCCTCCAAGCGCAAGCCGCGCCCCGGACGGAGTACTTCGCAGCGCCGGACGGCAAGGACGCCGGACACTGCAGCCGGTCGCAGCCGTGCTCGCTGGAGCGGGCGCAGCATGTTGTCGGCCCGGCCACCAAGCACGGTGACGTGACCGTCCAGCTTGCCGACGGCACCTACCGGCTTTCCGAGCCCCTCCGGTTCGGACCCGGCGACGACGGCGGCGACCACACCGTCGAATGGGCCGCCGCCCCGGGCGCCCACCCCGTCATCACAGGCGCCTCGAAGGTCACCGGCTGGTCCAAGTCCGGGGCAGGGTCGGGCATCTGGGAGGCGGACACCCCCAGCGGCCTGGACACCCGCCAGCTCTACGTGAACGGCGTGATCGCCCCTCGCGCCGCCATCCGTCTGGCCAACGCGGACGTCACTCCCACCGCGACCGGTCTCACCATCAAGAACCCGGCCCTGAGCTACCTCGCCACGCTCCCCGACCAGGGGCGCATCGAGTTCGAGTCCCTCGGCGACTTCACGAACCGCTACTCGCCGGTCAAGAGCATCAGTGCCACCGAGATCACGATGGCCCAGCCGGCGTGGGACAACAACACCTGGGGTTGGGACACCGTCCAGAACTCGTTCCTGGCCGGTCCGAGCTGGTACCTCGACAACTCGCTGAGCTTCCTCACCCAGGTCGGCCAGTGGTACATCGATCCGAGGGCCGGGAAGCTCTACTACAAGCCGGCGGACGGGGTCGACCCCAACCGGCTCGACATCGAGCTGCCCCGCATGGAGTCGCTGATCAGCATCGGCGGGACGTACGACAAGCCGGTGACCGGACTTGCCTTCAAGGGCATCCAGTTCTCCGGAACCTCCTGGCTCGGCCCCTCGACCGACGGGTACGCGGACCAGCAGAACGGCCTCTTCATCAAGGGCGCCTACGACTACCGCCCCGCCGACGCCTTCACCAGCTGCTCGCGCGGCTGTGAGATGTTCGAGCGGGCGCGCACCAGCTGGTACCAGGAGCCCGCCGCCGTGCAGGTCTCCGCCGCCAGCCGCATCTCGTTCACCGGCAACACGTTCACCAACCTCGGCCAGTCGGCGCTGGGCATCGGGAACGACGCCAACGCCACGGTGACCGGTGTCGGGCTGGGCGCCGGCGACGTCGAGGTGGTCGGCAACCGGTTCACGGAGAACAGCGGCCACGGCGTCGCGGTCGGCGGCGTGCTGCCCGACGCGCACCACCCGAGCGACCCGAGGATGACCAACCACGACATCCTGATATCCGACAACACGATCAATCGTGTGGCGGTCGACTACAAGGACAACAGCGGCATCCTCAGCACCTACGTCACGGGCGCCCGCATCCTGCACAACGAGGTCTCCAACGTCCCCTACGACGGCATCGACACCGGCTACGGCTGGGGCATCAACGACGCCGGGGGCTCGAACGACTACGTCGACCGCGGCTACTACAAGTGGAACGCGCAGTACACGACGCCGACGACGCTCAAGGACAACCGCGTCGAGGGCAACCTCGTGCACAACACCAAGGCGCGCTTCGCCGACGGCGGATCGGTCTACAACCTCTCCGCCAGCCCGGGAAGCGTGGTCGCCAGGAACTACCTGTTCAACATCTCGGGAGTCGGCCTCTACCTCGACGAGGGCTCGCGCTCGATGACCTACGAGAACAACGTGGTCCAGGGCGGTTCCTTCCTCTTCACCAACGCGTACAGCCTCCGCAACAACACCAGTGACAACGTCATCCAGAACAACTGGTACAACTCGGGTGGTGCCTCGACGCCGAACGCCGGGGCGCACAACAACCAGCTGATCAACAACGTGAAGGTCACCGGAGCCAACTGGCCTGCGGGCGCGCGGGACGTGATCTGCCAGGCGGGTGTCGCACCGCAGTACCGGACGTCCCTCAACGCGAACCAGTTCGGCTTCGGCGGGTGCGCGGCCGATGCACCGGTCGCACCGGGCCTGCGCACGTCCGGAGGTTCGGCCGTCAGCTCGTACTTCGGCCAGCGCGGCGGCGGATTCGGGATCGCGGCGGCCGGCGCCGACGTGTGGGGCGCCGGCGGTCAGCACGACGACCAGTTCGGCTCGGTCTACCGGTCCGGCTCGATCAACGCCGACTCGAGCGTGTCCACCCGGGTCGTGTCGGTCAACGACGCCAACGCCTGGGCCAAGTCCGGGGTCATGGTCCGCAACGACATGACCAAGGCGGGGAGTTCGGCCGGGTACGCCGTCGTCGCGGTCACCGCCCGCAACGGCGTCGTGTTCGAGTGGGACGCCAACGGCGACGGGTACCTGGACACCGACGCCCGCGCCGCCGTCGACATCTACCGCCCCATCTGGGTGAAGCTCACCCGGTCGGGCACCTCGTTCAGCGCCTCGTACTCCTACGACGGCGCCAACTACGTCCCGATCGGTCAGCCCGTGACGTTGGCCTCCGCGGCGGCGCAGCAGGACGGGGGCATCTTCTCCACGTCCCACGACGTCACGCAGTCAGCGATCAACCAGTTCGACTCCGGCTCCTTCACGGCTGCAACGATGCCGTAGGCGCCGCTCACGGTGGGTCGACGACAGGCCCGGTGAGGTGTTCCGGAGCCCGTCGGCGGGCGCGCACGAGAGGACCAGAGCACCGAACGTGACCTGTCGTCGGCCATCCGGCCGTGGGGGGGGGGGGGGGGGGGGCCCCCCCCCCCCCGCCGGGGCGGGGGGGGGGGGGGGGGGGGCGGGGGGGGGGGGGGGGGGGGGGGGGGGGGGGGGGGGGCCGC
>NZ_JBIATA010000013.1:0-98425 GCF_042891295.1 Streptomyces sp. NPDC001902 | reverse complement strand
GGCTCCGGGGGGGTCTCCGAATGGCCGGGTGTGGTTTTCGGGAGCCCGTGGGGGGGGGCGACCGAGTGCACCAGACCCCCGCCCCCCCCCGGGGGGGGGCCCCCGGGCGGGGGGGGGGGGGGGCCCGCCCCCCCCCCACGGCCTTCTGGCCCGGTAGGGTGGGCCGCATCGTCCGGTCGTCGGGGGAGGTGCGCGGCCGGCTCGACGTCGAGGTTCAGGGTGATGCGGCCGCTGCGCGCCTGCGACGGAATGGGTATTTCGTACCGTTCGTGCGACGGGGACTCGTGCCGTCCGGTACCAGGCACCTTCGTGGCGGCCTCGCGTCGGGCCGGGGTGGAGGCGCCGGTTACGTTCCGCACCCGCCGAGGGGGATACTGGCGGCCATGCGTATCGACTTCGATCCCGAGGCCATGGGCCGGACCCCGTTCTACAAGCTCCTGACCTCGGTGGTCGTCCCGCGCCCCATCGCCTGGGTCTCGACGCTCAGCGAGGCGGGGACGGCCAACCTCGCCCCGCACTCCTTCTTCACCGTCGCCTGCGTCAGCCCGCCGGTCGTGCAGTTCACCTCGGTGGGGCGGAAGGACTCGCTGCGCAACATCGAGGAGACCCGGCAGTTCGTGGTCAACCTCGCGCCCGAGCACCTCTTCGAGCAGATCAACGCCACCGGCACCGACTTCCCCCGCGGCGTCAGCGAGTTCGACGCGGTCGGCATCGCCCGTGAGCCCAGCCGCGCGGTCAAGCCGCCGCGCGTCGCGGCCTCGCCCGTCGCCCTGGAGTGCGAACTGCACAGCACGGTCACCCTCGGCGACTCGACCGTGGTCTTCGGCCGCGTCGTCCACGCCGCCGTCTCCGAGGCCGTGATGTTCGAGGGCCACCCCGACGTGCGCAAGCTCCGTCCGCTGGCCCGCCTCGGCAAGGACGAATGGGGCACGACCGGCGAGGTCCTGGAGATCTCCCGCATCCGCTACGCCGACTGGCCGGGCGTCACCCAGGGCTGAGCGTCGTCCCGCCGTACGTCCGGCCCGGACCGGTCGTCCGGTCCGCGCCGTACGTCCGGTCCGGGCCCGTGGGCGTCACGGACGGCTGCGGCGGCGCAGGGACGGGTCGAGCAGTGCGGGCGGGGTGTCGAACTTCTCGTGCGGGGCGAGGTCGAGACCGGGGGCGACGATCGCGTCGATCGCGTCCAGCACGTCGGCGGAGAGCACGGTGTCCGCGGCGGCGAGGTGCGCCCGCAGGTGGTCCGGTGTGCGGGGGCCGATGATCGCGGCGGTCACGGCGGGGTGCGCCGTCACGAAGCCGAGGGCGAGCTGGACCATGGTCAGGCCGGCCTCGGCCGCGAGTGCGGCCAGCTTCTCGACGGCGTCGAGCCTGGCCCGGTTGGCGGGCAGGGCGGTGTCGAAGCGTTCCGGCAGGAACGTGGAGCGGCTGGTGGTGACCGGCCGGCCCTCGCGGACCGCGCCGGACAGCCAGCCCGAGGCCAGCGGGCTCCAGGCCAGCACGCCCAGGCCGTACTCCTCGGTGACGGGCAGCACATGGGTCTCCACGGCGCGCTGCAGGATCGAGTAGCCGGGCTGTTCGGTGACGTACCGGCTCAGGTGGTGCTCGCGGGCGGCCCACTGGGCTTGCACGATGCGGTACGCGGGGAAGGTCGAGGAGCCGAAGTGGCGGATCTTGCCCGCGCGTTGCAGGTCGGTCAGGGCCGACAGGGTCTCCTCGTCGCCGGTGGCCGGGTCCCACCGGTGGACCTGGTAGAGGTCGACGTGGTCGACACCGAGCCGGCGCAGGCTGTCCTCCAGGGCCCTGACCAGCCAGCGGCGTGAACTGCCGCGCTGGTTGCGCTCGTCGCCCATCGGCATGCCGGCCTTCGTGGCCAGCACGATGTTGTCGCGGCGGCCGGCGAGGGCCTTGCCGACCATCTCCTCCGACTCTCCGGCGCCGTACATGTCGGCGGTGTCGATGACGTTGATCCCGGCCTCGAGGGCGGCGTCGACGAGGGCGGTGGCCTCGTCCTGGGTGGTGCGCCCGATGCTGCCGAAGTTCATCGCGCCGAGCGCGAGGGAACTGACCTGCACGCCGGTGCGGCCGAGGGTGCGGTACTGCATGACCGTGTTCTCCCTTGCGGGTGGGGTGTGGTGGCTGCGTGCGGCGGAAGCGCGCACGGCTTGGTCCCGGGGCGTGCGCCCTGGCATGATGAGCAAACGGAACCTTGTTCCGCTAACGATACGGAACGACGTTCCGGTTGGCAAGGCCGGTCGTGGAAGGAGTGGCGCGGTGATGGAGGACGGCGACAAGGGCACGGGGCGGGCGCCGCGGTCCAAGCGGGCCGACGCCCGGCGCAACGAGGAGACGCTGCTCCAGGCGGCGGCCGCCGCCTTCGTCGCCTCGGGCGTGGAGGCACCGGTGCGCGACATCGCCGCCAGGGCCGGCGTCGGGACCGGCACGATCTACCGCCACTTCCCGACCCGGGCGGATCTGATCACCGCCGTCTACCGGCACCAGGTCGACGCCTGCGCCGAGGCCGGACCCGCCCTGCTGGCGAGCAGCGCCACCCCGCACGCCGCACTGGCGCGGTGGATCGACCTGTTCGTCGACTTCCTGGTGACCAAGCACGGACTCGCCGCGGTGCTGCAGTCCGACAGCGCCGGCTTCGAGACGCTGCACGCCTCCTTCCTCGACCGCCTCGTGCCCGTGTGCGCCGGGCTGCTCGACGCCGCCGCCGCGTCCGGCGAGATCCGCTCCGACCTGGAGGCGTACGCGCTCATGCGCGGCGTCGGCAACCTCTGCATCGGCGCGGACAGCGATCCCCGCTACGACGCGCGCCGCCTGGTCGCGCTCCTCGTCGCCGGGCTGCGCCAAGCGGACTGACCTGCCGTCAGGCGAGACCGGCCCGGTACACCACCAGGGCGATCTGGACCCGGTTGTTCAGATCGAGCTTGGTGAGGATGTGGGACACATGTGCCTTCACCGTGGGGACGCTCATGTACAGCGACGCCGAGATCTCGGCGTTGGTCCTGCCCTGTGCCACGGCGAGCGCCACCTCCCGCTCCCGCTCCCCCAGGAGACCGAGCAGCCGCTCCGCCTCGCCCCGGTCGTCGGGGCGCGCGGCGGTGCCCTCGTCACCGGCGGCGGTGACGGCGCCGATGAGCTGTTTGACGGCGGCCGGTGACAGGACCGGTTCGCCCGCCACGACGTTCCGCACCGCGGCGACGATCTGGGCGGGGGGCGTGTGCTTGAGGACGTAGCCCGCCGCCCCGGCGCGCAACGCCTCCAGGACGTAGCCGTCCGTGGTGAACGTGGTCAGGATCAGCACCTCGGGCGGCCGGGGCCTGCGCCGCAGTTCGGCGGTGGCGCTCAGGCCGTCCATCCGCGGCATGCGGATGTCCATCAGGACGAGGTCGGGCCGGTGCGCCTCGACCAGCGGCAGGACCTCCGTACCGTCCGCGGCCTCGGCGACCACCTCGACGTCCCGTGCCCCGGACAGCATCATGCGCAGGCCGGAGCGCACCAGCGGGTCGTCGTCCACGATCAGGACGCGGGTCACCTGGTCCATGGCAGCCAGATCTCCAGGGCGAAGTCGGTGGGGGTGGAGGTACGGCGCATGCTGCCGCCGGCCAGGACCGCCCTTTCGTTCATCCCGACCAGGCCCTGGCCGGCGCCTTCGGGACGTGCGGCGCGTTCCTGCGGCACCGGGTTGCGGGCCGTGACGGTCAGCCCCTCGCGGGCCCCGCCGGTCAGCGACAGCCGCAGCGGGCCGTCCGGCGCGTGCTTGCGGTGGTTGGTGAGGGCTTCCTGCAGGATGCGGTACGCGGCCCGGCTCGTGGTGGGGTCCATGGTGGCCAGGTCCTCCGTGTCCCGGTGCACCTCGACGGTGGCGCCGGTCGCGCGCGACTCCTCGACCAGCCGGTCCATGTCGGCCACGGCGGGCTGCGGGGGCTCGGTGTGCGCGTGGACCGTGGGGGTGCGCAGGACGCGCAGCACGTCCTGGAGGTCCTCCAGGGCCTGTCCGGCGCTCTGCCGGATGACACCGGCCGCCTCCGCGACCTGGGCGGGCGACGCCGTGGGATGGAACTCCAGCGCCCCCGCGTGCACGCTGAGCAGGGTCAGCCGGTGGGCCAGCACGTCGTGCATCTCCCGGGCGATCTCCTCCCGGGCGTGCTGCCGGGCCTGCTCGGCGCGCAGGTCCGCCTCCCGCTCCGCCCGTGCGGCCCTCTCCCGCACACCGGCGACGTACAGGCCCCAGCCGACGGCACCGCCCACGAACGCCACGGCCGACACGGCCGTGGCGGAGGTGAGGGGCCCGGTGTACGAGGTCGCGAAGAACTGCGCCGGCACGGGCAGCAGGGCCACGCCGGTGACCCGGAGCGTGGTGCGCAGGGGGCGGGTGGCGGCCACGGTGAACAGCGCCACCAGCAGCGGTACGACCACGGGCCAGACGACCGACAGTGCCACGAGGACCAGGGCCAGCGCCACCGGGTGACGCCTGCGCCAGAACAGGGCCGCGCAGGCCAGCAGCGGGATCAGCGCCGTCTGGGACGGCCGCCAGGAGATCGGCAGCAGCGAGGTGAGCAAGGCACCGCTGGACAGCTGCGGGTACACGTGCAGACCCGACTGCTGGACCCGCACGACGAAAACCGTCAGCCCGGCGGCCGCGACCACCACGCCCGCGTCCACGAGCCGCGGGTGCCCGAGCAGGGCCCGTCTCACATCGATCACGCACGCAACCGTAAACGCCGTCCCCGGTCCGCATCAAAACACACGGGCCCCCTTGATAGACTTCTATACCAAAGTATGGGGACGCCCGGTGTGCATCGTTCCTTCGGACGGAAAAGGCGCATACCCGCAGTCGAATTCCCGGGTTCCCCGCGGTCCGTACCTTTCCGGTCATGAATCCCAGGAAATTCCCCCGACGTTTCACCCGGGCCGGAGTCCCCGCCGCACCGCGGCCGGTGACCCGGGTCGCCGTCGTACTGGCCGCCGTCGCCTCCATCGCCTCCATCGCCGTGACCAGCGGATGCAGCACCCTCCACGGAGTGACGTCACCGGCCGACGCACGCGCCGCCGCCCAGCGCGCGGCCCGGGCCGGCAGCCACCGCCCCGCCCCCGACTGCACCGTCGAGAAATGCGTGGCGCTCACCTTCGACGGAGGGCCCGGCGCCACCACGCCGAAACTGCTGGACATTCTCGCGGAGAAGAAGGTCCGCGCCACGTTCTTCGTCCAGGGGAAAGGCCACACGGACACCTATCCGCAGACCCTGCGGCGCATGGCGCGCAATGGCCACGAAATAGGCAACCACACCTGGTCGCACAAGGTGCTCACGGAACTGGACGCGCGGCAGGTGAGCGACGAACTGACCCCGGTCCAGAACGACGTCCGCAGGATCACCGGACACGCCCCCACCCTGATGCGCCCACCGCAGGGCCGCACCGACGACGACGTCTCGGCGGTCATGCGCGAACTCGGCCTGGCCCAGGTGCTGTGGAGCGTCACCGCGAAGGACTACGCCACGACCGACACCGCGCTGATCACCCGGCGGGTCCTGGACCAGACGAAGCGCGACGGGATCATCCTCCTCCACGACCGCTACCGGGGCACGATCCCCGCCGTCCCCGGGATCGTCGACGCCCTGCGCCGCCGGGGCTACGTCCTCGTGACCGTCTCCGAGCTGATGGCTCCCGCCGTACCGCGCCCCGGCACGGTCTACCGGCCGTGACGGTGGCCCTGGCGTCTGCGGCCCCGGCCGCGCCCCCGCCCCGCCCGGAGGGTCAGCGCTTGCGGCGGGTGCGGGCGGCGACGACGACGGCGGCGAGGCCGGTGACCGCGATGAAGCCCATCGCGACGAGGAAGACCGGTGACGTCGGCGTCGCGGCGCGGCTGCCGGCGATGACGTAGGCCGCCGTGTTGGGCACGCTTCCCAGCGCCGTGGCCAGCAGGAAGGGCGCGAGGCGCATCCGCGAGACCGCCGCGCTGTAGTTGGCCGCCGCGAACGGCACCCCGGGGAAGAGCCGCATCGCCAGCATCGTGCGGAAACCGTGCTCGCTGAGCTGGCGGTCCGCGGCGAGCAGCACCCGGCCGCGGAGCAGCGGGCGCAGCGCGTCCCGCCCGAGGAGGCGGCCGAGGACGAAGGCGAGGCCGGCGCCGAGCACCGTGCCGGCGAGGGCCGCGGGCACTCCCGCCTGGGCACCGAAGAGCGCTCCCGCGCCGACGTTGAGCAGGGGGCGCGGTACGAAGGCGAGGGCGCAGAGCCCGTAGCCGGCGGCGAAGAGCACCACGGCCGCGGCGCCCGTGAGTTGCGCGGGCCAGCCGTGCGCGAGCAGCCGCTGGGGCTCCCACACCAGCACCGAGGCCGCGGCCCCGGACAGGAGGACGACCAGCAGCGCCAGCCGCGCCCACGACGCCGGTCGCGAACGCGGTCGGGAGAGGACGGTGACCTCGGACATCCCGCGAGCCTAGCGGAGGAGGATGTCGCTCCGGTGCCGCCGCGTACCGTAGGGCCATGGCCCCTCCCGCCCCGGTCCTGCCGGACAGCGCCCTCGCGGACCTCGTGCTGCCCCGGCTGACCTCGGCGTACGGTGCCGCCGCCGACCCGGTGCGGGCCGCCTCGGCGGCGGCGTACATGCGGGACGCGTTCCCGTTCCTCGGTATCGCCACGCCGGCCCGGCGTACCCTGTCCCGCGCCGTGCTCGCGGGCACGCCGCGCCCGGACGAGGGGGACTGCACGGCCGTCGCCCTGCGTTGCTGGGCGCTCCCCGAACGGGAGTACCGCTACTTCGCCGTGGACTACCTGCGCCGTCATGTGGGGCGCTGCTCACCGGACTTCCTCGGCACGGCCCGGCACCTGATCACGACGGAGCCGTGGTGGGACACCGTCGACCTGCTCGCCGCGCACGTCGTCGGACGGCTCGTGGCCGCCGGCCCCGCCCTGGTGGACGTGATGGACGAGTGGATCACCGGTAACGACCTCTGGCTCGCCCGCACCGCGCTGCTGCACCAGTTGACGTACAAGGCGGAGACCGACCCCGCCCGGCTGTTCCGCTACTGCCTGCGTCAGGCGGACCACCGGGACTTCTTCATCCGCAAGGCGATCGGCTGGGCACTGCGCGCGTACGCCCGCACCGATCCCGGCGCCGTGCGGGCGTTCCTCGCGGAGTCGGGGGAGCGGCTGTCGCCGCTGTCGGTACGAGAGGCGGGGAAGCACCTGTGAGCGGGAGCGACGGGCGCGGCCGGGTGCGCCGCAGCTACGACACCGTGGCCGAGGAGTACCGGGAGCGCATCGGGACCGAGTTGGCGTACAAGCCGCTGGACCGGGCCCTGCTGGCGGCCCTCGCCGAGCAGACCGCGGACGGCGCGCCCGTGGCGGACCTGGGGTGCGGCCCCGGCCACGTCACGGCGTGGCTCGCGGCGCGCGGGGCGCGGACCGTGGGCATCGACCTGTCGCCGGGAATGGTCGCGCTCGCCCGCCGCGAGCACCCCGGGGCCGAGTTCCGCGAGGGCGACCTGCTCCGCCTCCCTGCGGCGGACGGCGAGTTCGGGGCGGTCGTCGCGCTCTACGCGGTGGTCCATCTGACGCCCGGTGAACTGCGGCCGGCGTTCGGCGAGATGCGGCGCGTGCTGCGCCCGTCCGGGCGGGTGCTCGTGGCCTTCCACGTCGGGGCGGAGATCCGGCACGTGACGCAGTGGTGGGGGCACGAGGTCGACGTCGACTTCCACTTCCACGACCCCGGGACGGTCACCGAGGCGCTGACCGACGCCGGGTTCGAGGTGGAGGCGCGGCTGGAGCGGGCCCCCTACCCGCAGGAGACGGAGACCCGGCGCGCCTACGTCCTCGCCCGCGTCGGCGGGGCGTGAGGCGGGCCGCCGGAAAATCGTTCGACCGACGGCCGTGCCGTACCCGATCATCGACGGCATGTCCCGGTACGCCTTCAGCGCAGATACGTCCGCAGTCGCGGACGCGCTGCAGGCTGCCCCGGCACAGGCTTTCTCGGCCAATGCGTTCGGCGGCGCCCGAATCTGACCCTTCCCGGACAGTCCGGCGGACCCCGCAGGGGGAGGGTCGGCACGGTCCAGGGGTCCCGCACGCGAGGCGATGAATCGACTTACCGAGGAAGCAACATGCCCAAGCAGGCGTACGTGCGCACCAAGCCGCACCTCAACATCGGAACCATGGGTCACGTCGACCACGGCAAGACCACGCTGACCGCCGCCATCACCAAGGTGCTCAGCGCCCGCGGCTCCGCCGCGTTCGTGCCGTTCGACCGGATCGACAGGGCCCCGGAGGAGGCCGCGCGGGGGATCACGATCACCATCGCGCACGTCGAGTACGAGACGGACACCCGGCACTACGCGCACGTCGACATGCCCGGCCACGCCGACTACGTGAAGAACATGATCACCGGTGCGGCCCAGCTCGACGGCGCGATCCTCGTCGTCTCCGCCCTCGACGGCGTCATGCCGCAGACCGCCGAGCACGTGCTGCTCGCCCGCCAGGTCGGCGTCGAGCACATCGTGGTGGCGCTAAACAAGGCCGACGCCGGCGACCCCGAACTCACCGACCTGGTCGAGCTGGAGGTGCGCGAGCTGCTCTCTGCCCAGGGCTACCCGGGCGACACGCTGCCGGTCGTCCGGGTGTCGGGCCTGCGGGCGCTGGAAGGCGACCCGCGGTGGACGTCGGCGATCGAGGCGCTGCTCGACGCGGTCGACACCCACGTGCCGATGCCGCACCGCTACACCGACGCGCCCTTCCTGCTGCCGGTGGAGAACGTGCTGACCATCACCGGGCGCGGCACGGTCGTCACCGGCGCCGTGGAGCGGGGCACGGTCCGGGTCGGCGACCGCGTGGAGGTGCTCGGCGCGGAGACGGCCAGCGTGGTGACGGGTCTGGAGACCTTCGGCAAGCCGATGGACGAGGCCCAGGCCGGCGACAACGTGGCGCTGCTGCTGCGTGGTGTGGCCCGGGACGTGGTCCGGCGGGGCCACGTGGTGGCCGCGCCGGGCAGTGTCACGCCGAGCCGCCGGTTCCGGGCGCGGGTCTACCTGCTGCCGGCCGCCGAGGGCGGGCGGCGGACCGGGATCGCCAGCGGCTACCGGCCGCAGTTCTACGTCCGCACCGCCGACGTCGTCGGCGACGTGGACCTGGGCGAGGTGGGGGCGGCCCTGCCGGGGGCGACCGTCGACATGACGGTCGAGCTGGGCCGGCCGGTGCCGCTGGAGCCGGGGCTCGGCTTCGCGATCCGTGAGGGCGGCCGCACCGTCGGCGCGGGCACCGTCACGGCGCTCGCCGAGTGAGCGCGGGGGTCCGGGGGTTCCGCCCCCGGGCCCCGTCGTGTGCTGGGACAATTGCGGCGTGGAGGACGACGGACGCATACCCGTGACCCAGGACGTGGACTTCGGCGCGGCCAGGCTGCTGCCGGACGTGGACCGGCCCGCGGGCTGGCTGCTCACGGTCGACGGGGCCCCTCAGTCGTACGTGGACCTGGACGACCCCACCCACCTGGAGTTCGAGTACGCGCGGCGCCTGGCCTACGTGCTGGACGAGGCCGCGCCCGAGGGCGCGCCGCTGGACGTCGTCCACCTGGGCGGCGGCGCCCTGACGCTGCCCCGCTACACCGCCGCGACGCGGCCCCGTTCGCGGCAGCGGGTCGTGGAGGCCGACCGGGCGCTCGCCGCGCTGGTCGCCGCCCGGCTCCCGCTCGGGCGTGGCGGTGACGGCGTGGCGATCACGACGGACGACGCCCGTGCGTGGCTCGAGGCCGCCCCGGAGGCTTCGGCGGACGTCGTCGTGGCGGACGTCTTCGGCGGTTCGCGGGTGCCGGCGCACCTGACCTCGTACGAGTTCGTCACCGAGGCGGCCCGGGTGCTGCGTCCCGGCGGGGTGTACCTGGCGAACCTCGCCGACTCGGCGCCCTTCGACTTCCTGCGGCCGCAGATCGCGGGCCTGCGCGAGCTGTTCGGCCAGGTGTGCCTGATCGCCGAGCCCGGGGTGCTGCGGGGCCGCCGCTTCGGCAACGCCGTGCTGGCCGCGAGCCGAGCCCCGCTGCCGGTGGACCGGATCGCGCGGCGTACCGCGTCCGACGTCTTCCCCGCCCGCGTGGTGGCCGGCGACGCGCTGGAGGTGTTCGGACGGGGGGCGCGGCCGGTCTACGACAAGGACGCGGTGCCCTCGCCGATCCCGCCCGACGGTTCCTTCGGCGTCGGCTGACCGCCCCGCGCTACCGTCCGCCCGCCCTCGGGGTCGTCCACGCGCCGCAGCCGCCGCACCTCGGGGAGGGTGAGCACCGCGCCCGTGAGCAGCACCGTCAGCCCCGCGCAGCCCCACAGCGCCCCGTTCAGGCCGAAGGCGTCCGCGGCCGGGCCCGCGAGCGCCGTGCCGATCGGCATCATGGAGACCGAGCCGAACCAGTCGTAGGCCGCGACGCGGGAGAGCTTGTCCTCGGGGATCTCCTGGTGCAGCGCCATCATCCAGGCCACGCCGAACACCTCGATCGACAGGCCGGCGACGAGCATCGCGCAGGCCAGCAGCGGCACCGGGAGCGCCAGGGCCAGCGCGGCGGCGGGCAGCGAGAACGGGAAGACGCAGAGCACCCCGGCGAGCAGGATGCGGCGCGGCCGCCAGCGCAGCATCAGCAGCCCGCCCAGCAGGTTCCCGACGCCGAACGCGGCCAGGGCCGCGCCCCACGGCCCGGCGCCGCCGAGGTGCTCCCGGGCCACGAGCGGCCCGTACACCGCGTCTGCGGCCGTGAACACGGCGTTGACGACCGAGAACTGCACCACGATGCCCCACAGCCAGCGCCGGGAGACGAACTCCCGCCAGCCGTCGCGCAGATCGCCCAGCAGACCGCCGCGCAGACCGCCGCCGCGCCGCTCCGCGCGGTCGCGCAGCGTCGCCGGGGACACCCGCAGCAGCGCGCGCAGCCCCGCCGCGACCGCGAAGCACGTCGCGTCCACCGCGAGGACCCAGCCCGGTCCGGCGAGGGCGACCAGTGCCCCGGCGAGCGCGGCGCCGCCGACGTTCGCCCCGTTGACGCCGAGCCGGAACACCGCGAAGGCGCGGCCCGCGTGGGCGGAGTCGACGGTCGAGAGCAGCATCCCCTCGTTGGCGGGGGCGAAGAAGGCCTGCCCGGTGCCGCCCAGCGCGGAGAGCACGGCCATGTGCCAGATCTCGGCCCGGCCGGTCAGCACCAGGACCGCGAACAGGCCCTGCGAGACCGTGTTCAGGCAGTTGGCGGCGACCATGACCCGGTGCCGCGGCAGCCGGTCCGCGACCGCGCCCCCGATGAGCAGGAAGACGACCAGGGGGACCGTCCGCGCTGCGGCGACCAGTCCGATCTCCGTACCGCCGCCGCCGGTCTGCAGGACCGCGAACGCCGACGCGACGACGGCGCCCGAGGCGCCGAGCCCGGTCACGAAGGCGGAGGCGGCGAGGAGCCGGAAGTTGCGGCCGGCCCAGTCCGGGAAGCGCGGCCGGTGGGGGACGTGGCGTTTCACCCGGGGACTATCGTCGCTGGGCCGTTTCTTTGGCAAACCCATTTCCGGCCGACAGCCGGGCCGGGCCCGAGCCGGGCCCGAGCCGGCCGGATCGGGCTACGGCCTCGCCCTCGCCCTCAGCCGACCAGCCGGACGCTGTCGCGGACCTTGGCCACCGTCCCGGCGTCGACCGCGCCCGCGTAGCCGCTGTCCACGACCAGCAGCCAGGAGCGGACCTCCTTGTCCTTGCCGAGGAAGGTGAAGCTGTACGAGGTGCCGTCGGCCGCGCACGAGCCCTTCATCCCGGTCGCGCGCGTGGAGGCGATCCAGCCGGGCACGCCCTGGGCGTTGGTGTAGGCGCGGGGGGCCGCCTCGGTCAGCTTGGTGCGGCCCTCCTTGTTGTACTTGCCGTACGCCCAGTTGTAGGCCTCGTTGGCGGCCTCGGACTTCAGGCTCTTGGCGCCCTTGCCGCCCTTCACGCCCGCCAGGCCGCGCTCGTCGGTGCCGCACCACTTCTCGTCGAGGACGGCCGCGCCCCCGGTGACGACGCGGTTGTCGTCCCACTCGTAGCCGATGAGCAGGCCCTGTGGCTTGACCGTCCAGCCCTTGGGGATGTCGTAGGCGACGCCCATGTCGCTGCGCACGACGGTCTGCCAGCCGGGGACCACGGGCTTGATCGTGTCCTCGCCCGGGTTGCCGCGGGCGTCGTCAGGGCCCGGGCCCTGCTCACCCCCCTCGCCCTCCTCGCTCCCCGACGCGGAGGGCGAGGGGGCGGGGGAGTCCGGGGCGCTTTCCGAGGCGACCGGCGAGCGGCCGCCGGACGGGCCGGCCTGCGGGCCCTTGTCGTCGCCGGTGAGCTTCACCGCGACCAGGACACCGGCGGCGACCACCGCGACCGCGGCCACCACCGACACCGCGACCACCGCGCCCCGCCGCCCCCCGGGCGGCTTCGGCCCACCCGGCACCGGCCCCGGCGGGGGTCCCCACATCTGCGGAGGCTGCTGGTAGGCCGGGTGCTGCTGCGGCTGGTACGGGGCGGGCTGCTGCTGCCCCCACTGGGGCTGGTTCTGTGGGGGCTGCTGCGGATACTGCGGTTCCCCCGGCTGCTGCTGTCCTGGCCACATGGCTGGAAACACTAGGGGTTGAGCGGCCGCGGTTCCACGGAAGCGATGATTACCTGCTGGTAACATCCGGCCATGTCCGAGAACCAGCCCCAGATAGGCGAGCTCATGGCGGCCACCGTGCCGATGGCCGCCACCCTCAGCATCGAGTTCCTGGAGACCACCGCCGAGCGCGCCGTGGTCCGCCTCCCCGACCAGCCCGCCTACCACAACCACGTCGGCGGTCCCCACGCCGGCGCGATGTTCACCCTCGCCGAGACCGCCAGCGGCGCCGTCGTCCTGGCCGCCTTCGCCGACCAGCTCTCCCGCGCCGTCCCCCTCGCCGTCCGCGCCGAGATCGGCTACAAGAAGCTCGCCATGGGCCCGGTCACCGCCACTGCCCAGCTCGGCCGCCCCGCCGCCGACGTCATCGCCGACCTCGACAAGGGCGAGCGCCCCGAGTTCCCCGTCACCGTCGCCCTCGCACGCGAGGACGGCGCCGTCACGGGCGAGATGACCATCGTGTGGACCCTCCGCCCCAACTCCTGAGCGACGCCCGGGTGCCGCACCCCGGTGCCCGACCGGGCGCCGGGACGGGCATCGCGAATCCGTTGCGAACTCGCCCGCCCCGCACGCGCAACTCCCTGTTGACGCCGGACGCGTTCGGTTCCAAGATCGTGGCTTCTGCGGTCTTCGTGCGGCCGGAGCGGTTCCGGTTCCATGTCCCGGCTCAGGCCAGGCGGGGTCACGGAGCGACCCGAGAGCCTGGAGGGCTGCCCCCATGTCGTACCTGATCGTCGGCTTCGTGAGCCTGTACGGCGGCGTCCGGGCACTGTGGCTCCGACGGCGGCAACTGGGCCCCGAGGCGGCGCGGTCCTCGTCGGTGATCCTGCGGCCGGGGGTGCTGGCCGTCCTCGCGGGGCTCGCTCTCGCCTGCGGGGTGTTCCTGCTCGCCGACGGGATCCTCGTCATGGCGCAGGGCTGAGCCCGCGGGGTCCGGCCCGCGGCGACACGCTGATGCCCACGTCGGATACGCTGCAACGACGTGCGCGCACCGGCGCGCCGACCGACATCCGACCGCCCTAGGGGGAGGAAGCGGCCTTGCACGTCCAGGAGTGGCTCGGCACGATCCCGCCGGTCAGCGTCTACCTGCTGGTGGGCCTCGTGATCGGCCTGGAGAGCCTGGGCATCCCGCTGCCGGGCGAGATCATCCTCGTCAGCTCGGCCCTGCTCGCCTCCCAGGGGCACGTGGACCCGTGGTTGGTCGGTGTCTGCGCCTCGGCGGGGGCGATCGTGGGCGACTCGATCGGCTACGCCATCGGCCGGCGCGGCGGGCGGCCGATGCTGGACCGGCTGGGGCGGCGCTTCCCCAAGCACTTCTCGCCGGCGCACATCGCGGCCGCCGAGGCGTCGTTCACGCGCTGGGGCATGTGGGCGGTGTTCTTCGGGCGCTTCGTGGCGCTGCTGCGGATCTTCGCCGGCCCGCTGTCGGGCGTGCTGAAGATGCCGTACTGGAAGTTCCTGGTCGCCAACGTCCTCGGCGGCATCGTGTGGGCGGGCGGCACCACGGCCGTCATCTACTACGTGGGCATCGTCGCGGAGCCGTGGCTCAAGCGCTTCTCCTGGATCGGCCTGGCGGCCGCCGTGCTGATCGGCCTCGGCTCGTTCCTCGTCGTGCGGCGCCGGGCCAAGGCCGCGGCGAAGGCCCACGAGGCCGCGCCGGAGGCGGACGCCGTGGCGGCGGCCGCCGACTGAGCGGTCGGTCCCGGGGCGGTCAGTCCCGGGCGAAGGCGGCCCGGTGGGCGTCGGCGAGCTGGACGTAGTGCTCGGCGTTGATCCGGACCATCTCGCGCTCCTCGGTGGTCAGCTCACGGCGCACCTTCGCCGGTACGCCCGCCACCAGCGACCCCGGGGGCACCCGCATGCCCTGAGGGACGAGCGCGCCCGCCGCGACGAGCGAGCCGGTGCCGATGTGGGCGCCGTTGAGGACCGTGGCGCCCATGCCGACCAGCACGTCGTCCTCGACGACGCAGCCGTGCAGCACCGCGTTGTGGCCCACCGTGACGCCCGCGCCGATCACCGCCGGGAACCCGGGGTCGGCGTGGACCGTGGTGTTGTCCTGGACGTTGCTGCCCTCGCCGACGCTGATCGACTCGCAGTCGCCGCGCAGCACCGTGTGGTACCAGACGCTCGCGCCGGCGGCCAGCGTCACGTCGCCCAGCACCACCGAGGTCGGCGCGGTGAAGGCGCCGGGGTCCAGGTGGGGCGTACGCCCGGCGACGTCCGCGATCAAGGCTCTCTCCGTCATGGGGATCACCGTAGTCCGGTGATTGCGCCCCTCGCGTGGCGGGTAGCGCGTACTGCGTGCTGAAGTTCTCCGACGAAGTGATCATCGCGCTGGAAACCGGTGCCCCGGTCGTCGCTCTCGAGTCGACGATCATCTCCCACGGCCTGCCCCGTCCCCGCAACCACGAGGTGGCGCTGGAGCTGGAGGCCGCCGTGCGCGAGGCCGGCGCCGTCCCCGCGACGATCGCGGTGCTGGACGGCGTGCCGTGCATCGGGCTCGACGGGAAGGGCCTGGAGCGCATCGCCGGCGACGAGGGGATGCGCAAGCTCGGCCACCGCGACCTGCCCGTCGCGGTCGCCACCGGCGCCAGCGGCGCCACCACCGTCTCCGCCACGGCCTTCCTCGCCGCCCGCGCCGGGCTGCGCGTCTTCGCGACCGGCGGACTGGGCGGCGTGCACCGGGGCTGGACCGAGGAGCAGGACGAATCCGCCGACCTGAGGCTGCTCGCGGGCACCCGGATCACCGTCGTGTGCGCCGGGGTGAAGTCGATCCTCGACGTGCCCGCCACCCTGCAGCGCCTGGAGACCCTCGGCGTCACCATCGTGGGCTACGGGACGAGCGAGTTCCCCGGCTTCTACCTCAGCGGCTCCGGGCAGCCCGTGGACTGGACGGTCTGCACGCCCTACGAGGCCGCCTGCGTCATGGCCGCCCAGGACGACCTCGACGGGCCGCCGTCCGCCGTGATCCTCGCCAACCCCGTGCCGGAGCACGAGCAACTCGACCCGGCCCTGCACGACCGCGTGCTGGCGCAGGCGCTGGCGGCCGCCGAACGCGAGGGCGTCACGGGGCAGGCCGTCACGCCGTTCCTCCTCGGTCACCTCGTCGAGCACACCGGCGGGGCCAGCCTGGAGGCGAACCTCGCCGCCGTGCGCGGCAACGTCCGCCTCGCCGCGCAGGTCGCCGTCGCGTGGACGGAACGCGGCGCACATCACATCTGATCGCCCGGCCGCGCCCCGGCGCCCTCGGTACGGTGAGCGGGTGCCGAAAAACGAGAACCTGTTCTCCTCCGCGGCGGCCTGGCGTCGCCGGGCCGTCTCGCGTCTGGTGCACCGCGGCTGGCGGTGGGTCCAGGACGCGGGTGCCGTCTCCGCCGAGCGCCCCGGGCCCTTGCGCTTCGGCCGGATCGGCGCGGGCACCCGGCTGGCGTTCCCGCAGGGGACGGTCTTCGGCGAGCGGTGGATCCATCTCGGCGAGTGCTGCATCATCGGCGAACAGGTCACGCTGACGGCCGGGATGATGCCCGGCCTCGACCTCGGCCCCGACCCCGTCGTCCGGCTCGGCAACGGCGTCGTCCTCGGCCGCGGCAGCCACGTGATCGCCTCCCGGCCGGTCGTGTTCGGCGACGACGTCTACTGCGGGCCGTACGTCTACGTGACGAGCGACAACCACTCCTACGACGACCCGCACGAGCCCATCGGCCGCCAGTGGCCGCGCTCGGCGCCCGTCGAGATCGGCTCGGGGAGCTGGCTCGGCGCGGGCGCGGTGGTCCTGCCGGGGGCGCGGATCGGGCGGAACGTCGTCGTCGCGGCGGGGGCGATCGTGCGGGGCGAGGTCCCCGACCACTCGGTGGTGGCGGGCGCGCCGGCGCGGGTCGTCCGGCGCTGGACGCCCGAGCGGGGGTGGGAGCCGCCGCTGCGGACGCCCGCCCCGGTGCCGGTGCCCGCCGGCGCGACCCACCAGCAGCTGGCCGCCCTCGCGGGGCTCGACCCGGAACTCCTCGCGGGGCTGGAGGAGAAGCTGGCCTCCGAGGCCTGACCGCTCAGGACGTGCGCGGCGCCTCTTGCCGAAACGGCACGGAACGTTGCCTCCACCGGCGGCCGGAGTGATCGTGCCGCCATGGACGAGAACAAGAGCGGCATCGGCGGGAACGGCATCGAGGCACCGGGCGGCGTGTGGGACGTGGTGGTCGTCGGCGGAGGCACCGCCGGACTGTCCGGCGCGCTGACCCTGGCACGGGTACGGCGGTCGGTGCTGGTGATCGACGCGGGCGAGCCCCGCAACGCCCCCGCCGCCGCGGCACACGGACTGCTGGGACGCGACGGCATCGCCCCCCTGGAACTGCTGCGGAGGGGGCGGGAGGAGGTCGCCTCCTACGGCGGCCGCGTCGTCGCCGGAAGCGTCACGGCGATCCACCGCGACGGCGGCCGCTTCGTGGTCGAGTGCGCGGACGGACGGCGGACGGCGGCCCGGCGGGTCCTGGTGACCTCGGGCCTGGTCGACGAACTGCCGGAGGTGCCGGGCCTGGTGGAGCGATGGGGCAGGGACGTGGTGCACTGCGTGTTCTGCCACGGCTGGGAGGTCCGGGACACCGCGGTCGGGGTCCTCGGGAGCTTCCACCAGGCCCTGCTGTTCCGGCAGTTGTCAGAGGACGTGACGCTGTTCCTGCACTCCGGCACGGATCTGACGGACGATCAGTGGGAACAGCTCGCCGGGCTGCGCGTCGGCGTCGTCGAGGGCGCCGTGACCGGCCTGGAGACCGACGACGCGGACCGGCTGGCGGGGGTGCGCCTCGCCTCCGGGCAGGTGGTACCGGTCCGCGTGCTCGTGGTCGCCCCTCGCTTCACGGCACGGGCGTCCTTCCTCGGCGGTCTCGGCCTGGCCGTGCGGGAGCATCCGGCGCGCTTCGGGGAGCAACTCGCGGTGGATGCCTCCGGCTTCACCGGCGTCGACGGCGTGTGGGCCGCGGGGAACGTCAGCGACCTGATGGCGGGTGTTCCGGCTGCGGCGGCGGCCGGGACGACCGCGGCCGCCGCGATCGTCATGGACCTGCTGACGGCCGACGCCCGTGCGGCCGCCCGGGCCCGGCGGCCCGCCGGTACCGGGGTTTTCAGCGGGCGGACGGAGGCGGAGGTCACGCGGCGCGTGCTCGGGGTGCGCCGGCACGGCCTGGACCCGCTGCCGGGGGCGTGAACTCTCCCCGTCACCCCGGTCGCCCCGGCCTCAGGTGGTGCGGGCCCGCAGATGGGCCCGCTCGCCCTGGCGCCCGAACAGGACGAGCAGTTCGACGGGGTCATCGCCGTCGGGGCCGAGCCGGTGCGGGACGTGCGTGTCGAACTCTGCGGCCTCGCCGGGTTTCAGCACCACGCGCCGGTCGCCGAGGAGCAGCAGCAGGCGTCCGGCCAGGACGTAGACCCATTCGAAGCCCTCATGGGTCTTCAACTCGGGCTCCGTGCCCGGGTGCGGCGGGATCAGCAGCTTGTGCGCCTGGATCCCGCCGGGTCTGCTCAGCGGCACGTACGTCAGACCGTCGCGGGTGACCGGCCGGAGGTGGATGCGGGGATCTCCGGTGCGGGGCGCGCCGACGAGCTCGTCGAGCGGCACCGCGTGGACCTCCGCCAGGGTCAGCAGGAGCTCCAGGGTCGGCTTGCGGCTCCCGCCCTCGAGGCGGGACAGGGTGCTCTCGTTGATCCCCGTCCGCTCGGCCAGCTCGGCCAGGGTCATGCCGCGGCGGCGCCGCAGCTCCCGTAGCCGGGGCCCGACGGCGTCCAGCACCTCTTTCCTCGTGACGTCCACGCCCCCAGGTTGCCGAAACGGCATGGGAGATTGCAAGTGCGGCAAGCGGCGGGCGGGCGGTGCGCCGTCAGCCGGCCGCCAGCAGGACCGATCCCGCCAGGGCGAGGCCGGCGCCGGCCGCCTGGACGGGGCGGAGCCGTTCCCCGAGGACGCCCCGGGCGGCGAGGGCGGTGACGACGGGGTAGAGGGAGGCCAGCACCGCCGCCACCGCGACCGGGCCGTGGTGCGCGGCCAAGGCGTAGGAACCGTTGGCCGCCACGTCCGCGAGGCCCACGAAGGACAGTGCGGGCAGGCTGCGCCACACCGTCGGCAGGCCGCCCTCGGGGAGCGACGGCGCGCCCCGCCGCACGGAGACCGCGAGGGCCGCCCCGCCCACGGCGACGTTGCAGACGCGCTGGACGAACAGCGCCAGGAAGAGCCCGGTCACGGTGTGGGAAGCCTCCGCCACGAGCGACATGACCGCGCCGAAGCCGAAGGCCGCGACCAGGGTCATGGCCACCGCCTGCCGCTGTACGGGCGCCCCGCGCAGCTCGGGCCCGCCGGCCAGGACGATGCCCACGACGGCCACCGCGATGCCCGCGTACTGCACGGTCCCGGGGCGTTCGCCGAGCAGCAGCCCCACGCTCACCGGGACCGCCACCCCCACCGTGGCCAGCGGCGAGACGACGCCCATGGGGCCGAGGGCGAGCGCGCGGTAGAAGCAGAGCATGGCGACCGGGCCGATCAGCCCCGCGGCCACGGCGAACCACAGGCGCGGGGAGGCCTCGCTCCAGCCGCCCGTCGCGACCACGACCGCGCCCAGCACGACGGCGGCCACGCCCTGCGACACGACGACCACGGTGAGCGCCGGGAAACGGCGGGTGAGGAGCCCGCCGCCGAAGTCGGCGAGACCCCACAACAGGCTGGTGGCCAGGGCGAAGACCGCGGTCATGGGGCTCCCTCGCAGTACAGTACGGTGAACAGTGCAGTACACCCCACAGTAGTACAGTGAAGTGAACTCCAGCATTCATCATATTGGACGGTACGGTGCCGGACCTCGACCTGATCGCCCAGTCGCTCGCGCGCAACGTCAAGCGCCTGCGCCTGGAACGGGGCTACAGCCTCGACGCGCTCGCCGCCCGCGCCGGCGTCAGCCGCGGCATGCTGATCCAGATCGAGCAGGCGCGCACCAACCCGAGCCTGGGCACCATCGTCCGCATCGGGGACGCGCTCGGCGCGAGCCTGGTGAACCTGCTGGACTACGCGGACGGGCCCAAGGTGCGGCTGGTCCCCGCCGACCAGGCCGTCGAGCTGTGGAGCACCCCCGCCGGCAGCCGCGGTCTGCTGCTGGCCGGCGGGCAGGCGCCGGGACCGCTGGAGATGTGGGCCTGGCGGATCATGCCGGGCGAGGGCCACGACTCGGACGCGCATCCGCCGGGCACCGTCGAACTGATCCGGGTGGACAAGGGCGAGCTCACCCTCGTCGTCGACGGGCAGGAGCACCGCGTGCCCGCCGGGACGACCGCCGGCTTCGAGGCCGCAGCGCCGCACGGCTACCGCAACCGGGGCACCGAGGTGACGGAGATGACGCTGGCCATCTCCGTCCCCGCCCCCCAGTGAGACGGCGCCGCCAACTCCCGGGATTTGTTAGCGTTCCGGACATGCGCGCACCCATCGGCACCTTCACCGACGTCCACCCCGCCGTGGAGAAGCTCGACCTGCTTCCGGCCCCCGTCGCGGCCGCACTGACCGCCTGGAGCGGGCAGGTGCCCGTCGAGGAGCTGCTGCTGGTCGACACCGACCCGGAGAAGGCGGACACCGCGGTTTTCACCGAGACGTACGGGGTCGCCCTGGAGCAGTCCGCGAACTGCGTGGTCGTCGCGGGCAAGCGCGGCGGGGAGGTGACGCTCGCCGCCTGCGTCGTCCTCGCCACCACGCGGGCCGACGTGAACGGCCTCGTGCGGCGTCATCTCGGCGTCCGCAAGGCCTCGTTCGCGCCGATGGACACCGCCGTGGGCGAGAGCGGCATGGAGTACGGCGGCATCACCCCGATCGGGCTGCCCGCCGACTGGCCGCTGCTGGTCGACGCGGCGGTCGCGGACACCCCGTACGTGATCATCGGCAGCGGCCGCCGGCGCGGCAAACTGCTCGTGCCCGGCAAGGCGCTGGCCTCGCTGCCCGGCGTGGAACTGCTGGAAGGGCTGGGACTCCCCGCGTGACGGATCTGCTGGACCGCCTGGAGCGCTACTACGACGCCGTGCCCCGCGCGGGCGCCCGCGCCGAGGAGCACGGCCCGCTCACCCTCTTCGTCCGCGAGGGCGTCGGCTGGCCCTTCTACGCCCGCCCGACGCCCGGCGCCGACGGCACCGTCGGCCGGGCCGACGTCGACCGGGTCCGGGCCCGCCAGCGCGAGCTGGGCGTGCCCGAGTGCTTCGAGTGGGTCGCGGAGACCACCCCCGGCCTCCGGGAGGCGGCGCAGGCGTCCGGCCTGGCCGTGCACGAGCACCCGCTGATGGTGCTGGATCCGCTCGTCCCGTCCCCGTCCCCGCCGCCGCCGGAACTCCCCGCGGACGTCGGCGTACGGCTGCTCCGGCCCGGTGACCCCGCGCTGCCCAGCGCGCTCACCGTCCCGCACCTGGCCTTCGCGCAGCCCGGCACCGCCGTCGGCACCGCCGGGCGGGCGGAACTCGCCGCCGCGCTCCCGCTGCACGCCGCCCCGGGACTCGTCGCGACCGCGGAAGCCCGACTGCGGGCCGGGCTCACCGTCCACGCCGCGGCCGTCGAGGACGGCACCGCGCTGTGCGCGGGCCAGTACAACCCCGTGGGCGAGGTCTGCGAGATCGTCGGCGTGGGCACCCTGCCCAGCGCCCGCCGCCGCGGCCTGGCCCTCGCGGTCACCGGCGCGCTCGTCGCCGAGGCCCGTGCGCAAGGGCTGACCACCGTGTTCCTGTCGGCGGGCGACGAGGCCGTCGCCCGGATCTACGCCCGGCTCGGCTTCCGCCGGGTCGGCACGGCCCTCATCGCGGAGCCGTCCGCCCCCTGACCGGCCGCCGCGACAGGTCCAGCGACAGCGGGATCGAGTGCTCGGCGAACCCCAGGCTGCGGTAGAGCGGTTCCGCCTCCGGGGTCGCGTGCAGGTCGACGCGGGTCACGCCCTGTTCCGCGAACCACGCGAGCAGGGCCTGCGTCGTCGCCCGCGCGTACCCCAGGCCGCGGTAGCGGGTGTCGGTGCAGACGTTGAAGACGAAGCCGAACCGGCCCGCCGGGTGCCCCGGTGCGGGCAGCCGCTCCTCGACCCGGCCCACCGCGCACGCCGCCAGGTGCGGCCCGTCCGCGACCGCGGGGTCGCCGTCCACCACGAACGCCCCCAGCCACCGCGCGCCGCCCCCGCCGAGCTGCTCGCGCGCCCGCTCCTGCGCGGCCGCCTCCCAGGGACCGGGCTCGTCCCGCCCGCTCATGGCCAGGAACATCAGCCGCCGCAGCCGTACCAGCTCGGCGGCGTCATCGGGTCGGGCAGGGCGTACGGGACCGGGCATGTGTGCACGCTACAACAGGGCATCAGGCCCGACGCAGCGGATCTCCGGCGCATCCGCGAGCCCCGGGGCCCGCGGCAACCGGGGTCCGGCGGCTAGCCGAGCCGGGGGATCTCGATCGCGGGGCAGCGGTCCATGACCATGAGCGGACCCGCGGCCCGAGTGCGCGCGTACGCGTCCTCGTCGATCACGCCGAGCTGGTACCAGACCGCCTTCGCGCCGATCGCGACGGCCTCGTCCGCGACGGCCCCGGCCAGGTCGGAGTTGACGAAGACGTCCACCACGTCGACCGGGAACGGGATGTCGGCCAGCGAGGCGTAACCCTGCTCACCGTGCACGGTCTCGGCCTTGGGGTGCACCGGCACCACGCGCTTGCCGTACCGCTGCAGCACCGCGGCGACGCCGTACGCCGCCCGCGAGGCGTTGTTGGACAGCCCCACCACGGCCCAGGTGTCCCCGAGGCCGGTCAGGATCTTCCGAACCGTCGCGTCGTCTCCGTACACGTCGTCCTCCCTCTATTCCGTCCGCAGCAGTCAACCAGAGGACGCACCTGACTGTTCCCGTAGGGTGGCGGGGTGGTGGAGCGGTATCTGACGATCGGGCGCGAGCACGTCCACGAGAGCGAGATCAAGCGCTCGCGGTTCCTGTGCGCACTGGCGCCGGCCCCCAGTGAGGAGGCGGCGCAGCAGTTCATCGCCCGTGTCCGCAAGGAGCACGCCGGGGCGACCCACAACTGCTACGCGTACGTGATCGGCGCCGAGGGCCGGATCCACAAGGCGAGCGACGACGGCGAGCCGGGCGGCACCGCCGGGACCCCGATGCTGCAGGTGCTGCTGCGCCGCGAGGTCCGCGACGTCGTCGCCGTCGTCACCCGCTACTACGGCGGCATCCAGCTCGGCGCGGGCGGTCTGGTCCGCGCTTACGGGGGCGCCGTGTCGGCGGCGCTCGACGAGCTCGGCACGGTCGAGCGGCAGAAGCTCACACTGGTCACCGTCGTCGCGGATCACCAGCGGGCCGGGCGCATCGAGAACGATCTGCGCGCCGCCGGCCGCACCGTACGAGGCGTCGCCTACGGCGCGGCGGAGGTGCGCATCGAGCTGGGCGTGCCGGAGGAGGAACTGGCGGCCTTCCGGAGCTGGCTCGCGGACGCCTCCGCCGGGACCGCGGGCGTCGAGGTGTCGGGCAGCGCCTTCGTGGACGTGTAGCGGGCCCGCCGGCAGGTCACTCGGCGTTGACGTAGGTGACCTTGCCCTTGACGGTGGCCTCGATGAAGCAGGTGCGGTAGTCGTCGACCCGGTAGTAGTACAGGGACGGCTTGTCGCTGATGATGTCGGGCTTGACGATCGCGTAGCCGAGGGTCGGGTGCTCGACCTTGCAGTCCTTGTCGGCGCGGCCCATCAGGGCCGGAAGCGCGTCCCAGCTGACGGTCCTGAGGTCGACGACGGTGTCGTCGGGATCGATGGTGCCCTTGCTGCCCCACTCCGTCACCTCGCCGTCGCGGTACATGTAGCCGTCGTACACGCCGGTGTCCGACTTCTTGGGTGCCTTGAAGATCGCGTAGTCCTCGTAGACGGTCAGTTCGACCACCTTGGTGCCGCCCGAGACCGACTTCACGACGTCCGCCATCGAGCGGCCCCCGGCCACCGAGAGCAGCTTCTCGGCCGCCGCCGTGCTGGGGGCGCCGGGGCCGGAGGAGTGCCTGCCCTTCGGGGTCCCCGTGCCGCCGGCCTTCTCCTTCGCGTCGGAGTCCCCACCGTGGAGCCCCGGGACGAGGGTGTACAGCAGGACGCCCGCGACGCCCACGGCCACGACGGCGGTGGCGGCGGCCACGACCCGGCCGGCACGGCCGCCGCGCCGGGCCGCGGGCAGCGCGGTGGGGCGGGTCGGCGGCTGCGGGGGGTGGTAGGGGTGGGGAGCCAACGGCGGGTACGAGGCCGGGGCGGGACCGAAACCGGGGGGCGCCGCGTCCATGGGCGCGGGAGCGGGCGGCGTGCCGCGCTCGACGTCGGAGAGCATCCGGTCGAGCCGGTCGGCATCGGGCCGGGCGGCGGCGTCCCGCACGAGCAGGGCGGTGAGCACGGGGGCGAGCGGCCCCGACCGCACCGGGGGCGGCAGGGGCTCGTCGAGGACGGCGACGAGCGTGGCGATGCTGGTCTCGCGGCGCAGCGGGTGGACGCCCTCCACCGCGACGTACAGCAGCATGCCGAGCGACCACAGGTCGGAGGCGGGGTTGCCCTCCTCGCCGCGGATGCGCTCGGGGGCGATGTACTCGGGCGAGCCGATGAGGCCGCCGGTGGTCGTCAGCCGTGTCGAGTCGCGGAGCGTGGCGATGCCGAAGTCGGTGAGCACCGGTGTCATGCCGGGCCGCAGCAGCACGTTCGCGGGCTTCACGTCGCGGTGGTGGACCCCGACCGCGTGCGCGGCGCGCAGCCCCGCGAGTACCCCGCGGCCGACCGCGGCCGCCTCCGGCGGGGTCAGCGGGCCGCGGGCCAGCCGGTCCTGCAGGGAGCCGCCGGTCACCAGCTCCATCACCAGCCACGGGTGGGGGAGGTCCGTCCTGTCCACGATGTGGTGGATCGTGGCGACATTGGGGTGGTGCACCCGGGCCAGCGCGCGGGCCTCGCGCAGCACGCGCTCCCGCAGTTTCGCCGCCGCCTCGGGGTCGGTCGCGGCCAAGTCCGGGTCGGGCGGCCGTACTTCCTTCAGGGCGACCTCGCGGTGCAGGGCGGTGTCGCGGGCCCGCCAGACCAGGCCCATGCCGCCGCCGCCCAGTCGTTCCAGCAGCTCGAAGCGGCCGTCGATCAGTCGTCTGCCGGAGTCGCTCGCCGTCATGGCGGTTATCGTACGGGCGGGCGGGGACACGGCTTGACCGACCTTGCCCGAATTCGGACTCCCGCGGCGCGCTGACAGTGGTGCCGGATAGCCTGCTCTCGGAGCCTACGGGACCGGTGGGGACACCGGGGCCCGTGCGGAGCATGCGGAACGTGAGCCGGAGGAACGGAACATGCGGGCGGGAGAGCCACGGTGAGGTTGCTGCACACCTCCGACTGGCATCTGGGGCGGTCCTTCCACCGGGTCGGACTGCTCGACGCCCAGGCGGCGTTCATCGACCATCTGGTGGCGACGGTGCGGGCGGAGCGCGTCGACGCCGTCCTCGTCGCCGGCGACGTCTACGACCGGGCGCTGCCCTCGCTGCCCGCCGTCGAGCTCTTCGACGACGCCCTGCACCGGCTCGCCGCCCTCGGCGTGCCCACGGTGATGATCTCCGGCAACCACGACTCGGCCCGCCGGCTCGGTGTGGCCTCCGGGCTCATCGACCGCGCCGGGATCCACCTGCGGACCGACCCGGCCGGGTGCGCGAGGCCGGTCGTGCTCGCCGACGCGCACGGGCCGGTCGCCCTGTACGGGCTGCCCTACCTCGAACCGGCCCTGGTGCGCGAGGAGTTCACCCTCGACCGGGCCGGGCACGCCGAGGTGCTGAGCGCCGCCATGGCGCGGGTCCGCGCGGACCTGGCCGCACGCCCCGCGGGCACCCGCTCGGTCGTGCTGGCGCACGCCTTCGTCGCGGGCGGCGCGCCCAGCGACAGCGAGCGGGACATCACCGTCGGCGGTGTGGCGGCCGTGCCCGCGGGCGTCTTCGACGGCGTCGACTACGTGGCCCTCGGCCATCTCCACGGCTGCCAGACGATCACCGACCGCGTCCGCTACTCCGGCTCCCCGCTGGCGTACTCCTTCTCCGAGGCCGACCACCGCAAGAGCATGTGGCTGGTCGACCTCGGCGCCGACGGCTCCGTGTCCGCCGAGCGGGTCGACTGCCCCGTGCCCCGGCCGCTCGCCCGGATCCGCGGCCACCTGGAGGAACTGCTGGAGGACCCGGCGCACGAACGGCACGAGGACTCCTGGGTCGAGGCCACCCTCACCGACCCGCACCGCCCGCACGAGCCCATGGCCCGCCTGCGCAAACGCTTCCCCCACGCCCTCGCGCTGGCCTTCGAGCCCGAGCGCACGGACGCCGGCCCCCACGCCTCGTACGCGCAGCGCCTGCGCGGCCGTACCGACCGGCAGATCGCCGAGGACTTCGTGACCCACGTCCGCGGCACCGGGCCCGACGCCGCGGAGCGGGGTGTCCTGCGGGACGCGTTCGACGCGGTCCGTAGCGATGCCGTAGGGGCGGAGACCGACTGATGCGCCTGCACCGTCCGACCTTGACGGCCCTCGGGGCGTTCGCCGCCAGCCGGGCGGTCGGCGCTCTGCGCGGCGATCGGCCGCGCGGCGATCACGCCGCCGTCGTGCTCGGCCCCACCGTGGGCGGTGGGCGGCCGGCGGGTGCCCGGCGCCGCGTGCGGCCGGGGAGCGGGCCGGGTACCGGGCCCGACGCCGCGGAGCGGGGTGTCCTGCGGGACGCGTTCGACGCGGTCCGTAGCGATGCCCTAGGGGCGGAGACCGACTGATGCGCCTGCACCGTCTGACCCTGACCGCCTTCGGGCCGTTCGCCGGCAGCCACACCGTGGACTTCGACGAGCTGTCCTCGGCCGGGCTGTTCCTGCTGCACGGCGCGACCGGCGCCGGCAAGACCTCCGTGCTGGACGGGGTGTGCTTCGCCCTGTACGGCGGGGTCCCCGGCAGCCGGCAGGGCAACCGGCTGCGCAGCGACCACGCCGGGGAGGACACGCCCACCGAGGTCGTGCTCGACCTGACCGTGGGCGGACGGCGGCTGGAGATCACCCGGCGCCCCGAGCAGCCGCGCCCGAAGAAGCGCGGCACCGGCTACACGATCGAGAAGGCCGTCACCCTGCTGCGCGAGCACACGGCGGGGGAGTGGCGGGCGCTCAGCAAGTCCCACCAGGAGGCCGGCGAGGAGCTGAAGCAGCTCATCGGCATGAGCCGGGAGCAGTTCTGCCAGGTCGTGCTGCTGCCCCAGGGCGAGTTCGCGACCTTCCTGCGGGCCACCGCCACCGACCGGGCCGCCCTGCTCGGCAAGCTCTTCGACACCGGCCGTTTCAAGGCCGTCGAGGAGTGGCTGCGGGCCCGGCGGCGGGCCGCCGAGCAGCGGGTGGCCGCCGGGGACGACGAACTGCAGCGGCTCGCCGAGCGCATGGGCCAGGCCGCCGGTGACGACCCGGAGGCCCTGGTCGGGCCGCTGCCGGAGGGCGTCGCGACCGGCGACCCGGAACTGGCCCCGCACATCCTGCGCTGGGCGGCCGTGCTGGCCACCACCGCTCACGAACGCGTCGACGTCGCCGACCTCGCCGTGACCGCCGCCGAGGGCGCGCACGAGCAGGCCCAGCGCGAGGCCGAGGCGGTACGCGAACTCGCCGTCCGGCAGCGCCGGCACGCCGCGGCCGAGCGCCGCGCCCGCGACATGGCCGGCGAGCGCGAGACCCGCGCCCGCGAACAGCGGCTGCTGGAGACGGCGGAGCGGGCCGCGACCGTGGTGCCCGCCCTGGAACTGCGCGAGCGGGCCGCCGCCCGGCAGGCCCGTGCGGCCGTCGAGGAGCGCACCGCCCGCGCGGGCCTGCCCGCCGAGCAGTACGAGGCGGGCGCCGAACAGCTCGCGGAGTACGAGAACCGGCTCCGCGAAGAACTGGGCGGCCTCGCCGACGCCGGCCGGGCCGAGCAGCGCGCCGCCGAACTGGCCCACGACCGAGGGCGGGTGGAGCGCGAGGCCGCCGAGGACGAGCGGCTGATCGCCGACACGGCCGCGTGGCTGGACGGCTGGGAGGCCGCACGCCTCGGCCACGAACGCGCCGTCGACACCGCTCAGTCCGCCGCCACCCGCGCCGCCGAACTCTCCGGCGCCCTCGACCGGGCCCGCCGCCGCCTCGACGCCGCCCGTGAACGCGACACCCACGCCACCGCGCTGCTCGCCGCGCAGGACCGGCTGCGCGCCGCACGCGACGCCGCCGCCGACGCCCGCGACCACTGGCAGGACGTGCGCGAGGCCCGCATCAACGGCATCGCCGCCGAACTGGCCGCGCAGCTCGGCCCCGGTGAGGGCTGCCTGGTCTGCGGCGCCACCGAGCACCCGCACCCCGCCCGCCCCACAGGCCGCCAGGTGGGCCGCGCCGACGAGGAGGCCGCGCAGGAGGCCCAGCAGCGGGCCGCCGCCACCCGGGACACCGCGCAGGACCAGGTCGTACGCCTCACCGCGGCCCACGACGCGGCCCTCGCCGGCGCGGGACCGGAGCCGCAGCCCGAACTCGCTGCCGCGCACGCCGCCCTGGAAGAGGAGTACCGGGCCGCCGTGCAGGCCGCCGCGCGGGCCCCCGAGGCGCGCCAGGCGCTCGACCGGGCCCTCGCGGAGCACGCCCGCCGCTCCGCGGACCGCAACGAGGCCGAGAACCGGCTCGCTTCCCTCACCACCCGCCGGGAGCTCCTCGACCAGGAGGACTCCGAGCTCACCGCCCGGCTGGCGCGGGCCCGCGGCCCGTACGCCACCGTCGCCGAGCGCCGCGCCCGGCTCACGGCGGACGCCGAGCGCGCCGCCACCGCGGCCGGGGCGGCCCGCGCCGGGCAGGACTGCGCCCGCGCGCTGAAGGAGGCGGACTCCGACCTGGCCGACGCCGCCTACAAGGCCGGTTTCCCCACGCCCGAGGCGGCGGCCGCCGCCGTACAGCCGGAGACGGAACTGCGGCGGCTGCGGCAACGGGCGGAGGAGTGGCGCCGCGAGGAGGCCGCGGTCACCGCCGAACTCACCGCCCTGGACCTGGCCGAGGCCGCCGCGCTGCCCCCGGCCGACCCCGACGCGGCCCGGCGGGCCGTCGAGACCGCCACCGTACGGCTGCGCGGGGCCGCCGCCCGCCAGTCCGCCGCGCACACGACCCGCGACGCCCTCGACCGGCTGCGGGCCGAGGCGCTGCGCGGCACCAGGGCGCTCGCCCCGGCCCGTGAGGAGTACGCGCGGCTGCGACGCCTGGCGGACCTGGCCACCGGCGCCGGCGAGAACACGCTGCGCATGGAACTGGAGACCTACGTGCTGGCCGCCCGGCTGGAACAGGTCGCGGCCGCGGCCAGCGTCCGGCTGCACCGGATGTCCTCCGGGCGCTACACCCTCGTCCACACCGACGCCCGTGCCTCACGCAACGTCAAGTCGGGCCTGGGGCTGATGGTCGTGGACTCCTGGACGGGCATCGAGCGCGACACCGCCACGCTCTCCGGCGGCGAGACCTTCTTCGCCTCCCTCGCCCTCGCCCTCGGTCTCGCGGACGTCGTCACGGACGAGTCGGGCGGCGCCCGCCTCGACACGCTCTTCGTCGACGAGGGTTTCGGCAGCCTCGACGAGCAGACCCTGGACGAGGTGCTGGACGTCCTCGACGGGCTGCGCGAACGGGACCGTGCCGTCGGCATCGTCAGCCACGTGGCCGAGCTCCGGCAGCGCGTCCCCGCCCAGTTGCAGGTGGTCAAGGGGCAGCGGGGGTCAGCCCTCCGCCACCGCACGGCGGGCGAGCGGTGACGAGTAGACGACGCTCGTCGTCACCGAGCCGAGGCCCGAGACGCGGCCGGTGATCTCCTCCAGGTGACGCATCGAGCGGGCGGTGACCTTCATGATGAAGCAGTCGTCGCCCGTCACATGGTGGGCCTCCAGGATCTCCGGGGTCGACTCCAGCAGATCGTGGAACGGCTTGTAGTTGCCGTGCGGGTAGCGCAGCCGGACGAACGCCATGATCGGGCGGCCGATCCGCTCCAGGTCCACGACGGCCGTGTACGCCGTGATCACCCCCGCCTCCTCCAGCCGGCGGACCCGCTCGGTCACCGCGCTCGGTGACATCGACACGGCACGCGCCAGTTCTGCGTAGCTGGCCCGGCCGTCGCGCTGCAGGGCGTCCAGGATGCGCCAGTCGGTGGCGTCGAGGGAATCCACGGTCATTCCCCTTGAGTACCAGTGGTTTCCCCGGTCGGGCAAGACGGGCGCCGGGGAACGCCCCTTCAGTCGGGCGTCGGCGGCTCGTAGATTTACCGCCATGACGACACAGACCGCCACCTCCACCTCCGCCTCTGCCGCCGACTCCGCCCCCGCCTCCGCTCCGGCCGGCAACCCCGTGCTGCGCGTCCCGCCCGCCGCTCCGGCCGACGCCGCCGGGTACTTCGCCGCGAGCCTCGCCTTCCACGCCGACGTGTCCGACGTCGCGGCCGCCCTCGCCACGGCGGCGGAGAGCGGCACCGGACCCGGCTTCGTCGTCGTCGACTCCCGTTCCACCCAGGCCTGGGAGCAGGGCCACGTCCCCGGAGCCGTCCACCTGCCCACCGCGGACGTCCCCCGGCTCGCCGCGGCCTTCCTCGACCGCGACGTGCCCGTCGTCGTGTACTGCTGGGGGCCCGGCTGCAACGGCGCCGCCCGCGCCGCGCACGCCCTGGCGAGCCTGGGCTACCAGGTCAAGGAGATGCTCGGCGGCATGGAGTACTGGATCCGCGAGGGCTTCGCCCACGAGACGGCCGACGGCACCTCACGGCGTCCGGCCGACCCGCTGACCGCGCCCGTGGGCGCCGACGACTGCGGTTGCTGAGGCCGCCGCGCGACGGCCTCAGCGGACCACGGAGACGGCCGGGCGCAGGAACCGGCGGTCCCGCGGACCCCAGCCGGCGAGCGGCGCCGCGGCCCGCAGGACGACGTCCAGCGCGGCGTCGGCGTCGCACGCGTAGTGCCCGCTCGCCCAGGCGGCGTTGGCCTCGACCACCGCCCACCCGTCCGCGGTCCTGCCGACGTCGACCACGACCGCGCCGGGCAGTTCCGGCACGCCGGGTGCGAACAGCCGTCGGGCGAAGTCCCGCACCTCGCCGGCCGCCGGGTCGCCGTCCAGGGGCGCCACGTCCAGGTCGCCGCGGGCCGCGTAGCGGCTGCCCGTGACGACCTCGCCGTCCAGCAGGAACAGCCGGTACTCGACGGCGAACGCCACGATGTCGCTCACCAGCACGGGGGCGTCGTCGTCCACCGCGTCCGGACCGGGCAGGCCGCTGCCGTCGGGGTACACCCGGGCCGGGAAGCTCTTGTCGTTCGGCGGCTTCACGAAGGCGGGCCGGCGCAGCCCGCGGGCCTCCGCCAGGGTCGTGAACTCGATCCGCCGCCCCACGAGTTGGCACGGCAGCCGGGCCAGCCAGTCCTCGTCGGCCTCCAGCAGCCCCAGGCCCAGGTCCGCCGCCACCGCGTCCGCGAAGAGCGGCCCCGCGTACAGCGACGGGCCCACGGCGTCGAGCGCGTCCTGCGGCACCCGCCACGTGGGGAGGGTACGCGTCGCCATGCCGCGCCGGTGGGCGGCCGCGGCGAGCGCATGGCCGGTGGCGGTCACGCGCGGCGAGAGGAAGAGGGTCCGGGACGGGTGCACGGTGTTCACGGTCAACGATGGTGGCGCACCCGGCGGGTGCCGCGACAGCGCATTACGCCGTCACACCACCCCGGCCGGCCGCAGCTCGTACGCCCACTGGGCGTCCCGGTCCGCGACCCGCCCGAAACCGGCCCGCTCCAGCACCCGTTGCGAGGCGCGGTTGCCCGGATCCGTGGTCGCCAGCACGGTGCGCACCTCGGCACGGCTCAGCGCCCACCGGGACAGCACCAGTACGGCGTCCGTCGCCCAGCCCACGCCGCGCGCGGACTCCGACAGGTCGTAGCCGATCTCCACCAGGCCGTCGACGGCGGAGGGCGGGCCGTGGAAGCCGATGCCGCCGAGCGCGAGGCCGTCGTCCGTCCGCTGGATCACGAACAGTCCCCACCCCGGGGCGTACACCGCGGCGGCCGCCGCGATCGTCATCATCCCGGCCGCGATGATCGTGCCCTCGCCCGGCCCGCCGTCGATCCACTCCAGCCCGGCCGGCTTGCCGTCGGCCAACTGGGCTGCTTCCTCCGGCAGTTGCTCCCTCAGCACCACCCGCCCGTGCGTCAGCACCAGGCGGCCGTCTTCCCGCGCAGCATTCGGAATCATCGGCGTGACACCCCCATGCGACTCACCCTATCCACCCCCGCCGCTCCCCGCGGGCGGGTCCCGCGCCGGGGCGGGCATCGCGGGCAGGCACCGGGCGGCGGCGTGCCCCGCGGGAAACCCGCGGGCTGCCGACGGTCCGGCGTGGCAGGATCGGTGCCGCTCAGGGGAGGGATGCGCATGGGGCTCGACTACACCTACGAGATCGTCCTGCCGGGCAGGAACGTCGCCGCCGCGCTGGCGGAGCTGGTGAAGCTGGCGCCGCCGGCCTCGCAGGTGCCGCCGCTGACCGTCACCCTGCCCGGCGGGGAGGGCATCGTCGTCCCCTTCACGTCCCATTTCCGGAGCGAGCCGGTGGACTGCTCCGGGAGCGGCACGCTGGGGCTCGACACTTCGATCATGTTCGGGGTGGACGACGCCGTGCGCGCGTTCCTGGAGGACCGGGACCCCGAGCCCGACGCGCTCGGGAGGGTCCCGATCGGCTACGTCTACCTGACGGTCCGGTTCGCGCCCGCGCTCCACCCCCACTACGCGACGCTGGAGTTCACGGCGGCGACCACCCGGATGAGCCTGATGTTCGAGCGGTCCGCGAGCGTCCGGTCGGTGTTCACCGGCCTCACGGCCGCAGCCGGGGGAGTGTGCTGCCTGCTCGACACCGAGACCGGCATCCACCGGATGGACTGGCTGAACGGCCGGCCGGTGCGGGAGACGGTCCCCGGCCCCCGCTTCGCCGACTACCGGGCGCTCGTGGCGGCCTGGCCCGACCCGGAGCGGTGAAGCGGGGGCGTACGGTGTCCTCCCCGGTGTCCTCCCCCGGGCCGGCCCCGGGGGAGGACGGCCTAGAGCTTCGAGAGCTCGTCGACGAGGTCGTCCAGGCCCAGGGAGCCCTGCGACAGCGCGGCCATGTGCCAGGCCTTGGGGTCGAAGGAGTCGCCGTGGGCCTTGCGGGCGGCCTCGCGCCCGGCCAGCCAGGCGCGCTCGCCCAGCTTGTAGCCGATGGCCTGCCCCGGCATGCCGAGGTAGCGGATGATCTCGCTGTCGAGCATGGCGTCGCTGAGCCCGTTGAAGCGCCCGAAGAACTCACGCCCCAGCTCCGGCGTCCAGGTCTCGCCCGGACGGTACGGGCTGTCCTGCGGGATCTCCAGCTCCAGGTGCATACCGATGTCCAGGATGACGCGGGTGGCCCGCAGCATCTGCGCGTTGAGGTAGCCCAGCCGGCGCCCCGCGTCCGTCAGGAAGCCGAGTTCGTCCATGAGGCGCTCGGCGTACAGGGCCCAGCCCTCCGCGTTGGCGCTGACCTGGCCGAGGGTGGCCTGGTAGCGGCTGAGCCGGTCCGCGACGTACACCCACTGCGCGAGCTGCAGGTGGTGGCCGGGGACGCCCTCGTGGTACCAGGTGCTGACCAGGTCCCAGACGGGGAACCGCTCGCGGCCCAGGGTGGGCAGCCAGGTGCGGCCCGGCCGGGAGAAGTCCAGGGAGGGGGCCGTGTAGTACGGCGCGGCGGCGCTGCCGGGCGGGGCGATGCGGGACTCGACGTGCTTGACGGGCTCGGCCAGGTCGAAGTGGGTGCCGTCGAGCGCGGCCATGGCCTCGTCCATCAGGCCCTGCAGCCAGTCGCGGACCTCGTCGACGCCCTCGACGGCCTCGCCGGCCTCGTCCAGGTGGGCCAGCGCCTCCAGCGGGGTGGAGCCGGGCAGCACCTTCTCCGCCTCGACGCGCATCTCGGCGTCGAGGCGCCGGAATTCCTCCCAGCCCCAGGCGTACGCCTCGTCCAGGTCGAGGTCGGAGCCGGTCCAGTAGCGGGCCCAGCGGGCGTACCGCTCGCGGCCGACGGCGTCCGGGGTGCCCTCGACGGCGGGGGCGTAGGTGTCGCGCAGCCAGTCGCGCAGGCCGGCGACGGCCGCGGTGGCGTCGGCGGCACCGCCGTCGAGCTCGGACCGCAGGGCCTGCGGGCCCTCCTTCACGAACTGCGCGAACCAGCTCGCTCCTGCGTCCTCGCCCAGCCACTCGCCGAGCTGCTCGATGACCGTGGCGACCTGGCGCGGCCCGGCCGGCAGCTTGCGGGCGACGCCCTCCTCCAGGGAGGCCCGGTAGCCCGCCAGGGACTCCGGGACCGCGCGCAGCCGGGCGGCGACGGCGGCCCAGTCCTCGTCGGTCCCGGTCGGCATCAGCATGAAGACGCCGCGCACCGAGTGGACGGGGGAGTGCAGGTTGCTCACGGCCCGCAGGCCCTCACCCGCCTCGTGCACGGCCAGCTCGGCGGTGAGCCGCTCGCGCAGCAGCCGGGCGCAGCGGCGCTCGTCGTCGTCCGTCGCCTCGGCCGCGTCGACGTCGGCCAGGGTGCGGCGGGCGAGCCCGGCCTGGGCCTCCAGGCCGGCGGGGCTGAAGTCGGGGAGCCGGTCCTGACCGGTCCGCACCCCCAGGTACGTGGCGGTGATGGGGTCGAGTTCGGTGACCGCGTCGACGTACGCGTCGGCGATCTGGCGGGGCAGCGCGCTGCCGGTGGTGTCGGGCATGGTCACATCCTGGTACGGAGCGGCCTGCTCCGTCATCACCATTGACGATCATATTCCTGACGTGGGCGGGAGCAGCGGGCCGCAGTCCCAGTGCTGGAAGATCAACCGGGTCTCCACGCGCGCGACTTCGGGCCGCGAGGTGAACTCGTCGACGACCAGCCGCTGGAGGTCACCGGTGCTCGCCACGGCGACGTGGACGAGGTAGTCGTCGGGCCCGGTGAGGTGGAACAGCGCCCGGGACTCGGGCAGTGCCCGCACCCGCTCGACGAACGGGCCGATCAGCTCCCGGCGGTGCGGCCGCACCTGCACCGCCAGCAGTGCCTCCAGCGGCCGCCCGAGCCGGGCCGGGTCGACCCGCAGCTCATGGCCGAGGATCACCCCGGTGCGGCGCAGCCGGCTGACCCGGTCCAGGCAGGTGGACGGGGCCACGCCCACGGCCGCGGCGAGGTCCTTGTACGTCGTCCGTGCGTCGTTCTGCAGGAGCCGCAGAATCTCGAGGTCGACCGGGTCCAGAAGCACAGAATCGGACATCGGCCGAAGTTAACACGGGCCCTCCCCGCTACGGACCGGTAGCTGTTCAGCATCGGGCCATGGACACGACAGCATCGGCGCCCACCCGCGCCCTCGCCACCGAGGCCGTGCACGCCGGCCGCGAAGACCTCGCGGACCTCGGCCTGCACGCCGTTCCCCTGGACCTGTCCACCACCTACCCCTCGCGGGACAGCCGCGCCGAGGCCGCCCGGCTCGACGACTTCGCCGTGACCGGTGCCGCGCTGACCGGCCCGCCGGTCTACTCCCGGCTCGACAACCCCACCGTCGCCCGCTTCGAGGCGGCGCTGGCCCGGCTGGAGGGCGCCGAGGCCGCGGTGGCCTTCGCCAGCGGCATGGCCGCCCTCACCGCCACCCTGCTGGCCCGCGCCTCCATGGGGCTGCGCCACGTGGTGGCCGTCCGCCCGCTGTACGGCTGCAGCGACCACCTCCTGACCGGGGGCCTGATCGGCACCGAGGTGACCTGGACCGACCCGGCTGGGGGTACCCCCGACGCAGTCAGGGGGAGAATAGCGGACGCCATCCGCCCCGACACCGGCCTGGTGATCGTGGAGACCCCCGCCAACCCGACGCTGGCCGAGGTCGACCTGCGGGCCGTCGCCCACTCCTGCGGCGAGGTGCCGCTGCTGGTCGACAACACCTTCGCCACGCCCGTCCTGCAGCGCCCGCTGGAGAGCGGCGCCAGGATCGTGCTGCACAGCGCCACCAAGTACCTGGGCGGCCACGGCGACGTCCTGGGCGGGGTCATCGCCTGTGACGAGGAGTTCGCCCGCGTGCTGCGCAAGGTGCGCTTCGCCACCGGAGGGGTGCTGCACCCCCTGGCGGGCTACCTGCTGCTGCGCGGGCTGTCCACGCTGCCGGTCCGGGTGAAGGCCGCCTCGGCGACGGCGGCCGCGCTGGCCGAGCGGCTGGCCGCCGACCCGCGGGTGGCGAAGGTGCACTACCCGCGGATCGGCGGCGCCATGGTCGCGTTCGAGGTCCAGGGCGACCCGCACGAGGTGATCGCCGGGGTCCGGCTGATCACCCCGGCGGTCAGCCTCGGGAGCGTCGACACCCTCATCCAGCACCCGGCCTCGATCAGCCACCGCATCGTCGACGAGGGCGACCGCCACAGCTCGGGGGTCAGCGACCGGCTGCTGCGGCTGTCCGTCGGCCTGGAGGACGTCGAGGACCTGTGGGAGGACCTCGACATCGCGCTCAGCGCTGCGACGCGCTCGCGCCGGCCGGTGACAGCGTCGCGGTGATGACCAGCGTGCCGTCCTCGACCTGGTAGTCCAGCGGCAGGCCCAGGCGGCGCATCGTCGCGACCATCCCGGTGTTGGTCGCCCGGGTCACCGCGTAGACGCTCTCGCACCCCGCGTCGACGGCCTGGGCGACCAGGCGGCGCAGCAGCTCCAGGCCGATGCCGCGGCGCTGCCAGGCGTCCTCGACCAGCAGGGCGACCTCGGTCTCGTCGCCGTCCCACAGCAGGTGGCCGAGGGCGACGAGCCGGCCGGAGACGGTCTGCACGGCGAGGGTCTGCCCGAAGCGGGGGCTGAGCAGGTGGGTCAGATAGCGGTCCACGTCCGCGACCGGCCCGTGGTAACGGCGCGTCAGGGTCCTGGCGGAGCAGTGCTCGTGGAGCTCGCGGGCGGCCTCGAGGTCCTCGGGGCCCGCCCGGCGGACGGTGATCTCGTTGCCCTCGGGGAGGGTGAGCACCGCCCGGTCCTCCGGGACCCTGGTGCCCAGGTGCGCGTCGAGCTCGACGAGCGCGCGGGCGCGGGCGAACTCGGTCGGGGTGAACGGGAGGTAGGCGCGTTCCACGGTGAGGGTGCCTCCGGCCGGATCGCGCAGCCGCATGATGGTGCCCTCCAGGGTGTCCTCGGTGTCCTCGGTGTCCTCGGCGGGATCGGGGCCGGCCGTACCGGGCGGGGTGGACCTTATCGTGCAGCGGCCGAACAACTGGCGTAGTGCCAGGGGTAGTTCGGCGGCGTCCATGGCGGTGCGGGTGGCGAGGTTCAGCACCCGGGTCGGGGTGTCGACCAGGTCGTGGGCGTCGGCCCGCTCGATCCAGGTGTCGCGCCCGCCCCCGCCGCCCACGGTCCGCGTCAGGTCGCCCGGGGCGAGTGCGGCCGGGGCGCGGACCAGGAACTCGTCCACGGTGCCCTCGGCCAGCGGGTGCGTCTGGAGGGTGAGGATGTCCACGCCCCGCCCCGCCAGCGCCGTGCAGAGCGCGGCGAGGCTGCCCGGCGTGTCGTGCACGGTGGTGCGCACCCGCCACAACGTCGTCCGCGGGTCGGGTCCGCCCACGGCGGAGCTTTCCCCCGGCTCCATCGTACGGCTCCCGCTGTGGCTCCCGGCTGTCGGCGGTGAGTGACCGTGATGGCGTGCCCACCATGTGTGGAAGCCGGCCGTGGCGACGAGCGCGGCGGCCGACAGGCACAGCAGGGCCGGGCCGTCGGGGGCGTGCCCGACGAGATTGGCGATGAGGTCGGCGGTGGCCACGGCCACGAAGAGCGCGGCGAGTTCGATCACGTCGCGGCGCCAGTGGTGCTGCCGGGCCGCGAAGGCGGCGGGGGCGGTCGTGGCGGAAGTCAGTTCTCGCATGCAAACACCATGCCGAACTCGTGTTGCGTGATCACGAACGCGTTGTGACCGACGGGTAAAGGGTGTTCCATGTCGGTTAACTCCCCCTTTCAACAATTCCGTCCTGCGACAATCTGCGTAGGCACCGGCCGTAGCGCCGCGCGATGCCACGCTGAGTGACGCGTCCCAGGGGGCCCAGTAGACGCACCAACCACGCCCCCGGTCCACTGAAGGCCGTGACATCCAGCCACACGGACCCGTCGGGCGCGAGGCTCACCACGAACGACTCCTCGCCGCGTTCCGGGTGGCCGGGGAGCGTCCCGTAGGCGAACCCCACGCGCTCCGGGCCGCGTTCCGCCCACACCACCTCGCACGGCGCGCGCAGCGGGCCGATCCGCAGGGACACACGTACCCCCGGCGCCGCGTCCGGGGTGCGGGCGGGCACCCGCAGTCCGGTCGCCCGGTGCATCCGCCACCCCATCAGCGCCCGCCCGGCCGCGGCCAGCACCTGGGGGCCCTCGCCGAGCCGGATCCGCTCGTGCAGGTGGTGGAACCCCGGCGGCGTGGGCCCGCCGGTCCGTGTCATCCCGACCTGCTCATAGGTGAAACCACCCGTCACGGCGCCGTCCTTCCCGTCCTCAGGAGCCCGCTGGGCACCCTCCCCGCTCGCTCCACGAGGTCTCGAAATCGCCGTATTGCCCCGACGATTTGCACATGCTAAGCCCCCGGGGCGCCGCCCGCCCGCCGGTAGGTGCAGACGTTGACGCCCTTGTCGCTGGTGACCGTGGAGACCAGTGCGAAGGTGCGCAGTCCGCCGTCCTCGGGGAAGAGCGACTTGCCGCCGCCGAGGAGCACGGGCATGACCACGAGGCGGAGTTCGTCGACCAGGTCCTCGCTCAGCAGGGTGCGCGCGAGCGTCGGGCTGCCCATGACCACGACGTCGCCGCCGGGGGCCTCCCGTAGCTCCTTGATCCGGGCCACGGCCTCCCCTCCGGGGATGCGGGTGGTGTTGTGCCAGGTCAGCTCGGAGTCGCCGAGCGTGCCGGACACGACGTACTTCGGGAGCGCGTTCATCCGGTCCGCGAAGGGGTCACCGGCCCGCTCGGGCCACGCGCCGGCCATCGCCGCCCACGTGCGGCGCCCGTACAGCAGCGCGTCGGCCTTGCCGACCGCCTCGTCGAAGGCGCCGCCCACGACCTCCGGGTCGAAGAAGGGGTGCGTCCAACCGCCGTTGGCGAAGCCGCCGTCGGTGTCCTCGTCCGGTCCGCCCGGCGCCTGCACCACGCCGTCGAGGCTGATGAATTCGGTGATCACGATGCGCATGGGACTCGCTCCTCGTCTTCGTCGTCACTCGCCGCCGTCACGGCAGGGGAGACCGTCGCGCTGCCCCGACATCATCGCGCCGAGGAGGCGAGGCGAGGTGACCTGGACCACATCCCGCGGATCGTGATGGAATCCGACCGCCGCCGACCGGCTGTGAGCGCCTGGACGATGCCCGTGCCGCGTGACCCGGGGAGGTGCTGATCCGTCCCTTCGGGAAGGCCGGGCGTCCCCTTGGTGCAGAGGGTCTCGTCCCCCGATTCAGCCGGACGAGGTCTTCGTGCAGGGTCGGCGATCGAGCGCGCCGGGCGTCTTCGGTCCGGTGCGATCTCGGGTGGACCCGCGGTCATCGGCGGCGCGGGCGCCGCCCTGTGCGGGAGGGGGAGTGGCCCGGGGATCCGCAGGGCTGCGGGATCCGGGGATCCGCAGGGCTGCGGGATGCCGTGGGGGCCGCGACCGGCCGGCGTCCGGCGGCGCGCTCGCACCGCCGGGCGCCGGCCCGTCGCCGCCCCCGCTGCCGTCGGTGGCTACTGCCCGACCAGCCCCGCCCGGAGCACCTTCGTGAACAGCACCGAGCCGTCCTGCTCCCGCAGCCGCACCGTCATGTCCCCGGAGTGGCCGTCGATGTCGACCTGCCCGAAGAACTGGTAGCCCTCGGCGGGCGAGACGTTCGAGGCCGTCGGGGCCTTCACGAAGACCCGCTCCGGGCCGAAGGTGCCGTCCAGCGCGCTCGCCGGGAAGGCACCCGCGTTCAGCGGACCGGAGACGAACTCCCAGAACGGCTCGAAGTCCGTGAACGCCGCGCGGGAGGGCTGGTAGTGCTGCGCCGAGGTGTGGTGGACGTCGGCGGTCAGCCACACCGTGCCCGTGATCCTGCGGTGCTTGACGAACCGCAGCAGTTCGGCGATCTGCAGCTCGCGGCCGAGCGGCGCGCCGGGGTCGCCCTGCGCGACGGCCTCGATGTTCGGCCGGCCCTCCGTGGTGTCGGGCACCACCAGCCCGAGCGGCATGTCGGCGGCGATCACCTTCCACACTGCACGCGACCGCGACAGCTCCCGCTTCAGCCACTCCAACTGCTCACGGCCGAGTATGCCCTGCGGGTCGTGGGCCTGGTCGTCGGGGGAGTTGGCGTTGCGGTACGTGCGCATGTCGAGGACGAAGACGTCCAGCAGGGGACCCTGCCGCAGCACCCGGTACACCCGGCCGGCGCCGTCCGGCCGCAGCGAGGAGAGGGGGAAGTACTCGGCGAACGCCCGCCGCGCCCGGGCCGCGAGGACGTCCACGCTCTTCTCGGTGTAGCGCGGGTCCGAGGCGGCGATCACCTCGCCGGGGTACCAGTTGTTGCGGACCTCGTGGTCGTCCCACTGGATGACGGACGGCACCCGGGCGTTGAAGCGCCGCAGGTTCTCGTCGAGCAGGTTGTAGCGGAAGTTGCCGCGGAACTCGGCCAGCGTCTCGGCGACCTTGGACTTCTCCTCCGTGGTGACGTTGCGGTAGGCGCTGCCGTCGGGGAGGGCCTGGGTCGCCGCGATCGGGCCGTCGGCGTAGATGTTGTCACCGCTGCACAGGAAGAAGTCCGGGTCCACCGCGCCCATCGCGTCGAAGATGCGGTAGCCGCCGATGTCGGGGTTGATGCCCCAGCCCTGCCCGGCCAGGTCACCCGACCACACGAAGCGCACGCCGCCGTGCCGTGCGTCCGGCGCCGTGCGGAAGGTCCCCGTCACCGGCGCGCCGGTGCGGCGCGGGTCGTCGGGGTCGGCCAGCAGCACCCGGTAGTGGACCTGCTCACCGGACGGCAGGCCGTGCAGCCGGGTCACCCCGGTGAAGTCGGTGCCGGGGCCGACCACCGGGCCGTGGAAGCGCCGGATGTGCCGGAACGACCCGGTCGCCGAGGTCTCCACCACCATCCGCGCCGGCCGGTCCGCGCGCACCCACACCAGGCCGCCCGACGCGGTCACGTCGCCGGTCTGCACCCCCGACGTCGCCGCCGGCCTCCCCGACAGGGCCAGCGCTGGCGCGGCCGCCGCGGGCACCAGCAGCGCCCCGGAGGCCGCCAGCCCGCCCCTCAGCACCGACCGCCGCCCGACCGTGCTCCCGGATCCGTCCGCCATCCCGACCTCCCACGTCGCAGTCGCGCACGCCGGAATGCGTCCGCCCCACGTTCCTACTCGCGCCGCGTGCCGTCGATCCGAACGCCCAGTGAACAACCGCCCCGCGCCGTACGGCGGCGCCCACCCGCTCCGTGCGCCCCCACGTGAGTCCCGTGCGGCGAAACCCCCTGGTAACCACGGGCTCCGCCGCCATACGATGTCCCGAATCCGGCGGCCGCGATCACCCGATCGCCCTACCCGCGCCCCGTCCTCCCTCCCCGGGAACGCACCGGCGCCCCCACGATGACTGCAGATCAGACACCGCACGCCTTCCAGGTCGACCTGCGCGGCCTGGTGGACCTCCTCTCCCACCACCTCTACTCCAGCCCCAAGGTCTACCTGCGCGAACTGCTGCAGAACGGCGTCGACGCGATCACCGCCCGCCGGGCCGAACAGCCCGACGCTCCCGCCCGGGTGCTCCTGCACGCCGAGGGCGGCCGGCTGCGCGTGACGGACACCGGCGTCGGCCTCACCGAGTCCGACGTGCACGAGCTGCTCGCCACCATCGGACGCAGCTCCAAGCGCGACGGGCTGGAGAGCGCCCGCTCGGAGTTCCTCGGCCAGTTCGGCATCGGGCTGCTCGCCTGCTTCGTCGTCGCAGCGGAGATCCGCGTCGTCAGCCGGTCCGCCCGCACCCCGGACGCCCCGCCCGTCGAGTGGACCGCCCGTGACGACGGCTCGTACACCGTCCGCACGCTGCCGCGGCAGGACCACCCCGAGCCCGGTACGACCGTCCACCTGACCGCCCGGCCGGGCGCCGGGGAGTGGCTCGCCGAGGAGCGGGTGCTCGCCCTCGCCAAGGACTTCGGGTCCCTGCTGCCGTACGACGTGCGGGTCGGCGACACGCCCGTCACCGAGCGCCCGCCGGTCTGGGAGCGCCCGCACCCCGGGCAGGCGGCCCGCCGGGTCGCGCTCGCCCGGCACTGCCACGAGCAGTTCGGCTTCACCCCGCTCGACGTCATCGACCTCGACGTCCCCCTCGCGGGCGTGCGCGGCGTCGGCTACGTCCTGCCCGCCGCGGTCAGCCCCGCCCAGCGCGCCGGGCACCGCGTCCACCTCAAGGGCATGCTGCTCACCGACCGGGCCGACGAACTCCTGCCGGAGTGGGCCTTCTTCGTCCGCTGCGTGATCGACACCGACAGCCTGCGTCCCACCGCGTCCCGGGAGAGCCTGTACTCCGACGAGACGCTCGCCGCCGTCCGCGAGGCCCTCGGCGAACGCATCCGCGGCTGGCTGACCGAACTCGCCGCGGGCGACCGGGAACGGCTCGCCCAGTTCCTCGCCGTCCACCACCTCGGCGTCAAGTCGCTCGCCCGGCACGACGCCGGGATGCTCCGCACGATGCTGCCGTGGCTGCCGTTCGAGACCACCGACGGGCAGCTGTCGCTCGAGGAGTTCGCCCGCCGCCACCCCGTCGTCCACTTCACCCGCACCGTCGAGGAGTACCGGCAGGTCGCCGCGATCGCCTCCGCGCAGGGCATCGGCGTCGTCAACGGCGGCTACACCTACGACGCCGACCTGGTCGAACTGCTGCCGGCCGTGCGTCCCGGCACCGCCGTCGCCGAACTCGACGCGGACACCGTGACCGCGCACCTCGACCCCGTCGACCCTGCCGAGGAACTCGCCCTGTCCGGCTTCCTCGCCGCGGCCCGCGCCAGGCTCGACCCGCTCGGCTGCGACGTGTCGCTGCGCACCTTCCACCCGATCACCGTCCCCGCGCTGCACCTGGACGACCGGGCCGCCCGCCACGAACGCGCCCGCGCCGAGGAGGAGGAGCAGGCCGACGAGCTGTGGGCGGGCATCCTCGGCTCCCTGCGCGGCGGCGCCCCGCGCGCCCGGCTCGTCCTGAACCACCTCAACCCGCTGGTCCGGCGGATCAGCGGGTTCACCGACCCCGAACTCGTCGGCACCGCCGCCGAGGCGCTGTACGGCCAGGCCCTGCTGATGGCCCAGCGCCCGCTGCGCCCCGCCGACTCAGCGCTCCTCAACCGCGCCTTCCTCGGCCTGCTGCAGTGGGCGGCGCAGACCGCCGACAGCCCCGCCGGCAAGCCCGCTGACGCCGAACAGGAGGACGGCCGATGAGCACCCAGGACCCGGCGGTCGAGACCGTACGCCGCGCCCTGCACCACAACCGGGAGGAGCCCGAGGGCCGCGCCCGCAACGCCGGCGCGGAGCGGCTCGTCGCCGAGGCCGAGGCCACCGGGGACACCCCGCTGCTCCTCGAGGCCTTGTTCAACCTCGCCAACGCCTACGCCTACAGCAGCGAGAAGGACAAGTTCTTCGTGCCCTTCGCCCGCCTGCTGCGCATGTGGGACGAGCGGCCCGGGGACTTCGACGGCGCGAACACCCACCACCTGCACTGGATCTTCAAGTGGGTGGCCAACGGCATGCTCGACCAGCCCGACGTGCCGCTCGCCTCCATCGAGAAGTGGCACCGCGAGATGGAGCACCGCTACCGCCTCGCCGGTCACTCCGAACGCGCCGTCCGCCAGGGCGAGTTCCGCATCGCCCGGCACCTCGGTGACACCGCCCGCGCCGAGGCCGCCCACGCCGCATGGCTCGCCGCCGACCGCGACGGCATGGCCGACTGCCACGCCTGCGAACTCCACGGCCAGGGCAGCTGGCAGGTGGAACGCGGCCGTGACGACGAGGCGCTGAGCACCTGGGAGCCGGTCCTGACGGGGCAGTACACCTGCGCCCACGAACCGCACAACGTGCTGGCGTCCTCGCTGCTGCCGCTGGTCCGGCTCGGCCGGCTCGACGAGGCACGCGCCCACCACCTGCGCGGCCACCGCCTGGTGCGCTCCATGGAGAGCATGCGCGGCGCCGTCTCCTCCCACGTCGAGTTCTGCGCCCTGACCGGCAACGAGGCACGGGCCCTGGAGATCCTCGCCGAGCACCCCGCGTACTTCACCGACACCGGCGACCCCGACACGCTCATGGACCACCTGGTCGTCACCGCGCTCCTGATGCGCCGCCTGCTCGCCCTCGGCCACGCCGACCGCGGCGTCCCCGGCCCGGCCGGCACCGAGTGGACCGCCGGCACGCTGCTCGCCCACGCCGAGCGCGAGGCCGCCGCGGTCGCCGCGCGCTTCGACGCCCGCAACGGCAACGACGCCGTCAGCCGCCGCATGCGCGAGCGCCTCGGCGCCGAGCCCCTCGTGGAGCGGCTCCCGCTGGGCGTCCGGGCCCGGCAGCGCCTGACCGCGCCCGCCCGCCCGCAGCCCGCACCGGCCGCCGTGCCCGCGGGCGCCGAGGACGTCCCCGCACTGCTCGCCGAGGCCCGCAGGCTCAGCGCCGCCCAGCACCCCGACGCGGGCGCCGCATGGGCCACCGCGGGCCGTGCCGCGGACAGCACCGGCACCGCCCTGGACGACCTGTCCCGCGCCGAGATCGCCGACCACGCCGGCATCGACGCCTTCACCGACCCCGGCACCGCCGTACCGCTCTTCGACACCGCCGCCGGGCTGTTCGAGGCGGCCGGCAAGCCCGGCGAGGCCGCGGCCTGCCGTGCCCGCGCCGCCTACGCGGTGGCCGTCGCGGAACAGAGCGGCCAGGCCCTGACCGCGCTCGACGCGGCCGTCGACGCCCTGCGCGAGCTGCACGGCACCGGCCGGGCCACCGCCCGCCAGCTCACCGGGGCCTGGCTGGCCCGGCTCCACGTCCGGCCGCCCGGCGCCGAGGGCGAGGCGGAACTGCTGCGGGTCATCGCCTTCGCCGAGGAGCACCGCGACGAGGACCGGATGGCCGGACGGCTCGCCGACGCGATCGCGCTGCACGCCCGGCACACCGCCGCGCGCGGCGACGTCGCGACCTCCGCCGAGCTCTTCGCGAGGGCCGCGCGCCTCCACCACGAGGCCGGAACCCCGTGGCACGCCGCAGAACCCGAGGCGCTCCTCGCCGACCTCTCCCTCCAGCGGGACGACCACACCACCGCGGAGCGGTCCGCCCGCGCCGCGCTGGAGGACGGCGCCGCGGTCCTGGGCCCCGTGCACCGGGCCCACCTGCACACCGTGCTCGCCGCCGCGCTCGCCGAGCGCGGCGCCGACGCCGAGGCCGCCGACCACGCCCTGGAGGGCGCCCACTGGGCCGACGAGGGCGACGTGTCCGAGGAGCTCGGTGCCTGGGCACGGCTCGTGCTCGGCGGGGCGTTGCTGCGCGAGGACAGGGCCGCCGAGGCCGCCACCGTCCTGGAGACCGCCCTGCCCGACCTGGTGCGCGCCCACCACGACGGGCGCGTCGTCCAGGCCCGCTGGTGGCTGGGGGACGCACTGCGCGACCTGGACGAGCCGCGCGCCGCCGCCGAGCAGTTCCTGCTCGCCGCGGAGATCGCTCAGGGCTGGGAGGAGCAGCAGGACCACGCCGTCCTCGCGAACCTCGCCGCCGACTGCCTGGAACGGGCCGGCCTGGCCGGCGAGGCCGCACAGGCGTACACCCGCGCCGGTGAGCTCTGGCGTGCCCTGGAGCGTCCCGTCCCCCTCGTCCGCTCGCTGCGCGCCCGGGCCTGGCTCGCCCTCCACGACGGCCAGGGCGGTCTCGCCGTGGGCCGCCCGGTGATGGCCGAGGCCGTCGCGGTGGCCGAGGAGGCGCTGGCCGCGGCGACGGCGGCCGGTGACGGGGACGCCGCGGCGCACCTGCGCGCCGAACTGGCGGGGACCCACCGGCAGACCGGCGAACTGGTCGTCCGCGCCTGCCCCGGCGAGCCCGGCGAGGACGACACGGACGGCTCGGCGCGCGCCGCGTACGAGGAGGGCCTGGCCTGCGCGGAACGCGCGGTCGCCGTCTTCGAACCGGGTCCCGCGCGCAGCGCGGCCCAGCTGATGGCCGCCTGGCTCGAGGCCGATCTGGGACGGCACACCGCGGCCGCGGAGCGGGCCCGGGCCGTGATCGCCCTGTACGGGGGCGAGGAGGGCGGCCAGGAGGACGAGGTCGCCCGGCAGCGGCGGGCCGAGGCGCGCTCCGTCCTCGAATACGTCGGCGAGCGGTCCGCCGGACCGGACTAGGCGGAGGGCGGAGAGGCACACGCCGGGGAAGCGCAGGCCGGGCAGGCACAGGCCGGGCAGGCGTAGGCCCGGCCGCCGGCACGGTCCCGACCGAGAAGGAGCAGGCCGTGGAGGGTTAGTCTGAATGGTGGCTTTTGCCGCTTCCCGGTACGCGAGGAGGCCACCGTGACAGCCGAAGCCCTCCGGCCCGAGTTCCCACCGGCCGACGGCCGGTACCTGCCGATCGCCGCCCACGGGCTCATCGGCGACCTGCGCAGCGCCGCGCTCGTCGGCACGAACGGCACCATCGACTGGTACTGCTCCGGGCGCTTCGACGCCCCCAGCATCTTCGCCTCGATCCTCGACGCCGACCGGGGCGGCAGCTTCGAGCTGGCCGCGGACGTGCCCGCGCGCACCAAGCAGTTCTACTTCCCGGACACCAACGTGCTGATCACCCGGTTCTTCGCCGAGGACGGCATGGGCGAGGTGCAGGACTTCATGCCGGTGGTCGACGACTCCCACGAGGCCGACCGGCACCGCCTGATCCGCCGCGTGGTCTGCGTGCGGGGCGTGCTGCCGTTCCGGATGCGGGTGGCGCCACGCTTCGAGTACGGCAGCGTGCCGCACACCGTCCACATGAACGGGATGCAGGCGCTCTTCGCCACCCCGGCCCAGACCCTCGCCCTCACCTGCTCGGTGCCGCTGGAGAACGACGGCCGGGACGTGTGGGCCGAGTTCAAGCTCTCCGAGGGCGAGACCGCCGTCTTCGCCCTGGACCAGGTCGGCGACGGTGTCGGCCCCCGCGGCTGCCCGCTGACCGAGGCGGAGGACCAGTTCGAGAAGACCGTGCGCTACTGGCGCCACTGGCTCTCCCAGTCGAGGTACCGCGGACGCTGGCGCGAGATGGTGCACCGGTCCGCGCTGACCCTCAAGCTGCTCACCTACGCGCCGACCGGCGCCATCATCGCCGCGCCCACCACCAGCCTGCCCGAGCGCATCGGCGGGGAGCGCAACTGGGACTACCGCTACGTCTGGATCCGCGACGCGGCCTTCTGCGTCTACGCGCTGCTCCGGCTGGGCTTCACCGACGAGGCCGAGGCCTTCATGAACTTCCTGTCGGACCGCATCTGCATGGGGGGACCCCGCTGCACCGCCGGCCCGCTGCAGATCATGTACGGCATCGACGGCCGCTCCGAGCTGCCCGAACGGGAGCTGGACCACCTGGAGGGGTACGCGGGTTCCGCACCGGTCCGGGTGGGCAACAACGCCGTCCACCAACTCCAGCTGGACATCTACGGCGAGCTCATCGACTCCCTGTACCTGTACGACAAGTGGGGCAAGCCGATCTCCAGCAGCCACTGGGACACCGTCTGCGAACTCGTGGACTGGGTCTGCGACAACTGGGACCAGCCCGACGAGGGCATCTGGGAGACCCGCGGCGGCCGCAAGAACTTCCTGTACTCGCGGGTGATGTGCTGGGTGGCGATCGAGCGCGGCATCCGCATGGCGAACCACCGCGGCCTGCCCGCCAACCGCGAGCGCTGGTACGGCGCCCGCGACGCCATCTACCGGCGGATCATGAGGAACGGCTGGTCGCAGGCGCGCGGCGCGTTCACCCAGAGCGAGGGCGAGGACGTGCTGGACGCGTCGGTGCTGATGATGCCGCTGTCCAAGTTCATCTCGCCGACCGACCCCAAGTGGCTCTCGACGCTCGACGCCCTCGGCAAGGACCTGGTCTCCGACTCCCTGGTCTACCGCTACGACCCCCTGTCGAGCCCGGACGGCCTGCCCGGCGACGAGGGCACTTTCTCCATCTGCTCCTTCTGGTACGTCGAGGCCCTCACCCGTGCCGGGCGCGAGGACGAGGCGCGCCTGGCCTTCGAGAAGATGCTCACGTACGGCAACCACCTCGGCCTGTACGCCGAGGAGATCGACCGCGCCGGCGAACTGCGCGGCAACTTCCCGCAGGCCTTCACGCACCTGGCCCTGATCAGCGCCGCCTTCAACCTGGACCGGGCGCTGGGCTAACCGCCCGTTCCGTGCCTGACCCACACGTTGGGCTCCACGTACACGGCGTGGTCGTGCGCGGTGTCGCAGTGCACGGGGACCAGGGCGCCGGGTACCTCGACGGCGCCGTCGCGGTCGAAGGGGAGCCCCGTCCAGCGCCGCCACTGGGCCAGCGTCCCGCTGACCGTCATGGAGGCCGGCGCGACCTTGACGACGACGCCGCCCGCCCTGACGTGCACCCGCAGCCAGGGGTCCTCGGGGAGCCCGTCCTCGCGCAGCAGGCCGACGTACTCGGTCATGGGGAGCCGTGGACGCAGGTGCTTGGCCGTGGGCCGGACCGGGGCGAGCAGCGCGTCGTGGCCCAGGTCACGTGCGGTGTCGCGCAGCGCGGCCACCATGCGGTGCGACAGGCCGCGCCCCAGGTACCCGGTGTCGATGGTGATCTCCAGCGCGCTGACGGCCGTCGCCGGACGCCCGTCGCGCAGGTCGCCGTACGCCCACACCAGGACGCGGTCCCAGCCCTGGTCGGGCGTCTCCTCGCGGCCCTCGCGGGTGGCGTCGAAGGGGAGGGCGAACCCGCGCGCCACGACGCGGTCGCCGTCGGTGGCGACGACGCAGTACCGCGGGAAGTCCTCGGCCACCCGGTGCAACAGGCCCCCGGCGACCGGGTCCTGGGGGACGAAGGCCGGCCAGTTCTCGGTGATCTCCCAGAGCCGGGGGACCAGGGCGGGGCGCTCGGCGAGCGGGGTGATGCGGAGGGTGCCGATGTCGTCGTTCACGAGGTGGCACCCTGCCAGACGCGCCACCGCCCCGGCATCCCGATTTCCCCTCAGGCCGCCCGGCTCACGTCCGAGCGGGCCACGTCCGAGCGGGCCACGACCGCGGCGGCGGCGCGACGGCCGGCCGCCACGGCGCCCCGGCCCCAGGTCCCGGAACCGGCGCCCCGGGCCACCGCGGTGAGCGGTACGGCGGCGAGCAGCAGCAGGCAGCCCAGGACGGCGCCCATCACCGGGAAGCCCAGCCGGGCGCCGAGCAGTGCGCCGGTCAGCGGTCCGCAGGCCACCCCGAGCGAGGACGCGGAACCGGCGTACACCGCCCAGCGGCCGCGCGGGTCGAGCGCGGCGGCCAGGCCGATCAGGTACGAGAGCACCACCGGGTAGACGGTGTTCCACAGCACCTCGCCGACCGCGAAGGCGACCGCGCCGCGGGCCGAGGCGCTGGCCGCCACGCACACGGCGATCACGACCGTGCCCAGGCCGACGGGCACCGCGGGCCCGATGCGGGTACCGAGGGCCCCCGCGGCCACGACGCCGAGCAGCCCGCCCCCGAGGGCGACCGCGAACACCATGCCCACCGCGGCCTCCGACAGGCCCACGCGGTCCAGCCCGATGCGTCCGCTCACCCCCCACAGCGCGTTCTGGGCCAGTGACCAGCACAGCATCGACGCCGCGAGCACGGTCCCGGCGCCCGGGTGCGGCAGCGGCAGCCCGGTGTGCCGCGCCACGGCCGTGGTCCGCGGGCACGGCCGCGCGGGCAGCCGCCGGGTCAGCGGGAGGACGAGCAGGGCGGTCGCGGCGATGGCCGCGAACGGCAGGGCGTGGCCCCCGCCGAGCCGCGGCAGGACGAGGTACAGCGCCCCGGCCGTCGCCGAGGTGGTCAGCAGCGTGAGCACCGTGACCCGGTGGGGCTCCCGTTCACCGGCGATGCCGACGGCGGCCACCGCGGCCGACGTACCGGACCCGAAGCCGCCGGCGACGCAGCCGAGGACCACCAGGGGCACGTGGCCGGTGGCCGCGGCCGTCGTGAAGCCGCTCGCGATCAGCAGCAGGCCGTACCGGGCCAGCCGCGCCCGGCCGATCCGGTCGACCCGCGAGGCCAGCGTGAACCCGGCGCAGGCCGAGCCGAGCAGCAGCGTGCTGCCGACCGCTCCGGCCTGGGAGCCGCTCAGGGCGAGACCGGTGGTGAGACGGCCGACGACGGTCGGCATGAGGTACGGCGCGAGGTAGCCGGCGCAGAAGAGCGCGACGAGCGGCAGCAGGGCGCGCGAGGGCGCGGTCCGCGAAGACATGGGCGTTCCTGGGTGAGGGACGGCCGAAGGCACGGCGAGCAGGTGGGGGGAGTGCGCCCATCGACGGACAGGAACGCGCGGAACCATGTGTATCAAGCAACGAGGCTCGGCGATAAGGGGGTATTCCCCGCTCAAACCTGCTGTTGCCGAATCGAGATCAAACGCTTGCGCGGAGCACACGCACACAGGTCTCGATGTCGCCCGCCGACAGGTGCGCGTAGCCGAGCACGAGCCGTACCCGGCCGTCCTCCTCCGCCTGCCCCGCGCCGGTCCCGGCGGTGTACGACGACAGCGGCCGCAGCGTCACCCCGGCCCGTGCCGCCCGCGCCAGGAACGCGGGCTCGGGGCCGTGGCGTTCGGGCAGCGTGGCCACGACGTGCAGACCGGCCGCGATCCCCGACACCTCCGCGCCGGAGAAGTGCCGCTCCAACGCCCGCACGAGGACGTCCCGGCGCTCCCGGTACCGCCGCTGGCAGCGCCGCAGATGACGGTCGTACCGACCGGAGCGGACGAACTCGGCGAGCACCGCCTGCTCCGTCACCGGATTGCCCAGGTCCATCGTCCGCTTCCGCGCGGCCGCCTCCTCCGCGACGTCCGGCGGCGCCACCAGCCAGCCCAGCCGCAGGCCCGGTGCCAGCGTCTTGCTGACCGACCCGGCGTAGGCCACACGGTCGGGGGCCAGCCCCTGCAGCGCGCCGACCGGGGCCCGGTCGTAACGGAAGTCGCCGTCGTAGTCGTCCTCGACCAGCAGGCCGTCCACGCGCCGCGCCCACTCCAGCAGTGCGGCCCGCCGCCGCGGCGGACAGGCCGTCCCCGTGGGGAACTGGTGGGACGGCGTCACCACCGCCGCCCGGACGCCGGACGTCGCGAGCGCCACCGGGTCGAGCCCGTCCCCGTCCACCGGGACCGGCACCGCCGTCAGGCCCACGGCCGCGAACAGCGCCGCCTGCTCCGGGCTGCCCGGGTCCTCCACCGCCACCGACCGCACACCGCGCCCGGCGAGCACCAGCGCCAGCAGGGTCAGCGCCTGCGAGACACCCGAGCACACCACGAGCCGCCCCGGTCCTGCCGCCACCCCGCGCCGGCGGGCCAGCAGGTCGGCGAGCGCGCCGCGCAGTTCCGGCAGCCCGCGCGGATCGGGATAGCCCAGCGCCAGGTCCGGCAGCCGCCCGAGCACCCGCCGGTGCGCCGCCGCCCATGCCGCCCGGGGGAACAGCGCCAGGTCCGGCACTCCGGGACGGAAGTCCGCCGGACCGCCCCGCTCGTCCACGGCGGCCCCGTCCGGCACTGTGGCGACGGGCCGCGCCACGGCGCCGGCCACCCACGTTCCCGCACCCTGCCGGCTCAGCAGGTACCCCTCGGCCGTGAGCTGCGCGTACGCGTCCGTGACCAGCCCCCGTGACACCCCCAGATCCACGGCCAGTTCACGGCTCGACGGCAGCGGCGTGCCCGCGGCGAGCCGCCCCGTGCGGACGGCCTCGCGCAGCGCCGCCTGGAGCACCCGGCCGCGTCGCCGGGCGGGCGCGGCGGCCGTCGGCAGCAGCAGCTCCCACGCGGCCGTCCACGGACCGCCGCCTCCGCCGCCCCCACCACCCGCACCGCGCTCGCCGGCGTCCCCGCCCCCACTGGTCCCCGTAACCGTCATCGCATTGGACCTTAAACCGGACCGGCGGACCTTCCTAGCGTGCCTGGCATGGATCTCTCGTACCGCCGCGGGGCGCTGCTCGCGGCCCTCGCCTGCGTCCTGGTCGGCGGCTCCTTCACCGCGTCCGGGATCCTCGTCGGCTACCCCCACGCCGGGGGACAGGCACTGCGCTACGGCCTCGCCTTCCTGCTCCTGCTGCCCGTCGCCCGGCGCGGCGCCGGGCCCCGGCTCCGCGCGCTCGCCCCGCGGCAGTGGGCGCGGCTGGCGCTGCTGGCCGCCACCGGGATGGTGGCCTTCAACCTCGCGGTGCTGGGCGCCGAGCGCACCGCGGAACCCGCCGTGCCCGGGGTGCTGGTGGGCTGCGCGCCCGTCGTCGTCGCCGTCCTGGTGCCCGCCGTGGAGGGCCGGCGCCCCGCGACCCGGGTGACGGCGGCCGCCGTCCTGGTCGCGGCGGGGGCGTTCGTGGTGCAGGGCTGGGGCGCCACCGACGTCGCCGGGCTGCTGTGGTCGCTGGCGGCGCTCGGCGGCGAGGTCGCCTTCGCCGTGCTGGCCGTGCCGGTGCTGCGGCCGCTCGGCCCGAAGCTGCTGTCCGCGTGCGTGTGCGGCATGGCCGCGGCCGAGGCGGCACTGCTCGGCGTGGCCCTCGACGGCGCGGAAGCCCTCCCGGCGCCCACCGGCGCGCAGGCGCTGGCGCTGGGCTGGCAGGCGGCGGTCACCACCGTGATCGGCTTCGTCTGCTGGTACGCGGGCGTCCAGCGGATCGGCGCCGAGCGGGCCACGCTCTTCTCCGGGCTGATCCCGGTCTCCGCCGCGCTGACCGCGCCGCTCGCCGGCGTCGGCACGTACGGCACCGGGCAACTGGCCGGCAGCCTGCTGGTCGCGGGCGGGGTCGCGCTGGGCGCGGGCGTGCGCCACGTCACACCCGGGGATCCGGAACGGGCGGGAACTCGCGCCCTGCGCCGGTAGTTCGACAGGTACGGGCCGCGTGCGGAGCGCCGGTCCGGCCAGCGGCCCCGACCGGGGGCCCCCGTCCCGGTCGGGGTCTTCATCGTGGGGCCGCGGGAGGCCGCCTCGGCCCCCGCGGCCCACCGGGCCCTACTTGACCCCGAGCAACTGTTCGAGCGGGTCGATCGCGAAGTAGACGACGAAGAGCGCCGACACCGCCCACAGCAGCCAGTGCACCTGACGGGCCTTGCCCAGCACGGCCTTGAGCAGCACGAAGGCGATGAATCCGGCACCGATGCCGTTGGTGATCGAGTACGTGAAGGGCATCACGGCGATCGTCAGGAAGGCCGGGATGGCGATCTCGAAGTCGTCCCAGCCGATGTTCTTGACCTGGGTCATCATCAGGAAGCCGACCGCGACCAGCGCCGGCGCCGCCGCCTGGAGCGGCACGATCGTCAGCAGCGGGCTCAGGAAGAGCGCCACCGCGAACAGGCCGCCGGTGACCAGGTTGGCGAAGCCCGTACGCGCCCCCTCGCCGACCCCCGCCGCCGACTCGATGTAGGCCGTGTTCGACGACGAGGAGGCCGCGCCGCCCGCGACCGCCGCGGCACCGTCGATGAGCAGGACCCGGCCCAGGTTCGGGACCTTGCCCTCCTCGTCCAGCAGGCCCGCCTCGGCCGTGATGCCGACGACCGTGCCCATGGTGTCGAAGAAGTCCGACAGGATGAGGGTGAAGACCAGCAGCACCACCGTGATGAAGCTGACCTCGGCGAAGGCGCCGAAGAGGCTGAAGTGACCCAGAAGCCCGAAGTCCGGTGCGGCGAACACGTCGTCGGGCACCTTGGGGGTGGTCAGTCCCCAGCTCTTCACGTCCGCGACGGCGTCGACCACGATCGCCAGCACCGTCATGGCGACGATGCTGATCAGGATCGCGCCCTTCACCTTCCGGGCCAGCAGGGCGATCGTCAGCAGCACCCCCAGGCAGAAGACGAGCACCGGCCAGCCCGACAACGCCCCGCTGCCGCCCAGCTGCACGGGCACCGTGGTGTTCGCGGCGTCCGGGATGCGGCTGACGAAACCGGCGTCCACGAAGCCGATGAAGGCGATGAACAGGCCGATGCCCACGCTGATCGCCTGCTTCAACGCCTGGGGTATCGCGTGCATCACCGCCTCGCGGAGCCCGGTCACCACCAGGACGCAGATGACCAGGCCCTCGATGACGATCAGGCCCATCGCGTCGTCCCAGCTCATCATGGGCGCGATCTGGAAGGCGACCACCGCGTTGAGGCCGAGGCCCGCCGCGATGGCCAGCGGCAGGTTGCCGCCGACGCCCATGACGATCGTCATGACCGCCGCCACCAGCGCGGTGGCGGTGACCAGTTGACCGGTCGACAGGACGTGGCCGAACTTGTCCTTCGCGCTCCCCAGGATGATCGGGTTCAGCACGAGGATGTAGGCCATCGTGAAGAAGGTGGCGAAACCGCCGCGCACTTCGCGGCCGAAGGTCGACCCGCGCTCCCCGATGTGGAAGTAGCGGTCCAGTGCGTTCTGCGGTGGTGGTGGCGGAGAGCCCTTCGCCACGTCGGTGGCCTGAGCGGACATGGTGCTCCTCGGGGTCGGTACGGCAACCGGATAAAGCTGCTGGAGGCTGGGGGGATTGTGTACGCCGGAACGCCCGCTCGGGTTTTGAATCCGTTTCCTTGTGTTAACGAATCGGCACCGCTGGGCGCCCCACCCGGACTCCGGCGTCGAAACCGGCGCGCAGCGGCGTCCTGCCTGGACATGCCCTCCCGCCGTCCGGTGGGATGGGGACCGTGGGCGACCAGGACAGCGCGGCGGAGGAGTTCGAGCGGCACCGGCCCCTGCTCACGGGGATCGCGTACCGCATGCTCGGCCGTTTCGCCGACGCCGAGGACGTCGTGCAGGAGACCTGGCCGCGCTGGGCCGCCGCCGACCGCGCGACCGTACGCGACCCGCGGGCGTTCCTGGTGACCGCCACGACCCGGCTCGCCATCGACCGCCTGCGGCAGGTGCGGTCGCGCCGCGAGTCCTACCCCGGTCCCTGGCTCCCCGAGCCCGTCGCCACCGACTTCGGGCACACCGTGCCCGACGCCGCCGAACGCGTCGTCCTCGCCGAGTCCGTCTCGCTCGCCGTCCTCGTCCTGCTGGAGTCGCTCTCCCCGCTGGAGCGCGCCGTGTTCGTGCTGCGCGAGGCCTTCGCGTTCCCGTACGCGCAGATCGCCGCGGTCCTCGACAGGACCGAGCCCGCGGTACGCCAGCTCGCCGGCCGCGCCCGCCGCCACGTCGAGGACAAGCGCCCCCGCTACGACGCCGACCCCGCCGAGACCGCCCGGGTCACCGAGCGCTTCCTGGCCGCCGCGGTGGGCGGCGACCTCCAGGGGCTGCTCGCCCTGCTCGCCCCCGACGTGCGTCTGCTCGGCGACGGCGGCGGCGTGCAACGCGCCCCGCTCCGGGTCATCGAGACCGCCGGCAAGGTCGGCCGCTTCCTGCACGCCATCGCGCCCACCCCGATCGCCGAACCCGCCTTCGCCTTCCGCGAGGTGAACGGCGTCCCGTCGATCGTCGTCACCTCCCGCGGCCGCCCCCACACCGTGTTCAGCCTGGAGGTCACCGACGGCCTCGTTTCCACGGTCTACCTCCTCACCAACCCCGGCAAGCTCACCGGCGTCGCCACCGCGGCCCCTGCCCTCCGCGACAAGGGCAGGGCCTGACCGCCGGTCCCGCACGCGGCGGCGGTCCTCCCGCAGCCACGTCTCCGTGAACGGGAGGAGAAGTAATGCGGGGGTCCAGAACACCAGGCCCGCCTCCCCACGGACTTCCCGCCGAGGCGCTCCGACAGGCGGTTCGCCGCCGTCGGTTAGGGTGCCCCGGGGGCGGGGGCACCACGAGCGACGCGAGGCGGGGAGCGGCTGTGCACGATCATCCGGAGGGCCACGAGGACGGGGCGCGCCTGGAGGCGGAGGGCGAAGTGGCCACGGCGCGCATCGCGCTGGCCGGGGGCGACCTCGAGCACGCCGCCCGGCACCTGGAGGACGCGCTGGCGCGTGACCCCGCACTCCCCGAGACCCACGAGGCCATGGCCGAGTTCGCCGCGAGCGTCGGGGGCACGGAGGCGGCGCTGACGTACTTCGCCCCCGAGGAGCGGGCGTTCATCGGCACCGTGGCCGCGCGCGGCCACCTCTGCGCGGTCGCGGGCCACTGGGACGAGGCCGTCGGCCTGCTCGCCCAGTGCGCCGGGCACGAGCCGCAGCGGCCCTGGCTGGACGTCGCGTGGCTGCGCCGCCCCGACATCGCGGAGCTCGTCGCGCCGGACACCGTGGCCTGGGCGGCCGCGCGCGTCGCGCCGCAACTGCCCGACCCGGTGGAGGAGGAGCGGCGCGGCCCGCTGCTGCCGCTGCTCGACCTGGTCCGCGCGAGCGCCGAGCGCCACCCCGACCACACGATGCTGCTCTGGTGCGGTTCCACGCTCGCCCGCCGCATGGGCGGCTCCGAGGAGGCCGTGGGCTGGGCACGGCGCTCGTACGAGCTCGAACCCTCCCACCCCGCCGCGGTGATGCTCGGTTACGCGCTGCGCAGCGCCGGCCGCCCCGAGGAGGCGCTGGAGGTCTGGCAGCGCGAGGTCGCCCGCGACCCCTCCGACCTCGACCTGTACGTCGACGTCGCCGAGTTGCTGGGGTCGCTCGGCCGTCCCGCCGAGGGCGTGGCGTGGGCCGAGCGGGCGCTGGCCGCCGACCCCGCGCACCCCAAGGCGGGACCCGCGGCGCACGCGCTGCGCCACGCGGTGCAGCCGGACCTGCGGCACCTGGTGGCCCTCGCGGACCATCTGCGGGCCGAACCCGGACACGGCTACGCCGCGGACCTGCTCGCCCGGCTGAGCCAGGGGTCGCCGTGGCTGAACTGGATACCCGGCGGCAACGAGGCCGTGGTCAGCCTGCTGCACCAGGCGCTCGGGCAGTCCGTGCCCGCGGACGCCGGACTGACGCTCACCGTCTCCGCCCTGGAGCCGCCGAGCGCGCTGCTCGCGCTGCGCGCCGCGTACCCGAACGCGGTCACCGAGATCCAGTCCGTGCCCGAGCCGGACCTGCGGATCGCCCCGCGCCCCGTCGAGGTCGCGCTCTGGGCCTACGAGGGCACCACCGCGCGGCCCGCCGTCCGTCCGCCGTCCCCGGAGGCGGCCGAAGCGGTGCGCCGCCTGGCCTGGCACGGCTGGCCGTACCTGGTCGCCGCCTACGACGACGCGGTGGCGCTCTCCGGGCTCGACCCCGAGGACCTGCTCGGCGTGCTGGTCCATCCGCCGGCCCCGCGCGAGGACGAGTTGGGCCGCGCGCTCTCCGCCCAGGCCCCCGACCTGTGGATACGGTGCGTGCAGGTGTGGGCGTGCCTGGGCCTGGCGCACCACCGCAGCGACGAGCCCTGGGCCGTCTCGCGGCGCCGTGCGCTCCTCGTGGACGTGCTGGACAACGCCGAGGACTGGGTGTGCGAGGCGGCCGCGCTCGCGATCGTCGCGACCGCCTGGACCGACCCAGCCGTGCGCAAGGACGCGGCAGAACTCGTCGGCCGCCGCCTGCTGGACGCCCTGGAGGCGAGGCGGAGCCGCGTCGTCACCCTGACCTGGTCGCTGTGCCACCTCGCCCTCGCCACCCCGGAGCTGATCCCGCAGGTCGCCGCTCTCGCCACCGACGTGCTGCGCACGATGGACGCGGAGGACGACGCGGAGGCCGTCGCCCGGGAGTAGCGGGCGGCGCTACAGGCCGCCGGCGACGCGCAGCACCGCGCCCGTGGTGTATGACGCGTCCGGCGACATCAGCCAGGCCACCGCGCCGGCGACCTCGTCCGGCTCACCGGGCCGCCGCATGGGCACGCGGTCCGGATTGCGCCAGGGCCGCTCGGGGTCGCCCATCGCGGCGTGGATGTCGGTCACGATCATGCCGGGCTGCACGGAGTTGACGCGCACGCCGTCCGGGGCGAGTTCCTTGGCGAGGCCCACGGTCAGCGCGTCGACCGCCGCCTTGCTGGCGGCGTAGTGCACGTACTCCCCGGGGCCGCCGAGCGTCGCGGCACCGGAGGAGATGTTGACGATCGCGCCGCCCTGGCCGCCGTACCGGGTGGACATCCCCAGCGCCGCGCGGCGGGCGCACATGATCGCGCCCATCACGTTGACGTCGATCACCCGGCGCATGACCTCGACCGGGGTCTCGGTGAACCGGCCCAGCGGCCCCGTGACGCCCGCGTTGTTGACCAGGCCGGTCACCGCGCCGAGCTGTTCGCCCACGGTGTCGAAGAGCGTGTCCACCTGTCCGGCGTCGCTGGTGTCGACGCGCACCACGACGCAGCGCGCGCCCGCGTCCCGGATCTTGCGGGCGACGTCCTCGGCTGCGTCGGCGTCCTTCTCGTAACCGATGCCGACGGCGTGCCCCTCGCGGGCCAGCCGCAGCGCGACCGCCGCACCGATGCCGCGGCCGCCTCCGGTGACCACCGTGACCGGACCCATGCCAGCTCCCTCACTCGACGTGATCACGAACGCTACCAGCGCGCGAACGCCCCATGACGGGCCCATGACGGGCGCGAACACCTCGTGAACACCGCGCGTCCGTGCCCGCCGGACGCGGCCGGGCCCCTGAGCATTGGTCTTGACCAAGTCGGAAGGCAGCTCTATCGTCGCCTAGTAGTGCAAGAACCTTTAATAAAGAGCCGTTCGGAAACAAGGCTGAACAAACCCCGGACGGCGTCAGGCCGATTGCGGAGGACAGGGTGGGGACCACGCAGCTCGAGAACGTGCCGGAGCCCAAGTACTGGCACCTCAAGACCCTCCTCATCGACGCCCTCGACTCCGAGTTCACGGTCGGTGAGATCCTGCCCAACGAGCGTGAGCTCGCCGCCCGTTTCGGTGTCGCCCGGGCGACCTTGCGCCAGGCCCTGGAGCAGTTGGAGCTGGAGGGCCGCCTGCAGCGCCGCCGCGGTGTCGGCACCACGGTCGCACCGCCGCGCGTGGGCGTCTCGGTCGGCCCGTCGAGCGGCAGCTGGCCCGGCGCCGCGGGTGACGCGTGGCGGACCGTGGGCTGCGTCGAGGCCGTCGCCCCCACCGCGGTCGCCGAGGTGCTGGGCACCGACGCCGACGAGGCGGTGCACACCGTCCGCCGGGTCCGCGCGATGGGCGGCCAGTCCGTCGCCACCGAGCTGCTCTACGTCCCCCGGGCCTCCGTCCCCGGCCTCGCCGGCGACCTGACGCCGGCCGACCACGCCCCCGCCGTCCTACGGGAGTTGCACGTCCTCGGGCTCGACGGCGACGACCGGGCCGTGGAGCTGGGCTCGGCCCGCGCCGAGGACGCCAAGCAGCTCGACCGGCTGCCCGGCGCCCCCGTGCTGGTCGTCACCACCCGTTACTTCAGCGGTGGACGTGTCGCGGCCGTCGCCGTCGCCACCTACCGTGCCGACACCTGCCGGCTGACCTTCGGCGACAGCGGCGCGATGGAGATCACCCACCACGGCCAGGAGCGGCACGCCGCCGCGTCGTGAACCCGGCTCCGGCGTCCGTGCCGCCCGGTCCGTCCGGTCAGTAGAAGCGGCCCGTGTTGGCGTCCTCGGCGCCATCACGGCCGGAGGGTACGGGCAGCGGGTGCCCGGAGCAGCGGACGTCCCGGTCCCCGGTGGCGCCGGAGATCAGGTAGCGGTCGACGCGCGCGGTGACGCACTCGTTCCAGAAGCTGATCAGGCCGTGGGAGCCCCGCCCCTCCTCGGTGATCATCCGGGAGCCCGGCAGCCTGCGGTGCAGTTCGACCGCGCCTTCGTACGGTGTGGCCGCGTCCCGCTCCGACTGGACGATCAGCACCGGCGGCAGCCCCGACCCGGGACGCGCCCCGACGTCCACCGCCCGCCCGCCCTGGACCGGCCACGAGGCGCAGGGCAGGTTCAGCCAGGCGTTCGCCCAGGTCTCGAAGGGACGCTGGCGCGCGATCCGTGAGTTGTCGCGGTCCCACACGCTCCAGTCGCGCGGCCATGCCCCGTCCGAGCACTCCACCGCCAGGTAGACCGCCTCGCTGTTCTCCTCGTCCTTGGCCTGCCCGGGGTCCGGGGCGGCCGCGTCGACGAGCGGGTCGTCGTCACCGCGCAGGTAGCGCGAGAGCAGATGGGCGAAGGAGGCCCAGCGCTGGTCGTAGTAGGCGGCCTGCACCGCCGCCGAGTGCAGTTCGCCCGCGCCCACCTTGCCGGCCGGGCGCTTGCCGAGCATCCGCATCGCCCGGTCGAAGCTCGCCTGCACGCGCCCGGGTGTCGCACCGAGGCCGTACACGCGGTCGTGCCCGGCGGCCCAGGTGCGCCAGTCCGCCCAGCGGCGCTCGAAGGCCACGTCCTGCGCGAGGTTGGCGCCGTACCAGACACCGCGCGGGTCGGGGTTGACGACGCTGTCGACGACCATGCGGCGCACGTGCGAGGGGAAGAGGGTGGCGTACACCGCGCCCAGGTACGTCCCGTAGGAGACGCCGTAGTAGTTGAGGCGCGGCTCGCCCAGGGCGGCGCGGATGACGTCGAGGTCCCGTGCCAGGTCCGCGGTGCGCATGTTCCGCAGCAGCGCGCCGCCCCGCGCGCCGCCCCGCGCGCCGCAGTTCTGCGCCGTGCGCCGGGCCTCCGCGCGCTTGGCGGCCTTCACCGCGGCGGTGGGCAGTCGCGGATCGGGGCCGGGGGAACGCTGGTGGCCCGCCGGGTCCTGGCAGGACAGCGGTGCGGAGTGGCCGACCCCGCGGGGGTCGAAGCCCACCAGGTCGTACGTCCTGGCCGCGGTCTCCCAGACCTTGCGGGTGACCGCGCCCACGCCGGGCCGGCCCACCGCCGGGAACCACAGCCCCGACGATCCGGGGCCGCCCGGGTTGAACACCAGGGCGCCCTGGCGCACCGAAGCCGGGCCCGCCGCGCGCAAGCGGCTCACCAGCAGGCCGATCGTCGCGCCGCCCGGCTCCGCGTAGTCCACCGGCACCCGGACGGTGCCGCACTGCACGGGCGCCTTGAGCCCGCTGTCGGCCGGGCACGCCCCGAAGACGATCCCGGTGGCCCCGGCCGTCCGGGCCGCGACCGTGGCCCCCGCCATCCGCAGCTGCTCGGCGACCAGGGGATCCGGGGAGTGCCCGGCGGCCGGGGCGGTCGCCGCGCCGGCCGCCAGCACCAGGGACACTGCCGGGACCACTGCTCGCCGCACGAGGGACGCCCTTTCGCCGGCCGCGCCCGCCGGCGCGGCACGCTCGCCGATGCGACGGATCGTCGGCTGGTCGGACAAACGGGCCAAGCAGGCAGGCCGGTGAGCCGCGGAATTTCGCCCGTATTGCCCTGGCCGGTGGTTCGCGTGGTCGGCGGTGGGGCCGGCCGGTGGGGGCCGGCCGATGGTGGTGCGGCCGGGTGGTGCGGCCCGGCTCGCGTCGCGCGCTCAGCGGCCGAGCAGCGAGGTCCTGGCCACCGCGAACAACTGCTCCTCGACGTGGTCCAGTGCGAGCCGCAGGGCCCCCGTGGCCACCGCCTCGTGCCCCAGCGCCGACAGCGCCACCTCCGGCGGCCGCAGGCAGTAGCGCGCCAACTCCGTGCGCAGCGGCTCCAGTACGCCGTCCAGTCCGGCCGCCCAGCCGCCGATCACCACCAGTTCCGGGTCTATCGCCTGCACCAGCGCCGCCACGTCGTGCACCAGGCGCTGCAGGAACCGGTCGAAGGCCTCCCGCGCCTGGACGTCGCCCGACCTCGCGAGCGCGAACACCTCGGCCACCGCGGACTCGTCCAGCGGGTGCAGCGGTGTCCCCGTCGTGGACAGCAGCCGCTCCGGCCGGGCCTCCCGGCCCAGCAGGTGCAGCGCCCCGATCTCGCCCGCCGCCCCGCCGAAGCCGCGGTGCAGCCGGCCCCCGATCAGGGACCCGGCTCCGGGGCTCAGCCCCGCCAGCACGAACACCACGTCGTCGGTGCCGACGGCCGCGCCCTTCCAGTGCTCGGCGACGGCGGCGGCGTTCGCGTCGTTCTCCACCAGGACGGGGCAGCGGAAGGACCGGCGCAGCCGCTCGCCCAGCGGCAGCCCCGTCCAGCCGGGCAGCGCCGTGCTCAGCCGGACCGCGCCGTCGGTCTCCACGATCCCCGGGCTGCCCACGCCGACCGCCCACAGGGTGCTGCGGGCCACGCCGGCCTTGCGCAGAAGCTCGGCGACGGTGCCGCGGACCCGCTCCAGGCGCTCCTCGGCCGGCAGGGTGTCGGCGACGTCGTGCGCCAGCGACCCCAGGACGCGACCGCTGAGGTCCGACAGCAGCGTCCGGATCTCCCGGGCCCCGATCTCCACGCCCAGCAGGTGCCCCGCCTCCGCGTGGAAGCGGAACCTGCGCGCGGGACGGCCCTGCTTGCGCGCGTCACCGGGCTCCTGCGGCGCCTCCACCACCAGGCCCGACTCCGTCAGGCCCTCGATCACGCCCTCGACGGTCGGCCGTGACAGCCCCGTCGTCTGCACCAGTTCGGTCAGGCTCACGGCGGGCTCGCCGCGCAGCGCATGGAGCACCACCGCGGAATTGATCCGCCGGAGCAGGGACGGGTCCCCGCCGGTGAGCCGCCCCAACGTACGTCCTCCCAGCTTGCGCGCGTGTTGGCCGGATCGTACCCGTCCCGGCGGCCCGCGGCGAGTAGCTCCGGCACAGGGTTACTGACTCGATGTCAAGTGTCACAGGCGCGGGGTTTACTGGAGCCATGGACCTGCCCGGCCACGTGGCCGTCGTCGACGCGCTGCGCGCCCGCCCCTTCCCGGCGCGGCGCGAGCGCTGCGGCGCGGTCGACAGCGGCCCCGGCCACCACATAACGGACCTCCGGATCAGTGAGGACTTCTGGGACGCGGACGGGGACCCCGGGTACAGAGGGCAGGTCGAGGACGACATCGAGGCCGAGTGCCAGGCCCTGGTCGAGGTGCTCACCGAGCGCTGGGGCGCGCCCGAGACGGTCGACCTCGCCGCCCACCTCGAACGCTCCTTCCACGGTGAGCCGGTTCCGCCGCCGCTGGACACCCTGTGCGGCTACGCCTGCGAGGCATGGGCCTGGCGCGTCGGGGACCGCTGGATAGGGGTGTGCGTCGGCCAGGGGGACCCGGAACTGCCCTTCCAGCTCATCGCCGCCGTCGGCGACGCCGCGGCCGTACCGTGACCGCGTCGCACTCCTCGACGCGGTCGCCGCACCCCCACTACCCTTTGTCCACAACGGCCTGATGTGTCGTCATGCGCGACGATTCCCGCCCCGGGGCCCGGCACACACGGCGCGGACGGCTGACCCAGTGATTCCGGCGCCATGGCGCCGTGCCGTACCCGGGGGGCCGTCATGCCGAACCCGTACTTCCTCCACCGCGCCGCGCGAAGACTCCTCGCCGCCGCCTCCGCCCTGCTCCTGGGCGGCGCCACCGCCCTCGTCCTCGCCCCCGCGGCCTCCGCCGAGCCCGCCACCGCGGCCGGCTACCCCGCGGGGGCGGGCGCCACCCGCTACTCCGGGCTCGCCTTCGACACGTGCACCGCGCCGCCGCTCACCACGATCCAGGCGTGGAACGCCTCCCCGTACCGCGCGCTCGGCGTGTACGTATCGGGGGTCAACCGCACCTGCGCCCAGCCGCAGCTCACCGCCTCCTGGGTGACCTCCGTCGCCCGGCTCAAGTGGCGCCTGCTGCCCATACACAAGGGCCTGCAGCCGCCCTGCGGCGCCCGGCCCGGTGACGCCAAGATCAGCACCACCCCCGGCTCCGCGCGGACCCAGGGCACCAGGGCGGCCGGCGAGGCCGTCGCCGCGGCCAAGGCCCTCGGCATGCAGCCCGGCAGCGCCCTCTACAACGACATCGAGAACTACGCCCAGGACGACGCCGCCTGCCGCACCGGCGTCCTCACCTATCTGTCGGCCTGGACGAAGGAACTGCACCGGCTGGGGTACGTCTCCGGCGTCTACATGAACCTCAACCTCGGCGCCAAGCAGCTCGCCGACGTCTACACCTCCGCCTCCTATGCCCGCCCCGACGCCCTGTGGATCGCCCGCTACGACGGCGCCGACACCCTCAAGGGCTGGACCGGCGTCGCCGACGCCAAGTGGCCCGTCCACCAGCGCGCGAAGCAGTACCGCGGCGGCCACGACGAGACCTACGGCGGCGTCACCGTGAACATCGACAACGACCGGCTCGACGCGCCCGTCGCCACCGTCGCCCTCGGCTACACGGTGACGAGCTCCACCGCCCTCAAGGCGCGCAGCGGCCCCTCGACGACCCATCCCGTCGTCACCACCCATGCGCCCGGCTCCGCCCTGCGCGTCGTCTGCCAGGCCCCGGGCCTGAAGGTGGGCACCACCTCCGTGTGGGACAAGCTCACCGACGGCACCTACGTCAGCGACCACTACGTCAGCACCCCGTCGGCCACGGGCTACAGTGCCCCCCTGCCCCGCTGCGTCCTGCCCTACCAGGTCACCGCGCCCGGCGGCCTCACCGAACGCAGCGGTCCCGGCACCTCCTACGCCGCCAAGGGCACCTCCCCGAACGGCGCGCTGGCCTGGGTCGTCTGCCAGAAGTCCGGATCCAAGGTCGGCGCCACCAAGATCTGGAACCGCCTCGACAACGGCCGCTACGTCTCCGACCACTACGTCGCCACGCCCGGCACGACGGGTTACAGCAAGCCGATCCCGCGCTGTTGAGCGGGGAAAGCCCGTTCGGCGTACGGACTTCTCAAGCTCCCCCGTTCGGTCACCGATGCATCCCGCAGGAAGCGCTACTGCGAGGAGAGGTTGGATCTGTGACGTCAGCATCGGCGCCGCGCTCGGCTGCGGGCCTGGACGCGGTGGCGACCGCCGTCGGCGACCTGCGGGCCGGGCGGCCCGTCATCGTGGTCGACGACGAGGACCGCGAGAACGAGGGCGACCTGGTCATGGCGGCCGAGTTCGCCACCGCGGAGACCATGGGGTTCTTCGTCCGCTGGACCAGCGGCCTGATCTGCGCGCCCTTGGCGCCGGAGATCGCCGACCGCCTGGAACTGCCGCTGATGGTCCCGCCCGGCCCCGGCCTCGACACGGCGGCGTACACCGTCTCCGTCGACGCGGTCGGCGTCGGCTCCGGGATCTCCGCCGCGGACCGGGCCCGGACGGTACGGACGCTGGCCGGCCGGGCGACCCGGCCCGACGAACTGCACCGCCCCGGGCACGTCTTCCCGCTGCGCGCCCGCCCCGGGGGGATCGCCGAGCGGCGCGGGCACACCGAGGCCACCGTCGACCTGCTGCGCCTGGCCGGGTTGCCGCCGGTCGGTGTGATCAGCGAGGTCTGCGAGGACGACGGTTCGGTCGCCCGCTTCGACCGGCTGCGGGCCTTCGCCGACCGGCACGGCCTGGCGCTCATCTCGATCGAGCAGCTGTCGAACGGGCCGCGCCTCGCGGACCCCGCGACGGTGTGACCGGATGAGCCGAGCGACGATCTTCGACCTGGACGACACGCTGGTCGACAGTGCGGACGCATGGGTCCGTGTCTGCGCGGCCTTCGCCGCCCGCCACGGTCATCGCTGGCGGGCGCAGGACAGCGCCGCCCTGCACGGCAACGGCGGCTGGGCGGCGTACGTCGCCGGACTGTGCGGTGGCACGGCGGGCCCCGCCGAGGTGGTCCAGGCCTGCACCACCGCGGCGACCGGCGAGGTGGCCGCGGGCCGGGTCCGGGCGCTGCCCGGCGCCGTGGACCTGGTCCTCGAAGCCGGACGGCACGGCCCCGTGGGCCTGGCCACGGCCAGCCCGCGCCGCTTCGTCCTGGCGGTCCTCGACGGGCTGGGCCTGACGGGACGGTTGAGCGCCGTCGTGTGCGGGGAGGACGTGGCCCGGGGCAAACCCGCGCCCGACCCCTACCTGCGCGCGGCGGCCGAGATCGGCGTGCCGCCGTCCGGCTGCCTGGCCGTCGAGGACTCCCCGGACGGCATCCGCTCGGCGACCGCGGCCGGCATGCGCGTCCTCGCCGTCCCCCGCGGCGGCATGCCGCTGCCGCCCGACGTCGCCCACCTGCCCGCCGCCCAGGCCCCCACGACCGCCGCCGCCCTCCCGCTCCTGACCCGGCTGCTCGCGCCACGTCCCGGACCCCTGGTCCACGGGGGCACCCCGTGAGCGGCCTCCGGTACCGGGCGGGCGGTGTCAGGACGCGGTCCGGAGGGCGGCGTCCCACGCGCCGGGGCTGCGGTGGTGGTTCCGGCGCCCCGCGGCCAGGACGAGGCGCAGCTGCGCCAGGTGCCGGGTGTCCGGGGGGAGTTCGAGCCCTGACAGGAGGGCGAGTGCCGCATCCGGGCGCAGGTCGCCGTGGAAGTCGTGGTACGAGGCCAACAGGCCCTTGAAGAGCGCCCCGTGCAGCGCGGGGAGGCGTGCGGCCACGTCGTACGCCTCCTCCTTCACCGGCCAGGGCACCGGGCCCGAGCCGTCCAGCACTCGCCGGGCACGGAGCAGCAGGGCGGGGGAGGCGTCGTCCCGCAGGCGCTCCAGGTCACGCCCGAGGACCTCGGCGAAGGCCGTCGCGGCGGTGCTCCGGTCCTCGAACCAGTCGACCCACAGGGAGGAGGTGACGGGTCCGGCGTCCCGCTCCGCCTCCAGCCGCCGGCGGTAGCCGCCCCAGAGCGCACCCGACGGCAAGGGGCCGTCCGGCCCCCGGTCGGCCATGCGGATCTCGCAGGTCACCCAGTAGTCGTCGAGGAGGTCCAGCAGCCCGAACGCGAGCCGCACCCGGCCTTCGGCGTCCAGGTGTTCGTCGACGAAGACCTCGTAGGCCCGGGAGTGCGCGATCTCGTTCGTGGTGAACCGCCGGCCCGGCTGCTCGTCGTCCGTCCATGCGTCGGCACCGGCCTGCCGCACGCCGCGTGCGGCGAGCCAGCGCCGGGCGTCCTCCTCGGTCCCCGTACCCACGTGTGCATCATGCCTGCGACGCGTCGCGGAGGCGGCCGTATTCCTCCGTCATCGCCTGCGTCGACCAACCGGCGTTCAGGCCGCTGGGGTTGGGCAGGGCCCAGATCCGGGTGCCGCCGATCGTGTGTTCCTGGGGGCCGATGCGGGCGCGGGGCTCGGCGAAGGCGACCCGGTAGGCGGTGACGCCCACGACGGCGAGCCAGCGCGGCTCGTGGCGCAGGACCCTCTCCGTCAGCAGCCGCCCGCCCTCCAGCAGTTCGTCGCGGGTCAGTTCGTCGGCCCGGGCGGAGGCGCGCGCGACGACGTTGGTGATCCCCAGCCCGTACGCCAGGAGTTCGTCCTGCTCCGCGGGGTCGAGCCGGCGCGGGGTGAAGCCGGAGGCGTGCAGCACGGGCCAGAAGCGGTTGCCGGGGCGGGCGAAGTGGTGACCGGTGGCGGCCGACATCAGCCCGGGGTTGATGCCGCAGAAGAGCACCCCCAGGCCGTCCGCGATCACGTCGGGGATGACGCGGTCGCGGGCGGCCTCCAGCTCGTCCTGGGTGGGGCGGGTGCGCCTGACCGTGGTCAGAGGATGGCCTCGGGGGCGTAGGCGGCCGCCTGCGGGTGGCGCTCGGCGACCTCGCCGACCCGCCGTACGACCTCCGCGACCTGGTCCGCGGCCGCACCTGTGAAGGAGAGGCGGTCGGCCATGAGCGCGTCCAACTGGGCGCGGTCGAGCGGGATGCGCTCGTCCTCGGCGAGCCGGTCCAGCAGCTCGTTGCGCTCCACGCCCTTCTCGCGCATGGCCAGCGCCGAGGCGACCGCGTGCTCCTTGATGACCTCGTGCGCCAGCTCGCGGCCGACGCCGGCCCGCACCGAACCCATGAGCACCTTCGTCGTGGCGAGGAACGGCAGGTAGCGGTCGAGCTCGCGGGCGATGACGGCCGGGAAGGCGCCGAACTCGTCGAGGACCGTCAGGAAGGTCTCCAGCAGGCCGTCGAAGGCGAAGAACGCGTCCGGCAGGGCGACCCGGCGCACCACCGAGCAGGAGACGTCGCCCTCGTTCCACTGGTCGCCGGCCAGCTCGCCCACCATCGACGCGTAGCCGCGCAGGATGACCGCCAGGCCGTTGACGCGCTCGCAGGAGCGGGTGTTCATCTTGTGCGGCATGGCCGAGGATCCGACCTGGCCGGGCTTGAAGCCCTCGGTGACCAGCTCGTGGCCGGCCATCAGGCGGATCGTCTTGGCGAGCGAGGACGGCGCGGCGGCCAGCTGCACCAGCGCGGTGACGGCGTCGTAGTCCAGCGAGCGGGGGTAGACCTGGCCGACGGAGGTGAAGACCTCGGAGAAGCCCAGGTGCGAGGCGATCCGCCGCTCCAGCTCGGCGAGCTTGGCGGTGTCGCCGCCGAGCAGGTCGAGCATGTCCTGCGCGGTGCCGACCGGGCCCTTGATGCCGCGCAGCGGGTAGCGGCCCAGCAAGTCCTCGACCCGAGCGAAGGCCACCAGCAGTTCGTCGGCCGTGGTCGCGAAGCGCTTGCCGAGGGTGGTGGTCTGGGCGGCCACGTTGTGCGAACGGCCTGCCATGACCAGCTCCGCGTACTCGGCGGCGAGCCTGCCGAGCCGGGTCAGCACGGCGACCGTGCGGTCGCGCACGTGCTCCAGGGAGAGCCGGATCTGCAGCTGCTCGACGTTCTCGGTGAGGTCGCGCGAGGTCATGCCCTTGTGGACGTGCTCGTGCCCGGCGAGGGCGTTGAACTCCTCGATGCGCGCCTTGACGTCGTGCCGGGTGACCTTCTCCCGCTCGGCGATCGACGCCAGGTCGACCTGCTCCAGCACCCGCTCGTAGTCCGCGAGGGCCTGCTCCGGCACCTCGATCCCCAGGTCCTTCTGGGCCCGCAGCACGGCCAGCCACAGACGGCGCTCCAGCACCACCTTCTGCTCGGGGGACCACAGGGTGGCGAGCTCCGCGGAGGCGTAGCGGCCGGCCAGGACGTTGGGGATGCGGGGCTTGGAAGTCACGTAGCGAGATTCTACTGCGCGTCGGCGCAGGTCAGCGCCCCGCACCGGTCTATGCGCGTAGCGCCGTGGGGGCCCGGGAGTGCCCGGGGGGTACGCGGGCCGGGTCCGTTCGTCGCCGGACCGACCACCGAGGGCGACCCGGATGGCTTACGGCGGAGATCGTCCGGCTCTGCCCTTCCGCCGTGAGAACCAGGCTCTGGACGGTGCTCGCCGTCGTGTCCGGCGTCATCACCCTGGCCGGCGCCACCGGCATCTTCGTGGCGAAGCACCCCCTGGACATCGCCCTCTCGTGCCTCGTCGCCATCGGCGCCGGGTCGGCGGCCCGATACGCCTGGCGGAAGGCCCAGGGCCCGCGCGACCTCCAGCCCGCCCGCCTCCCCGGCGGCAACGCCCGCCCCGGGCGGTCCCGGCGCCGCTGATACCCGGAACGGTCAGGCGTCTGTCGTTGGCGAGCCCGGGTCGACAGGCGGTGGCTCCACGGTACCGAGCGCCTTCTGCACGGCTTCGATGTACGCATGGCGCAGGATCGCGTGCTGAGTGTGAGGGCCCGGACTCCCTGTCATGACGAAATCCCCCGACGCGTAGGCCGCATCGCACACGGCACGCGGCCCTAGATGGTCAACCGCGGCCCAGCCTCGCTGAAGGCTCTCATCGACGACGGGTCGTGCGGTTCGCGTGCCACGTCTTCCGTGGCCTTCAGGAACGCGGTGTACGCCTGGCGGCGCTGGTCTTCGATGCGGGCGCGTCGTTGCTCGTTGAGCGAGGCCTGCACGGTGTGCAGCAAGGCGTCGGCCTGCCTGTCCCCGGCGTGCCGTGCGGCCTCCGCCTGACGCCGGCCGGCGTTCTTGGTGAGCCACCCGGTGATGAGGCTGCCTGCCAGGGCTGAACCAGCCACGATGAGTGCGATCCCCCATTCGCTCATGTGGGTGGCATTCCGCCGCGAGCCGTCGCGTGGGGCTTCGTCGACGCCGATGCGGCGGTCACCGGGCGTGATGGCGGAACGGACGGACGGGGGCTCGTCGGACCTGTTGCCGTGGCGCCGCCGGGGCCCGCTCAGAGGTCGAACGGCACCAGTTCGGCGCGCTTGGGCGGCAGGCCGTCGCCGGAGGAGCGGCCGGTCAGGCGGCGGCCGATCCAGGGGACGAGGTGCCGGCGCGTGAAGCGCAGGTCGGCGGCGCGGCGGGCGGGCCACGACAGGGGCACGTGCGTGGGGAGCGGCTCGGTCCAGTCGAACTGCGGGGTGTGGCCGAGGGTCTGCCAGACCGCCTCGGTGACGCGGCGGTGGCCCTCGCCGTCCAGGTGCAGCCGGTCGTCCGCCCACAGCCGCGGGTCGCCCAGCACATGGGCGCCGTACAGGTCCACGACGAGCGCGCCGTGCCGGGCGGCGAGGTCGTCGACGAAGCCGAACAGCTGCTCCATGCGGGGCAGGAACCGCGTCGCGACCGGGCCCCGGCGGGCCGGGCTGCGCATCAGCACCAGCTGTCGGCAGTTCGGCGCCAGCCGCTCCACCGCCTCCTCCAGCAGCGCGCACACCCTCGCCACGTCGCACTTGGGGCGCAGCACGTCGTTGAGCCCGCCCACCAGGGTCACCAGGTCGGCCTCCATCGAGGCGGCGGTCTCCACCTGCTCGTCCACGATCTGCTGGATGAGCTTCCCGCGTACCGCCAGGTTGGCGTAGCGGAAGCCCGGCGCGTGGGCGGACAGGCGTCCGGCGAGGAGGTCCGCCCAGCCCCGGTAGGAGCCGTCGGGGAGCGCGTCGGACATGCCTTCGGTGAAGGAGTCGCCGAGCGCGACGAAGCTGGTGTGGGTGGCGTTCATCTGCATGGCGCGCGTGATCCTACCGGCCCCGCGGACCGTCGCTTCAGGCGGCCGGTGCGTGGCCCACGAGCTCCTTCAGCACGTCCTCCATGGTGACCAGGCCGATGCCGCGGCCCTGGTCGTCGACGACCGCCGCCAGGTGCGCCCCGCTGGCCCGCATCGCCGCCAGGACGTCGTCCAGCGGGGTGGCCGCGACGACCCGGGTGATCCGGCGCAGGGCGCCCCGCGGGAAGGGCTGGTCGTGGCGGCTGGGGCCGAGGGCCAGGGCGTCCTTCACGTGGAGGTAGCCCAGGATGCGGCAGGCGTCGTCGGTCACGGGGAAGCGCGAGAACCCGGACCGCGCGGCCAGGCGCTCCAGACCCGCCGGGGTCATCCCGAAGCGGGCGGACACCACGCGCTCCCACGGGACGACGACCGCACGGACCGGGCGGCGGCCCAGTTCGAGGGCGTCCTGCAGGCGGATCGCGGCGCGCTCGTCCAGCAGCCCGGCCTGGCCGGCGTCAGTGACCATCCGGGCCAGCTCGTCGTCCGAGAACACCGCCGCGACCTCGTCCTTCGGCTCGACCCGCAGCAGCTTCAGCAGCCCGTTCGCGAAGGCGTTGATCGTGAAGATCACCGGGCGCAGCGCCCGCGCCAGGGTGACCAGCGGGGGACCGAGGACGAGGGCGGTCCGCTCCGGGGCGGCGAGCGCGATGTTCTTCGGCACCATCTCGCCGAGCAGCATGTGCGCGTACGTGGCCAGGGTCAGGGCGATCGCGAACGACAGGGCGTGGATGGCGCCCTGCGGTACGTGCAGCAGGTGGAAGAGCGGCGCGAGCAGGTGCTCGATGGCCGGTTCCGCGACGATGCCCAGCACCAGGGTGCACAGCGTGATGCCCAGCTGGGCGGCGGCCATCAGGGGCGACAGGTGCTGCAGCCCCCACAGCACGTGGCGCGCCCCGCGCTCCCCGGCCTCCGCGCGGGGCTCGATCTGGCTGCGCCGGACGGAGATCATCGCGAACTCGGCGCCGACGAAGAAGGCGTTCACGACCAGGGTCAGCGCGCCGATGAACAACTGCAGGAAGATCATCGCGCACCCGCCGTCCCGTCGTCCGCGTCCTGCGGGGCGAGCCCGTTCTGCGCGCGCGGCGCCGGCGAGATCAGCCGTACGTGCGCCGCACGGTGGTGCGAGTCGTCGGTGACCTCGACCATCCAGCCGTTCACCTCGACGGTGTCGCCGGTGGCGGGGATCCGCCCGAGCCGCTCGGCGACCAGGCCGGCCAGTGTCTCGTAGGGGCCGTTCCCGGCCCGCAGGCCGATGTGCGCGAGCCGGTCGGTCCGCACCGCGCCGTCGGCGTCGTAGACGCGGCGGCCGGTGCGGTCCTGGTGGATGAAGGCCAGGTCGGGGGTCTCCTGCGGGTCGTGCTCGTCGCGGACCTCGCCGACGACCTCCTCCACGATGTCCTCCAGGGTGACGACGCCCGCGGTGCCGCCGTACTCGTCGATGACGACGGCCATGCTCATCGAGCCGGAGAGCCGGTCCAGCAGCCGGTCCACGCCGAGCGTCTCGGGGACCGGCACCGGCTCCCGCAGCAGCGGGGTGATGGGGTGGCCCTCGCGGCGCTCGTAGGGCACGGCCAGGACGTCCTTGATGTGGACGATGCCGATGACGTTGTCCAGGCCGCCGCGGTGCACGGGGAAGCGGGACAGCCCCGTGGCGCGGGTGATGTCGGCGACGTCCTGGCAGGTGGCGCCCTCCTCCAGGGCGACCACCTGGACGCGGGGGGTCATCACGTTCTCGGCCGTCAGCCCGGCCAGGCTCAGCGTCCGTACGAACAGCTCGGCGGTGTCGGCCTCCAGCGCGCCCGCCCGGGCGGAGTGCCGGGCGAGGGCCACCAGCTCCTCGGGGCTGCGGGCCGAGGCGAGCTCCTCGGTGGGTTCCATGCCCAGACGGTGCAGCACACGGTTGGCGGTGTTGTTCAGGTGGCGGATCAGCGGGCCGAAGGCGGCGGTGAAGACGGTCTGCGGCGGGGCGACGGCCTTGGCCACCGGCAGCGGCCGGGAGATCGCCCAGTTCTTGGGGACGAGCTCGCCCACCACCATGAGCACCACCGTGGAGACGCCGGTGCCGAGCACCAGGCCCAGCGACGCGGCCCCGGCGGCGGACATCCCCAGCGCGCGCAGCGGCCCCGCCAGCAGCTCGGCGATGGAGGCCTGCGCCAGCATGCCGATCACCAGGCCGGTGACGGTGATGCCGAGCTGGGCGCCCGACAGCTGCACCGTCAGGCTGCGCACGGCCCGCAGGGCCGCGGAGGCACCGCGCTCGCCCGCCTTCTCGGCCCGTTCCAGGTCGGTGCGCTCGACCGTGGTCAGGGAGAACTCCGCGGCGACGAAGACGGCGCAGGCCAGGGTCAGCAGCAGGGCGACGGCCAGGAGCAGCACTTCGGTCATCGGGACACCTCGGTCCCATGATCGGTCAGGCCGGGGTGGACCGCGCGCTGCAGGCGTGGGCGACGGGAAGGGAGACGTGACGGACTCGCAGGGTCGTCCATACGCCCATCGTAGGAAGCGCGGGCGCAACGGACAGCCCGGGAACGCGGCCAGGGGGTGTGCCCCGGACCCGCCCGGCGCGCTACCGGGTGCGCTGGAAGGGCTTGGTCCAGCGGCGCCAGTGGTGCTCGGGCGCGTAGCCCGCCGAGCGCCAGGCGTGGTGGGCGCGCTCGTTGCGCTCCAGCACCATGGCGTCGCCGCGCCGGCCGCCCAGCGCGGTGAAGCGCTCCTCGGCCGCCGCCAGCAGGGCCCGCGCGATGCCCTGCCGCCGCCGCTCGGGGTGGACCGCCAGCCGGTACAGATGGCAGCGCCAGCCGTCGAAGCCGGCGATGACCGTGCCGACGAGCACGCCGCCGTCCTCGGCGAGCAGCAGGGCCTCGGGGTCGCGTGCGATCAGGCGCGCGACGCCCTCCGGGTCGTCGCTGACGCTGGTGCCCTCGGCGGCCGTCTTCCAGAAGTCCAGCACCCGTTCGGCGTCGGCCGGTACCGCGTTGCGTATCCCGAGATCGTCCATGAGGGTCAGCCAACCAGCCTCCAGGCCCGGGCGGCGAGCGTATTACGCCTCCCCGCGCTCTTCCCCGCGCTCCTACCCGTCTTACCCGTGCACTCCCTCGTGCCCTTCCCCTGGTGCGTCGCGGCGCAGCTCCTCGATCACCGGGGCGAACGCCTCCATCGAGGGTTCCAGCACCGTGACGTAGCTGAAGCCGAAGCGCTCGCGGCCCCGCCGCAGCTGCTCCGCGATCTCCGCGACCGTGCCGACGAGCAGCGTCGGCAGGTCGAGCAGCTCCTTCTCGTCCAGGTGCGGCGCGTGCGGGGCGAACTCCCCGGCCGCCGCCCCGCGGTCCTCGGTGATCACGACCCGCTGGACGAGGACGTTGAACTCGGGGTCGGTGCCGTACGACGTGGCGAAGCCGCGTGCGGTGGCGACCCGCTCCTCCACGGTCGCGGCGGACAGCAGCCGCAGCGTGCCGTCGTCCTTGGCCGGGTCGGCCTCGGCGCCGGTGAAGGCGACGACGGCCGCGTGCCGTGCTGCGAGGCGCAGCATGCGCGGGCCGTTCCCGCCCAGGAGCAGCGGGGTCAGGGGGGTACCGGCGCCGTCCGTTCTGCCTGATCCCGTTCCGTCCGTTCCCGTTCCGTCCGTGCCGTGCGGCCCCGCGAGCAGCCCGGTCAGCGCCTCGACGGTGCGTTCCAGGTGGTCGACCCGGTCGCGGGCGGTGCCGTAGGCCAGGCCCGCGCGTTCGAACTCGGCGCGCACGTACCCCGCGCCGAGGCCCAGCTCCAGGCGGCCGCCGGTGAGCCGGGCGGTGGTGGCGACCTCGCGGGCGAGCAGGACCGGGTTCCAGAACGCGGCGTTGAGCACGAAGGTCCCCAGCCGTGGGCGCCGCGTGGCGTTCGCCGCCGCGGCCAGCGAGGGGAACGGCGCGGGCCAGTCCAGGTGGTCCGGCACCTGGAGGACGTCGTAGCCGAGCGCCTCCGCCCGGCGGCACTTGCGTTCCCACGCGTCGCCCTGCGCGGGCTCGAGCAGATTCACACCGAATCGGAACCGTCGTGCCATGACCGCCCCCTCGTCCCGACCCTTCCGCCGGTCAACGACCTTCCCCGCCCGCGGGTCGCTCACTCGTGGGCGATCGCGGCGAGGACGTTCATCCTGGAGGCGCGCAGGGCCGGCAGCAACGCCGCGACCAGGCCGACCACCACCGAACCGGCCATGACCGCCCCCACCGTGGTCCACGGGACGGTGAACGCCCGCATGCCCTCCAGCGCCAGCACCTCGTGCGTGACCACGCCCCAGACCAGCCCCAGGGCGAGCCCCAGCACCGCACCGAAGACCGCGATCACCACGGACTCCAGCCGGATCATCCGGCGCAGTTGCAGCCGCGACAGACCGATCGCCCTGAGCAGCCCGATCTCCCGGGTGCGCTCGATCACCGACAGGGCGAGGGTGTTGACGACCCCCAGCACGGCGATGATGATCGCCAAGCCGAGCAGGGCGTACACCAGGTTCAGCAGCACGGAGATCTGGGTGCGCACCAGCTGCTTGTAGTCGGCCTGGTCACGGACCTCCACCTGCGGGTACGGCTTGAGGGCCCGTTCCAGGTTCGCGCGCAGCGTGGGCTTGTCGGTACCGGGGGCGGCGTTCACGTAGAGCGCGGCGTCCTGGCCGCGGGGGAGGAACCGCTCGGCGGTGGCCAGGCCCATGGTGAGGGTGGCGTCGTCCCCGAGCAGGGTGCTCTGGCTGGTGGTCAGCGCGCGCAGGGTGAACGTCGTGGAGCGGCCGTCGACGAAGCGCACGGGGATGTGGCTGCCCACGCGCAGCCCGTGGTGGGCGGCGTACGTCGCGGAGAGCGAGAGGCTGTCGCGGGCCAGGGCGTGCGCCGTGTCGCCCGCGGCGTAGTCCAGGTTGAGCGCCCGGTCCGCGCCGGGGCCGATCGCGGTGCCCGTCAGCTTGGTCGTGCGGTGGTCGGGCAGGGTCATCAGGACGGAGACGTAGCGCACCCGCACCACCTCCCCGGCCCCGCGCACCTTCCGGACGCGGTCGGTGATCTCCGGGGGGAAGGGCGCGAAGTGGTCGCCCTGCACGACGTAGTCCGCGCCCAGGGCCTTGTCGATCTCCTGGTCGAAGGAGCTCGCCATCGACGTGCCGGCGATGGACATGCCGGTGACCAGGGCCAGCCCGATCATCAGCGCGCCGGCCGTCGCACCCGTGCGACGCGGGTTGCGCAGCGCGTTGCGCTGGCTCATCCGCCCCACAGGACCGAACACGTGGGGGAACGCCCCGCCGAGCACCCGGATCACCGGCCGTACCAGCAGAGGCCCCACGACCACCGCCGCGATCAGCGAAAGACCGATGCCGATCCCCAGGAACGTCGCCGCGTCACCGGTGCTCCCGGCCACCGCCGCCCCGGCCAGCGCCCCCGCGGCCACCAGCGTCGCGATCGCGCCGCCCACCGCCCGCGACCGCAGGCTCCGCCCGCTCCCGGCGACCTCGGCGTCGGACAGCGCGGCCATGGGGGAGACCCGTGCCGCCCGGCGCGCCGGCAGGTAGGCCGCGACCAGCGTCACCAGCAGACCGACGGCGTACGCGGCGACCGGCACGCGCATGCGGATGACCATCTCGGCGGCGTCGATGTTCATCCCGAACACCCCGAGCAGCCGGAAGAGGCCCGCCGCGAGTCCGACTCCGCAGACCAGGCCAACGGTGGAGCCCACCGCCCCCAGCAGCAACGCCTCCACCAGCACCGACCGCCGCACCTGTCCGCGGTCCGCCCCGAGCGCGCGCAGCAGGCCGAGTTCCCGGGTGCGCTGGGCGATCAGCATCGAGTAGGTGTTGACGATCAGGAAGACCCCGACCAGCACCGCGACCCCGGCGAAGCCCAGCATCACGTACTTGATCACGTCCAGGAAGGTGGCCAGGCTCTCCACCGCCGACTTCGCCTGCTCCGCCTGGGTCGTGTACGTGTAGCGCGGACCGAGCGCGGCGGCGATCCGCTTCTTCAGCACGTCGTCCGAGACCCCGGGTGCGGCGTCGGCCTGCACCGAAGTCGCGACACCGGTCCGGCCCAGCAGGCGCGACTGCGAGGTGGGGGTGTCGACGAACAACAGGGCGGCGCCCGGATTGGTCGTAGTGAAGGTGGCGATGCCCACGAGCCGGACCGAGAACGCGCCCGGCTGTGCCAGCACCCGCAGCCGGTCGCCGATCTCCAGGTGACGCTTCGCCGCGGTGTCGGCGTCGATCAGCGCCTCGTCGGGGCCGTGCGGCGCGTGCCCGCTGGTCAGCCGGACGGGACTGCGCGGGTTCCCCGACCAGTTGGTGGCCACGGTGAGGGCGCCGGTGGTCGGCTCCACCGGCCGGCCCTCCGCGTCGACGACGGTGGTGTTGTGCACGGTGACGTCGATCCGCGCGTCGGCGACGCCCCGTACCGCCTTCACGCGGTCCAGCAGGGACGCCGGCAGGGTGCGCACCTGGCCGGAGGCGAACTGCTGGTCCTCGCTGAAGGCCTCCGGGGGGCCCACCGTCACATCGGCGGCCGTCGAGGCGAACAGTCGGTCGAAGGTGCGGTTGACGGTGTCGGAGAAGATCATGCTGCCGGTGACGAAGGCCACCGACAGCAGGACGGCGAGCGCGCTGAGCAGCAGCCGGCCCTTGTGGGCCAGCAAGCTGCGCAGCGTCGCCCGGAGCATTTCGCCGGTGCCTAGCCGTGCTTGCGCAGCGCGTCGAACCGCTTGAGCCGTTCCAGGACGCCGTCCGCGGTGGGCCCGTGCATCTCGTCGACGATCCGTCCGTCGCCCAGGAAGAGCACCAGGTCCGACCAGGCCGCCGCGGTGGGGTCATGGGTCACCATCACCACGGTCTGGCCGAGGGCGTCCACGGCCTCACGGAGGAAGCCGAGCACCTCGGCGCCCGCCTGCGAGTCGAGGTTGCCGGTCGGCTCGTCGGCGAAGATCAGCTGCGGCCGGGAGGCCAGGGCGCGGGCGCACGCCACACGCTGCTGCTGCCCGCCCGACAGCTGCGCGGGACGGTGCCCCAGCCGGTCGCGCAGGCCAAGGGTGTCGATCACCCGGTCCACCCACTCCCGGTCGGGCCTGCGGCCGGCGATGTCCATGGGCAGCGTGATGTTCTCGGCCGCCGTGAGCGTCGGCAGCAGGTTGAACGCCTGGAAGACGAAGCCGACCTGGTCGCGGCGGAGCCGGGTCAGTTCGCGTTCCGCCAGACGGGTGATCTCGGTCTCGCCGATCCAGACCTGCCCCGAGGTGACCGAGTCCAGCCCCGCCAGGCAGTGCATGAGCGTGGACTTGCCGGAGCCGGACGGCCCCATGACGGCGGTGAAGCGGCCGCGGGCGATCTCCACGTCCACCGCGTCCAGCGCCACGACCCGTGTCTCGCCCGTCCCGTACGCCTTCGTCAGCGCGGTCGCCCGCGCGGCGGGCTCCGCTCCCGCCTCGATGCCCTCTGTGTCCGCTGCCGTCCATGTCGACACGCTTGCCCCCCAAGATGAGGAAGTGCGTACTTGTCCGTATGCGACCCGAGCGTAGGTCGTCGGGTGCGGTGCCGCATCGTCCCCGAGGGTGAGCGCCGGGGGCGCGCGGGCGGCCGCCGTGCGACCGCGAGTTCGTCCGGCCGAAACCGGCCGGCCGTCCCGGTACGTCTGTAGGTGCACCCGGGCCGGGCACGGTGTGGCCGGGTGGGGGACGAGGACCGGTACCGAGGGGGGACCGAATCGATGGTGCACGCACGTATCCGGACCGGGTCCGGTGACCGCAGGCGCACGCGGGCCTGGGCGGTGGCGCCCGTGGTGGCGCTGCTGGCCCTGGCGCTCCAGGGGTGCCAGGACCCGGCGGCCGACGACGCCGGCGACACGCCGTCCGCGACCGCGCCGGGCACCCCGGGCGCGGCGGGGTCGTCCGCGGCGTCCCCGGGGCAGCCGTCCGCGTCGTCGCCGGGCGGGACGGCCGGCGACCCGTGCGCCCTGGTGACGCAGGAGGAGGCCGAGCGGCTCGCCGGTACGGCCCTCGAACCCGGTCAGGACCTGGAAGGGACCTGCACCTACCCCGCACCGGAGTCCGGCCCGACGGCCCAGGTCGAGGTCTTCGCGGGGGAGCAGGGGAAGAACTACTACGACGCCGAACGCGGGCTCGGCCACGAACTGAAGCCGCTCGACGGCATCGGCGACGAGGCCTGGCTGGAGGACGGTTCGGTCTTCCTGCGGGTGTCCGGGCAGTGGGTCGCGATCCGGCTGGTCCGCAACGAGGAGCCGTCCCGGTTCGACGAGCCGCTCGAGGAACTGGCGCGCACGGTGGCGGGCCGCCTCTGAACGCGCTCCCCGTGCGCCCCGGAGCCCCGTCGGGCCCCGGGGCGCACGGGCCCAGGGCGGATGCGCCCGGGAGCCGCTTGTCACTGCTAGTGCATCGGCGCTAGCTTGAGGGCATGGCCAAGACGCAGTTGAACGTGCGGGTGGACGAGACCACCGCCGCGGCCGCCCGCGAGCGGGCCGCGCAGCGGGGCGTCAGCGTCAACCGGTACATCGAGGAACTCGTCCGGAAGGACGCGGGGGAAGCGGGCCGCAGCTTCGTCGAGGCCGCCGCCGACTTCATGCAGCGCTACGAGTCCGTCTTCACCGAGGAGTTCGGCACGGAGCGCGAAGGACGCCGTTGACCCTGCAGATCGACCTCGCCTGGCTGCTCATGGTCGCCGAGCGCAACACCCCCGGTGACCCCCAGGTGACCGACTGGGGCGCCCTCGTCGCAGCGGTCGGCCGCCACCAGGCGGAGATATTCGGCGTCCCCGTCTACGCCGACCCCCACGAGCGCGCCGCGTGCCTGCTGCAACTGCTGGTCCACGTACCGGCCCTGGAGCGGTCCAACGCGCTCTTCGCCTCCGCGGTCGCCTACGCCTACCTGGTGGCCAGCGGCCTGAAGGTCGCCACGTCCCCCGACCGGGTGCGCGACCTGGCCAGGCTGGTCAAGGGCGGCACCGCCGACGTGCACGAGATCGCCGACGAGCTGCGCTCCTGGTGCGTCTGAGGCCCGGCCGCAGACCGGGTCGGCCGTCGTCAGGCATCGGCCTCCTGGTGCAGTTCGAGGCTGACCAGAAGGTGGATCACGGCGTCCACCCACGGAGCCGTCGCTGCCCCGGCTGTTTCCCCGTCCAAGCTCCTGGCGAGCGAGTCGAGCAGCGCCGCGGCGGACTGGAGCCCGGTACGGCGGAGTCCTGCCGCCGCCGCTGCGAGCCGGTCGCGAGCCGAAGGACCGCGGCCGCGCAGGCCGCTGTGCGCGATGTCCGCGAGGGCGGACAAGCCCGATTCGAGTGCCAGGGCGATCGGGTCGGAGGTGCGCGGAGCAGCCTCGGCGAGTGCACCCGCGCCCTCGCCCGCTTCGAGGTCGGGTACGACGAGTCCGTCCTCGGTGAGGACGGCCAGCGGGTCGAGCACGGGACGGCCGCCCTCCCGGCCCAGCAGGCCGCTCACGAATCGGACCCGGGGGCTGCCGAGTGCCGTGGCCAGCGCGTCCAGGCCGCCGGGACAGGCGGGGTTGTGGTCGGCACGGACCACCGCCGCGTTGCCCGACGGATCCCGGACGACCGCTTCGAGTCGTTGCTGGGCGGCGTCGTAGCCGACGGACTCGACGGAGGCCACGGCCAGGACCCGGGCGGTGTCGGCCTCCACCCTGGGCCGGATCAAGTGCGGTGGCCGGCCCTCCCAGGAAGACAGCGCTGCGGCGAGATCGCTGATCAGGAGGGTGTCGGGGAGATCGGCCCAGGCCGAACCGAGCGGCGTGACACTCGTGGGGGCGATGCGTCCGCGTCCGATGGTCACGGTGCGGCTGGGACTGCGGGAGATGTGCTCGCTGACGACGTTGGCCCCGGACAGCGCCCGCAGCGGGGATCCGAGCAGGCGGCGTGAAGCCAGGTCGTGGCCGGTGAGGGAGTGGCCTTCCGCCACCTCCCAGCGCTTGCGCAGGACCAGGGCGATCCCGGCGGCCGGGTGCGCGAAGTACACCTCGGCGGTGCGCTCCGACGCCGTCCGGCCGGTGACCCGGCAGCCGAGGGAGACCAGCCGTACCCGGCGCAGCGGGGTGTCGGCCGGCTCCTGCGTACCGAGCACGCCCGGGCGGTCGGACCCACCCGCGCGACGGCGGGCGTGCAGTTCGGCGAGGAGGTGGGCCACACGCCCGGCCTCGTGGTGCGCATCGCGCCCAGCGTAGGCGTCGACCTGGCGGCGCAGGTCCGCCATGATCGCGGCGGGCCAGTGGAGCGAGGCATGCGACAGCTGCGCGCCGGCGCGGGCCAATTGCGCTGCGAACACCGGGGTCGTGTGCGCGATGCCGTCCAGCAGCAACTCATCGGCCAGGGCGACGGCGGCGTCGAGCGCGTCGTCCGCGTCCGGCGCGGCGGGCGGGCGTCCGCCGACGACGACCTGCGCGTCCGCGCCGGCCGCGGCGTCGCCGTCCGCGGCGCGGAAGGCCCAGACCGCAAGCGTGATCATCTCCCCGCGGCGCGGGGCCGCGGCGTCGGTGAGGGCGTAGCCGAGCTGGTGCGGGACGGGGAAGCGCACGGTGCACGTCGGCAGATCGACCGTCGGCACGGGCCGCACCGCGTTCGGGCGGTGCACGGTCGCCGAGAAGCCGCGCTCCCGGATCCGGCGCGCGGCCAGCAGAGCGGCCCGCCCCAGCCCGGCCTCGAGTGCGGCGTCGTCGAACTCGCCCGGCGACCACGCGGCCACCTCCGGGCCCGTGGGTTCGGCGGTACCGTCCAGCCGCTGGTACGCCAGTACCAGGCCGATCCGATGGCGGCACACCCCGGTCGCCCCGCAGCTGCACTCCGCAGCCTCCAGGCCGGTGCCGACGGGCAGCCGTGTCCGGGTGCCGTCCGGGTAGGTGCCGCAGACGGTTCCGTCGGCCTCGCAGCTGACGTCCGGCCCCGAGCCGGCATCCACATCCTTGGCGGCGCGCTTCACCAAGCCGCGGTTGGCGAGGGAGGCGAGTGTGTCGGTGCTGAGGGCCAGCAGATCCTCGCGCGGCGGCGCGCCGGCAGCCGAAGCAGTCGTCGTACCGCTCACCGGGCCACCTTCTCGGCGACGAACTCGGCCAGCCGCCCAGGGGTCATGGCACCCACGTGGGCTCCCTCCTGGGCCAGCCGGGCCGCGAGCGCCCGGTCGTAGTCGGGGTTGGCCTCCTCGTCCAGCGCGGCCAGGCCGAGCACGGTGGCGCCCTGCTGGACGAGGCTGCGCACGGTGCGGACCAGCCGATGGGCATCGCCGCCCTCGTAGAAGTCGGACACGATCGCGACGATGGTGCGGCGCGGGTTGTCCACCAGGTCCGCGGCGTAGGCGACGGCGCGTGCGATGTCCGTGCCGCCACCGAGCTGGACCCGCATCAGCAGCTCCACCGGGTCGGTGACGTCCGCGGTCAGATCGACCACCTGGGTGTCGAAGGCGACGAGGTGCGTGCGGAGACCGGGCAGGCTCCACAGACAGGCGGCGGTGACCGCGGAGTGGATGACCGAGCCCGCCATCGAGCCGGACTGGTCCACCAGCAGGATCAGCTGCCACTGCTGGAGGTGCCGCCGAGTCCGTGAGTGGAAGCGCGGCCGCTCGATCAGTATCCGGCGCCCCTCGGGCTGGTAGTGGGCCAGGTTCGCCCGGATCGTGCCCCGGAAATCGAAGTCCCGTGCCAGCGGCAGCCGGCTGGGGCGGCGCGAGCGGGCGCCCGCGAAAGCCTGGCGCACCTCCGGGCGCAGCCGTTCCATCAGATCCCTGACCACCGCCTCGACGATGCGCCTGGCCATCGCCAGCACCTGCGGGTTCATCAGGTGCTTGGTGCGCAGTACGGCGCGGAGCAGGGTCGCGTTCGGCTCCACGCGGGAGAGCACGTCGGGGTCGGTGACGATCTCGTTGATCTCGTACTGCTCCACGGCGTCGCGCTCGAGCCGCTCGACGGTCTCCTTGGGGAACAGCCGGTGGACGTCGTCGAGCCAGTCCACCGCGGTGATCCGGGAGGCGCCGTCACCGCCCTCCCGTCCTGCGGAGGCGCCACGGCGCACCCCGCGTCGCTCCAGGTCCGGGTCGCGGCCGTAGAGCCAGTCCAGTGCCACGTCGCGAGCGGCGGCCTGCAGGCCGAGCGAGCCCGTGCAGCGGTCGGCCGGCGCACCCAGGATCAGCCGCCACCGCTCCAGCCCGGCGTCGGGGAGCTGCGGGGCGGAGCCGGCCGTGGGGTGGTTGCGCTCGGTCATCGCTTCGCCTGCCCGGCTCGCAGACCGTACCTGTCGAGCAGGCGGATCACGTTCTCCTCCAAGGCGCGGGCGCGGGCGAGGACCAAGGGGTCGGCGGACGTGCGCAGCAGTGAGCGGGCCGAGCCGCGCCGGCCGCGACGCTCCAGCAGATGCTCCGCGATGCGCTCGCGCTCACGGGGCGGGAAGAAGGCGAAGGCCTGCCGCAGCGCGGGCAGGCCGATCAGGAAGTCCGTGTCCGCCATGGAGACGACGATCTCGTCGAGCACGTCCAGCAGGGAGGGGCCCGACCCGTCGGCGACCGTTCCACCGCCGGCCGTCAACTCGTCCCGGGCCAGGGCGAACAGTCCGGCCAGCCAGTCGCCGAGCTCCCCGGGATCCGAGGTCGCGAGGAGACGTGCCTGGCCGACGGCGTCGTCACCGGCCGGACCGAGGGACAGCCGCAGGCCCAGAGCCGCGCCACGCAGGTCCGCGGGGGCGGCGGGGTCGGCACCGATCCGCCGGGCCGTGTCGGCCGCCGCCGTCGGGGAGAGTGTCAGGAGGCGCTCCGCGTGCCGCAGTGCGTCGCGGGCGGCGGACAGGGCCCGCAGCCGGGCGAAGTCGACGCCCCTGCCCCCGTGCAGGCCCTCGGCCAGCCAGAACACCCGGTCGACCGCCTTGTCGACGACTTCGCCGAGCAGGGGATTCCCGGCCATGCCGTACACGCGGTCGTGCCGCCACAGCTGGAGCGCGGTGGTCAGCACCGCACCAGCCGGGCCGAGCTCACCGAGCCCGCCCACGCGAGACGCCAGGGAGCCCAGCAGCTCGGTGGAGAGCGTGTCCGCACCGCAGAGCACCGCGTCGAAGAGCACCTCCGACAAGGTGGCCGTGACCGAATCCGGCGACCCACCGGGTGTGCCCCCCGCGGACCGCACGCGCGCCGACAGCGCCACGGCGGCGGCCTCCTCCAGTCGCGCGCCGTACGCACCGGCCTCGATCAGCGCCGCCTCGCGTCCGTGTGCCGGGCCGGGCTCCCAGCGTTCGGCGAAGACCGGGTCCGATCCGGTCGCGGGGCCCGAGGTGCGGACGTGCCCCGGAACGCCCAGGACACGCAGCCGGTGCAGCAACCGGCTGCGGGCGAGGCCGGCCGGCTCGGTCAGGTCGGCCGTGACCCGTTCTCCCAGGACGATCCCGCACTGCTGCAACTGGGCCGCCACATCCAGGACGAGCGGCGGGGCGGGCGTGTCCGGATGCAGGAGGCCGGCCCGGTCGCCGGTGCTCGCGGCGACCATCTCGACCACCGCCGGATCCGTGCCCGGCGTGAGCGTGCCGTGCCCGGTCCAGGGCAACGGCTGCTCCAGAGCATCGCTGATCACCGTGGCCGCCAGGCCGTCGAGCACATCGGTCCGGGCCGGCAGCGGGTGCCCTCGCATCGCGGCCAGACCCTGGGAGAGGCTCCTGGCCGCGATCAGATCGGCGGTCGACACCGGAAGGCGTCGTCCTCGCAGCCGTGCGACGACCTGTTCCAGCAGTCCGTCCGCCGCCGCAGCGGGGCCGTGCTCCCACAGCAGTTGGTAGTAGCCGGGCGAGGGCATGCCGGACTGGTAACCGGCGAAGGCGTCGAGCTGGTGGAAGGAGTACGGCACCAGGAAGCTGCCGCCGACGGCCCCGGCGGGCGGTTCGGGAATCCCGGGCCACGGCGCCGACGTGGTCCCCGGTGCGTCCGTGGTGCGGACCGGTGGCGCGGCCAGCGCACGCAGCGCCGGCGTGTGGAACCCGCCGGTGACCACGAGCACCGGCCGCTCCTCCGCCCGGACGGCCGCGGCGCGGATCCAGGAGGCCATGTACTGCTCCCGCGCCCGGTCGCCCTGTTCGGCCTCGGAGTCGCCCCGAACCAGGTCGAAGTAGGCGTCGAGCCGCCGCTGGAGCCCCTCAGGACCGGCGATCTCGAACAGCCGGTCCCACAGCGCGTCGACGCAGTCCACGTCGAACCGGCTGCACAGGCGCTGGGTCGCCACCGCGTAGCGGGCCTCGGCGTCCGCGTAGCGGTTGGCCAGCGGCTCGGGGCGCCCGGTGAAGGCCGGGTGCCAGGCGGGCAGGTCGATGAAGCGCACCTGTGCGCCGACGGCCCGGCCGGACCGCAGCGCGACCCACTCGGGGGAGTAGTCGCACAGCGGTGTCCAGGACGTCGCCGTGCGCTCTTCGTCGCGGTAGTGGCTGAACACGGCGATCGGCAGCTCATGGCCCAGCAGCAGCTCGTCCAGCCGCCCGTTCATGTCGGCCGGCCCCTCCACCAGTACGTAGGCCGGCCGGAGCGCCTCGATGGTGCGGGCCACCAGGAGGGCGCAGGCCGGCGAGTGGTGGCGAACGCCGACGAAGACCGTGGTCATCAGTCGGCCAGCAGGTGTCGTGCCTCGTGGAGGGCCTGCCACTGGGCGCCGTGCCGACGCCCTGCCTGCTGGTCGAGGAACCGGCGCAGCCGGGCCAGGTCCTCCGGGCTGTCCTTGGCCGCGGTGCCGGCCAGGCAGGTGACCAGATCGGCGGCGTCGCCGGGCTCCCCGCGCAGGAACCAGCCGCGCACGCCCACCGCGTGCGCCACCGAGACGGCCTCCGCGGTGCTCATCACAGCGGAGAGCCGCTCGCCGGACGCCTGCTGCCCGCGCAGCTCGCGGAAGGTCCCCACCAGTACCTCGAGCACGTCGCGGTCCGGCGGCGCCTCCACCCCGGACCGGCGCAGCAGGGCTCCCGCCTCCGCTTCGACGAGTGCGAGCTCGGTGTCGAAGTCCGCGATGGGGAAGACCGTCTCGAAGTTGAATCGCCGCTTGAGCGCGGCGCTCATCTCGTTGACGCCCCGGTCACGGGTGTTGGCGGTGGCGATGACGTTGAATCCGCTCCGCGCGAAGACCATTCCCTCGGGACCGTCCAGCTCCGGAACGGCCAGGACGCGTTCGGACAGCAGCGAGAGCAGGCAGTCCTGCACCTCCAGCGGACAGCGGGTGATCTCCTCGAAGCGGACGATCCGGCCCTCGGCCATGCCGTGCAGCATCGGCGCGGGCACCAGCGAGCGCGGTGAAGGCCCCTCGGAGACGAGCAGCGCGTAGTTCCAGGAGTACTTGATCTGGTCCTCGGTGGTGGCCGCGCCGCCCTGGACGGTCAGCGTCGAGGTGCCGCTGACCGCCGCGGCGATCAGCTCCGACAGAAGCGACTTCGCCGTGCCCGGCTCGCCGACCAGCATCAGGCCGCGGTTGGTCGCCAGCGTCACCAGCGCGCGCTCGACCAGGGAACGGTTGCCGACGAACTTGCGGCTGATCCCGGCCTCCGCGTCCCCGACGATGAAACGGCGCGCCGCCCGCAGGCTCAGCTGCCACCCCGGCGGGCGGGGGTCCTCGTCCCGGGCCCGGAGAGCCGCCAGTTCCTCCGCGTACCTGACCTCGGCAGGGGGGCGCTGCAGCGGGGAGCCTTCCGGATCCAGGGCCCGGTCGGGCCGGGTCGCGGATGCGTCGTCGACGGCGGTCACCGGGCCGTCACCCCTTCCAGGTCGGCGAGCAGTTCGGAGGCGGCGATCGGGTCGAGGTCGCCGAAGCGCAAGGGGTACTCCCGGCTGGGCCAGTGGTCGCAGGGCTCCGTGTCCAGCCAGACCGTCTCGAAGGTCTGGTCGGGGAACATGTCGACGACGCCGACGGCGATGCCCTCGTCCAGGGCGATGACCAGGTGACAGCCCTCGGCGAGCCGCTTGGAGAACCACCGCTCGACGCCGGCGTCCTGCGGCTCCCCCCGCTCCCACCCCCGCTTGGTCAGTCCGAGCAGGCGGCCCACCGGCACCTTGCACCCCTCGAACCGGTGCAGGCGGTTGGCGGTCTCCTCCTGCGGCGTCAGCCGAAGCACCGGTCGGCCGAGCTGCGGGAAGGGCTGGAGGATCTCGTAGTCCGCGAACAGCTCGGACCACTCGGGCACCGTGTCGCCCAAGTGCAGCGGATGGGCCAGCCGGACCGTCGCCTCGGCGGCGAGCGTGAACTCGTCGTCGTCGACGTCGGCGAAGCTGCGGTCCTCGGCGACCCTGAAGGCGGTCGCCGCGCCGGCCGCGTCGGCGAGCCAGACCAGTCGGCGCACCAGGTGCCAGACCAGGGGGTGCTGCACGAACAACTCACGGAACTCCGCCGCGGTCCAGGTCCGCTGCGTGACCATGGCCGCCTCCAGACGGCGGATCTGGTCGGAGGCGATGGTGCGGACGTCCTTCTTCAACGCCGCGAAGCGTTTGCGCTCGGCCGGGGCGAGCTCCTGGTCGTCCTTGACGCCGGGGGCGGGCAGATCCTTGCGGCGCCTCCCTTCGGCGTCCAGCACGAAGGGACGCAGCTGCTCGTCGAAGCCCACGGTGAAGCGGCGCGTGCCGTAGTCGACGACCGTCGTGCCGTCCGGGTCCAGTCCGAGATCGGGCACCAGTCGGTCCGCCAGCTGCTCGCCGGTCAGCCCGAGTCCCTCCGCCACCTCGGAGATCTTCTCCTGGGCCCGGACCTTGAGCGCCTTGAACTTCACCCGCTGGGCGACACCGTGGAGGTGCATGAGGGCGACGTCGCTGCCGATCTCGGCCAGCACGTTCAGGCCCTCGACCGCGCGGTGGTGCGCCCCCTGACCCGGCCAGTCGCGCAGGATCGGAGTGAGCCGGCGCACCGTCTCGTCGTCCCCCAGCCGGCCGAGCGCGTGCAGGATCCAGCTCTCCTTGGCCGGCATGGCCGCCTGCCGCCACTCCTCGAACAGCGCCCAGACGAAGGCGGCCAGCGAGTCGGCGCGGCACGCCTCTCCGACGACGGCGACCCCGGGGTACGGATCACCGGGTTTCGACAGGGCGAGCATGGTCAGCACGTGGCGGACCGCCTCCTCCGGCAGTGCCTCGCCGGAGGTGAGCAGGATCTGCGGGAGGACCGAGGGCTGCACCCAGCTGGGCAGGGCCGGCATCCGGGCGGGGAGCGCGATCTCCAGGGGGTCCGCGGCCAGCGTCTCGGCGACGATCTCGGCCGCCTCGCCGCCGTGTGCCGCGGTCACGGCGGCCAGGACGGTGTCCGTCCCCTCGGCGGACGCGACCAGGCGCAACGCCTGTTCGGCCGCCTTCCGGGCCGGGCCGGGCTGCCCGACGGCGTCCGGTACGAGCAGCAGGCCCGCGTCGATCCCGTACCGGGCGAACCAGGAGCGGGCCGTCATCTGCACCGACTTGAGCCGGACCAGCCCGTCCGCCATCAACCGTGCCGCGCCGAGGTCGAGGAAGGGCATCAGGAGCGGGGTGAGGTGCGCCGGCTTGGCCGAGGCCACCTTGAGGGCGAGCGGCAGCGCCGCCATGCCGTATTTGGCGACGACAGGCTTGAGGAGGTCCACGCCACCCCAGAGGTCCTCCGGCGACCACTTCTCCAGCCAGGGCGAGAGCACGTCGAGTGGGCCCTGGACGAAGAAGCGCGTCGAGTGCCACAGGCCCGATTCGCGTCCGAGGATCTTGCGGGCCTCCTGGTCCCAGTCGGTCGTCCGGGGGTATTCCCAGCCCCAGGACGGGTGCCCGGCCCAACGCTCCCTTTCACCCTCGCGCCACGCCAGCCGCCGCGTGCCGTCCGGCAGCAGGCCCGTGAGCACCCGTGGCTTGAGGGGCGTTCGCCTGCGCGTCCAGGGCGGTGAGACGAGCAGCGCCGGCAACACCTCCGCTGCCGCCTCGGTGACGCGCTCGCGCGCACCGTCGAGCGACCGCACCAGCTCCGCCTCCGCGGCGCCGAGTCGCGGCAGCAGCTCGGGCAACCGGGCGTTGTTCAGCATCACGTGCGTGTTGAGGAGTTGGCGTGCCGCAGGGGCGTTCTTCCCGTCCTTCAGGCCCGCTTCGGCGAGCAGACGCAGGGCCCGGCCCGGGTAGCGCTGCATGGCCTCCTGTATGGCGGGGCGGATGTGCTTGTTGTCCAGACGGGACAGCAGCAGCCTGAAGGCCTCGTCGGTCGGGAAGTTCGCCACCGCCATGGTGATGCTCCGGAACTGGTCGGAGTCCCAGGACCGTTCGATCGCCTCGTCGAGGAAGGGCACGCACTCCGTGCCCAGGCCGTCGGCGAGCGTGGCGACCAGTGTCACGGACCAGCCGCGCCAGACGAGCTTGGGGGCCGTGCCGAGCCGGCCGACCTGCCCGGGATCGTCGAGCGCGCAGAGCAGCAGCGGCCGGAGCACGTCACCGCCGGATCCGTATCCGGGCTCCTCGGCGATGCACTCGTCGGCCCAGCCGGGCGTGCCCGGCGCGAGATAGGCGGCGACGACCCGGCGCCGCGCGGTGGTGCGGCACTCACGCAGCGCGGTGACGGTCTCCCGGTAGGTCTCGTCGTCCGTGCAGGCGAGCAGCGCACGCACCCGGTCCGCCAGCTGACGTGCGGGTTGGGGCGTGATGTGGTCGGTCAGGCCCCGGTAGCGCAGTGTCGGGATGCTGTGCCCCTGTCGATACCGTTGGCCGGCGTCGATGTCGAAGACCTCCACCACCGCCCGGGCGGCGAAGGCCGGCCCGTGGCTCGCGGCCCACGCGTCGGCGAACGGGAAATCCTCCCTTGCGGCGGGGGGCCAGACCGGCGTCACCAGGTTCGCCAGGACGGCTGCCCCGCGGGGGTCCGGCTTCCCCGCCAGATAGGCGCGCGCTGCCTTGACCAGCGCCGGATCCGCCTGCTGTGCGGCGAGAACCTGCTCGATCCAGTCCAGCTCGGCCGCGATCCGTTCCTGGACCTGATCGATGGCATCCGGCGCCGGCACGGCGGCGCCCCGCCGAACCCCGCCGCGGCGCGGGTGCAGCACGCGGCGCCATGAGCCGGGCAGGACGAACGTGTCCTCGTCGGGAAGTCCGCCCTCCGGAGGCGCCTCCGGCAGCGGCTGTGATTCCGGCTTGGCCGCTGCCGCTGCCGCTGCCGCTGTCGGCTCCGGCTGCTGCGGTGCCGACGAACCGACCTCGAGGTAGCCCTTGCGCTCCTTCTCGGCGACCAGCTTGCCGAAGTGCAACGATGCCGCTTCGGCCGACCCCAACTCCTTCTCCTGGAGCCGCCCCTCGGCGCCTATCCGGCCGTAGCGCACGGTCACCAGCGCGCCGTCGACCGCTGCTTCCCAGAATTTCGCGGATCCACCACCGACAAGTTCCCAGCGCCGCACAGCAACCCCTCCCACCCACGACCGCACACCGGAGGCATCACTCGTCCGGTGATCAACGGGCGTCACCCTAGTAGTCGCCTGTGACAAGCGGTCCGGCGCAGGGGCCGTCCCTCGCCGGACGCCGCTCAGGCCCGCTGTGCCAGCAGGGCCAGTGCGCCGCTGACGGCCTGGTCGAAGGGCGCGGCCGAGCCGGCCGCGCGGGCGAGCACGTAGCCGCCCTGGAGCACGGCCACGAGCGCGGCCGCGATGTCGCCGGTGTCGAGGCCGGGCGCGATCTCCCCGCGCGCCTGGCCCTCGGCGAGCACGTCCGCGAGCCGGCCGCGCAGCCACTCGAAGGTCTCGTCGAGCGGCGCCCGCAGCTGCGGGCTGGCGACGACCTCCGGGTCCTGGGTGAGCCGCCCGATCGGGCAGCCGCGCAGCACGTCGCGTTCGCGGCGCAGGTACCGCGAGACCCGCTCGACCGCCGGGCCCGGGCCGGCGAGTTCGCGCTCGGCGGTCTGCCGCATCTGCTCGGCGGTACGGCGCACGGCGGCGAGCGCGAGCTCCGGCTTGCCCGAGAAATGGTGGTACATGCTGCCCTGGCCGACGCCGGAGCGCTGCTGGATGGCCTTCGGGCTGGTGCCGACGTAGCCGCGTTCCCAGAGCAGTTCGCGGGTGCTCTCGATCAGGCGTTCCGACGTCGTCTCCATGCCGGCAGTGTACATACCAGTAGGTACAGAGCGGTGGAGCTCAAGCGGGGCGGCGCGCGGTGGCCAGGATGTGCGGGGCGCTCGGCACGGGCAGGGTGAGGCCCTTGGCGCGCTCCGGAACACGGAAGCGGCGCAGCTCCAGCACTTCGAAGCCGGCCGCCTCGACCGCGGTGAGCGTGTCCAGCCCGGTCCGGCAGCCGCCGAACAGCAGCGGCCACACGGTGCGGTCCACCGCCCACTGCAGCGCCGCGTGCGCTCGGCCCTCGGCCCGGCAGTGCTCCAGCAGCCGCAGTTCCCCGCCCGGGCGCAGTACCCGGCGGAGCTCGGCCAGGGCGCGCTTCTGGTCGCGTACGGAGCACAGCACCAGCGAGGCGACCGCCGCGTCGAAGGCCTCGCTCTTGACCGGCAGCGCCTCGGCGACCCCGGGTACGACGTCCACCGGCACCTCGGCGTGCTGCGCGGCGTCGACGGCCAGCCGGCGCAGATGCCGTTCCGGCTCGATCGCCACGACCTCGGCGACGGTGCGCGGGTAGTGACGGAAGTTCAGCCCCGAGCCCGCGCCGATCTCGATGACCCGGCCGGTGAGTCCCGCGAGCACGGTCCGCCGGTGCGCGCCGAAGCCCGCGCGGGCGTCCATCACCGGACCGCAGCGGGCGTAGAAGCGGGCGAACAGCGGGTGGTGGACGGCTTCGCCCGTCACTCCGGTACGGCTCCTCATGGCCGGACCCCCTTCGTCTCGGCACCCCTCACTTCCGATTCTGCCGCTTCGGAGCCCGTCCCAAGCCTCCCCGTTGCGGGGCAGATCCGGCGTGTCGCCCGCCGTCCGGCCCCGGCCGCGGCCGGGGCCGGACGGCGGTGCGGGTCAGGCGGGGTCGGCGGGCGCCCAGTACGAGGTGAAGGCGGCGGCGTCCCAGATGCCGCCGATGCGGGGGGAGAGCCAACCGGGTGCCGCCTGCCGGAAGTCGGCGGGGTCGAGGGCGGCCGCGCCGGCGGGCAGGGCGCCCACGAGCGGGGCGCCGGTGACCTCGGGCAGGTCGGCGAGGTTGCAGCGGGCGGCCAGGTCCGCGTCGTCCGGCCAGCTGCCGATGACGACGCCGGCGCACTTCAGGTCCCGCGCCTTCAGGGCCTCCGCCGTCAGCGCGGCACCGTTGAGGGTGCCGAGCCCGGCCGGGGCGACCACGAGCACCGGGGCCGCGAGCATCCGTGCCGCGTCCGCCAGCGTCGAGCCCGTGTCGTCGAGACGGACGAGCAGCCCGCCCGCGCCCTCGACGAGGACGATGTCGTGCACCGCCGCCAGCTTCGCCGCCGCCTCCGCGATGTCGGCCGGGCCCACCGGGGCGAGTCCGGAGCGCCGCGCGGCCGTGGCGGGCGCCAGCGGCTCGGGGTACCGGGCCAGTTCGACGCCGGTGACCTCGGGACCGGCCAGCCGGGTGACCTCGGCGGCGTCGCCCGGCTCGCCGGGGCCCACCCCGGTCTGCGCGGGCTTCAGGTAGGCGACGCTGTACTCGCCGAGCAGCACCGTCGCCGCGATCGCGGCCGTCGTCACCGTCTTGCCGATCTCCGTGCCCGTACCGGTCACGAACAACACCGTCATGCCGCCTCCGCCGCCGCGCGCACCGCCGCGCAGATGCGCGCGACGTCCTCGTCCCCCGTGACGTACGGGGGCATCGTGTAGATCAAGTCCCGGAACGGCCGCAACCATACCCCGCTGCGGGCGGCGGCCCGCGTCGCGGCGGCGAGGTCGACCTGGTGGTCGAGCTGGACGACACCGATCGCGCCCAGCACCCGCACGTCGCGTACCCCGGGGAGGCCGGCGGCGGGTGCGAGCCCTTCGCGCAGCCCGGCCTCGATCCGCTTGACCTCCTGCGCCCAGTCCTGGCCGAGCAGCAGGTCGAGAGACGCGCAGGCGACGGCCGCGGCCAGCGGGTTGCCCATGAAGGTCGGGCCGTGGGCGAGCACCGGCACCTCGCCGCGGGAGATCCCGTCGGCGACGCGCGCGGTGCACAAGGTGGCGGCCATCGTGAGGTAGCCCCCGGTCAGGGCCTTGCCCACGCACATCACGTCCGGTGAGACGCCCGCCTGGTCGGCGGCGAACAGCGTCCCGGTCCGCCCGAAGCCGGTGGCGATCTCGTCGAACACCAGCAGCACGTCGTGCTCGTCGCAGGCCTCGCGCAGCACCCGCAGGTAGGCGGGGGAGTGGAAGGTCATGCCGCCCGCGCCCTGCACGACCGGCTCGACGACGACCGCGGCGAGTTCGTGCGCGTGAGCGGCGATCGTCTCCCGCAGGTGGCCGGCGTACGCCTCCTCGTACGCGGCCGGCGGCGCGTCCGCGAAGACCTGCCGGGGCAGGACGCCGGACCACAGCCCGTGCATGCCGCCCTCGGGGTCGCAGACGGACATCGGTTGCCACGTGTCGCCGTGGTAGCCGCCGCGCCAGGTCATCAGGCGCTGCTTCTCCGGCCGTCCGAGCGAACGCCAGTACTGCAGGCACATCTTGACCGCGACCTCGACCGACACCGAGCCGGAGTCGGCGAGGAAGACGTGCCGCAGCGGATCGGGGGTGATCTCGACCAGGCGGGCGGCGAGCCGCACGGCGGGCTCGTGGGTGAGCCCGCCGAACATCACGTGGCTCATCCGGTCCAGCTGGCCGCGGGCGGCCTCGTTGAGCACCGGGTGGTTGTAGCCGTGGATCGCCGACCACCAGGACGACATCCCGTCGACGAGTTCGCCCGCGCCTTCGAACGGCTCGGCGAGCCGCAGCCGGACCCCGGCCGCGGACTCGACGACGAGCGGTTCCTGACGGCCCGGCATGGGCCCGTACGGATGCCAGACGTGCTCCCGGTCCAGTGCCAGCAGCTCGCCCGGGGTGAGCGGCTCAGGCATTGGGCGGCAGGTCCGTGCCGGTGCCGCGGCGGCGCACGGCCACCAGGTCGGTGCGGGCGGCACCGGCCGTCGCGGGCTGCGCGAGGTCGCCGTGGCCGTCGCCGTGGGCGTGGCCGCCGCAGGGGCCGCAGCCGCCGCCCTCGCCCTCGCCGTGCGAGCCGCAGCCGGCGGAGGAGTGGGAACCGCAGCCCCCGGCCGGGGCCGCCACGTCCGCCCGGTGCTCGGGCAGGGTCACCTCGCCGGCGCCCTCCACCTCGAAACCGGCGTCCGCGATCATGTCGAGGTCGGTCTTGCCGGCCTGGCCCTCGCTGGTGAGGTAGTCGCCCAGGAAGATCGAGTTCGCCAGGTGCAGCGCGAGCGGCTGCATGCTCCGCAGGTGCACCTCGCGGCCGCCCGCGATGCGGACCTCCACATCGGGACAGACGAACCGCACCATCGAAAGAATCCGCAGGCACCGCTGCGGGGTGAGGTTCCACTCCTTCGCCAGCGGGGTGCCCTCGAAGGGGATGAGGAAGTTCACCGGGACGGAGTCGGGGTCCAGCTCGCGCAGCGCGAAGACCACGTCGACCAGGTCCTCGTCGCTCTCGCCCATGCCCGCGATCAGTCCGGAGCAGGCCGAAAGGCCCGCCGCCTGGGCCTGTTGCACCGTTTCGACCCGGTCCGCGTAGGTGTGCGTGGTGGTGATGTCCCCGTAGGTGGCCTCGGAGGTGTTGAGGTTGTGGTTGTACGCGTCGGCGCCCGCGCCGCGCAGCCGCTCGGCCTGCCCGTCGGAGAGGAGGCCCAGGCAGGCGCAGACCTCGACGGCCTCGTTCTGCTCCTTGATGGCCTCGATGGTCTTGGAGACCCGGTCCACGTCGCGGTCGGTCGGGCCGCGTCCGCTCGCCACCAGGCAGACCCGCTTGGCACCGCCGGCGACCCCCGCCGCCGCGGCGGCCGCCGCCTCGTCGGGCTTGAGCCAGGTGTACTTGAGGATCCCGGCCTCCGAGCCGAGCCGCTGCGAGCAGTACGAGCAGTCCTCCGGGCACAGTCCCGACTTGAGGTTGACCAGGTAGTTCAGCTTCACCCGGCGGCCGAACCACGCGCGGCGCACCTTGCCGGCCGCGGCCACCACGTCGAGGAGTTCGTCGTCGGAGGTCGCCAGCACGGCGAGCGCCTCCTCACGGGTGGGCAGCTCGCGGCGCAGGCCCTTCTCGACCAAAGCATTCAGCAGATCCATGTCGCGATCCTGGCGTACCGCACGCGCCCGGGCCAATGGGGCATCCCACAAGACCGCTCGCTCAGGGTGTGTGCATCACCACACCGTGCGAGACGATCCGGCACACTACGGTGGCGCCGAACCCTCCGCCGACCCCAGGGGACGACCATGACCCGCGACCCGTTCGACTGGATCGACGCGCACGCCGAACGGCGTCGCGCGGCCGGGCTGGTGCGCACCCTGCGGCCGCGGCCCGCACGGTCGCCCCTGCTGGACCTCGCCTCCAACGACTACCTGGGGCTCGCCCACCATCCCGAGGTGACCCGGGCCGGTGCGGACGCCTGCCTGCGCTGGGGCGCCGGCTCGACCGGTTCACGGCTGGTCACCGGCAGCACCGAGCTCCACGCCGAGCTGGAGGCCGAACTGGCCGCCTTCTGCGGCTTCGAGGCGGCGCTGGTCCTGGCCTCCGGGTACGCCGCCAACCTCGCCGCCGTCACGGCGCTCAGCACCGAGCCGGGCACGCTCCTCGTCTCCGACAGCGGCAACCACGCCTCGCTCATCGACGGCTGCCGGCTCTCCCGCGCCACCACCGAGGTCGTGCGGCACGCCGATCCGGACGCCCTGCGCAAGGCGCTGACCGGCCACGACGGCCCCGCCGTGGCCGTCACCGACTCGGTCTTCTCGGTGGACGGCGACGCGGCCCCGCTCGGCGCGCTGGCCGCCGCCTGCCGCGAGCACGGCGCCGCGCTGCTGGTGGACGACGCCCACGGGCTCGGGGTGCTCGGTCCCGGAGGCCGGGGGGCGGCCGCGGAGGCGGGTCTGGCGGGCGCGCCCGGACTGGTGTGCACCGCCACGCTCTCCAAGTCCCTGGGCAGCCAGGGCGGCGTGGTGCTGGGACCGGCCCGCGTCATCGAGCACCTGGTCAACGCCGCGCGGACGTTCATCTTCGACACGGGCCTCGCCCCGGCGGCCACCGGCGCGGCGCTCGGTGCGCTGCGTCTGCTGGGGCGTGAGCCGGAACGCGCCGTACGGGCCCGGGCGGTCGCCCGCGAGCTGTACGAGCGGCTGGTGGGGGCGGGCCTGGACGCCACCGCGCCGGACGCGTGCGTGGTGTCGGTGCGGGCGCCGTCGCCGGAGGCGGCCGTCGCGTGGGCCGGGGCGTGCCGTGAGGCGGGTCTCGCCGTGGGCTGCTTCCGGCCACCGTCCGTGCCCGACGGGATCTCGCGGTTGCGGCTCACCGCGCGGGCGGACCTGACGGACCGGGAGATCGGCGACGCCGTGGGGACGATCGTCCGTACGGCGCCGCCGCGCCCCTGAGTTCAGGGGCGTTCGGTCAGGCTCCCCGTCGTCACGGCGGTGAGGAACTCCGCCCAGGCCGCCGGGGGGAAGAGCAGGGCGGGGCCGCGCACATCCTTGGAGTCGCGTACGGCGAGCTGTCCCGAGAGCGGCCCGTCCCCGATGAGGGCCGTCTCGACGCAGTTGTTCGCCGCCGTGCTGTAGCTGCTGCGTCGCCAATTCACACCTGAGAGGGACGCACTGGAGGTGACGTACTGAGGCAGAGCGTTGGACATGGGGGGTGTGCCTCCTTACGCGCCTTTGCCGATGCCGGAGATGAAGGACAGCGACTGCTCACTCGACAGGGCATGGGAGCGCAACCGATTGAAGGCAGCACCGTACGCCCTGACGTCCTCGTGCTGATCTAGATAGAGACTACTCGTCAAATGGTCGAGAACAACCACGTCGAGATCAGCAATGCGCGGAAATGAGAAGATTACGAAAGGGCCTGTGACGCCTATATGCCCACCGGCCGAGAAAGGCAGCACCTGCAGATGCACATGAGGCAGTGAACCCAGCTCCACAAGATGGCTCAATTGCGCCGCCATCACTCCGGGACCCCCGACCCTGCGGCGCAGCACCGCCTCGTCCAGCACCGCCCACAGCTCCAGCGGAGGATCGGCGCGCAGCACCGCCTGGCGGGCCATCCGCACCTGCACCAGGGTCGCGATCTGCCGCGGACCGAGCTGCGGCAGGACGGACCGGGTGAGCTCGCGGGCGTAGTCCGGGGTCTGCAGCAGTCCCGGCACCACCGTCGTCTCCAGGGTCCGCGCCCGGCAGGCGTCGGTCTCCAGGGAGATGAAGTCCCGGTAGGCGGACGGGAGTTCCTCGCGGAACTCATGCCACCAGCCACGCCGGTCGCCCTCGCCCGCCAGCGCGGAGAGCATCTCCCGCAACCGCTGGTCGCGCACCCCGTACACGTCCAGCAGTGCCGTGACGTCCTCGGGGCGCACGCCGCTGCGGCCGGTCTCGATCCTGCTGACCTTGGACTGGTGCCATCCCAGGCGCTGGGCGGCCTCACCGCTCGTGAGCCCCGCCGTGTCGCGCAGACGACGCAATTCCGAGCCGATCTTGCGGCGGCGTACCGCCGGCACCTGCTGCATGGTGTGTGCACCTCCCGGTTCCCGGCACCCCCGCCGGTCCCCGGGCGAAGTCTGCCGCGCAAATACGTTCTCTCGTAGCAGAGTTCACCGCTTTGGGCGACAGATATATGCATATAGCTGTGGTGACACCCGATTAAGGGCACGATGAGTGACACTCTGGCGCGTGAGTGCCGAACGGGGACGTGCCGCGCGGAAGGCGGGGCACGGCGCCGCCGGCCGTCGCGCGCGCGGCCACGGGCGCGGCAGGCGCCGGCGTCCTGGTCACGGCGGGAAAGGGACAGCGTCGCCATGGCAGACCACCAGGAAGCATCCGTCACCCTGCCGAGCGACCCTGCCTCGGTCCCCGCGGTACGTCGCTACGTGAGCGAGCTGCTGGTGGAGTGGGGCATGCCCGAGGACTCGGACCCCGCCGACTCCGTCCGGCTCATCGTCTCCGAGCTCGCGACCAACGCCGTGCTGCACACCCTCGGCCAGTCCCCCACCTTCACCCTCGACGTCCAGCTGGACCGGGACGAGCAGCTGCGCATCGGTGTCACCGACAGCCACCCCCGGTGGCCCCAGCGGCTGCCCGCCGCCGTGCAGCAGGACAACGGCCGCGGCATGGTGATCATCCGTCACCTCACGGCGGAGGCGGGTGGCACGCTCCTGGTCACCCCCACCGCGGAGGGCGGCAAGACGGTGTGGATCAGCCTGCCCTGGGCCACCGCCGCCGCCGTCGAGTGAGCCCGGCGGCCCTCAGCCCTCCCGGGTGAGCAGCAGCGCCTCGGCGCCCATCGGCACGAAGCCCGCCGCCGTGAACGCCCGCACGCTCGCCGCGTTGCCCGGGGCGATCTGCGCCCACACCGTCCCGCCCTCCGGGACGAGATGACGTGCCGCCAGCGCGAGCCGGCGGCCGAGGCCCGCACCGCGCGCCCCCGGATCGACCTCCACGGCCGCCTCCCAGCGGCCCGCCACACCCCGGCCCGTCAGCACGGTGCCCCCGGGCACCGTCCACGCCCGTACCCCGTCACGGTGCCGCAGGGCCCGGACGATCCGCGGATGACCCCGGTCGGCGGTCTCCCGCAGGGGCAGGCCCAGGGCGGCCGGCGGCGGCCCCGGCAGGGCCGGGGCGGCGGTCAGCAGGTCGACGTTGTTCACCGTGCGGTCCAGCAGCCCGCACAGCGCGGTGAGGAACGGCGGATTGAGCGGCGCCGAGAGGTCGCCGGGCGGGAGCAGTCCGCGGATCCGCTCCGGATCGGCGTCCGCGAAGACCACGGCATGGGCGGTGAAGGCGATCACCCCGGCGTCGCGCGGCGCGGGCTGCGGCACGACGGTCACCGAGCCGTCGGCGGGCGGGAAGACGCCCGCGGCGGCGTCGGCGAGGATCCGTATCAGCGACACACCGTCACGCTACCGGCACGTCCGCGGCGCCGGTCGCGGGGGGCCGGGGGCCCCCCGCCCCCCCCCCCCCCCCCGCGGGCCCGGCCCCCCCCCCCCCCCCCCCGGCGGGCGGCCCACAGATAACAACCCCCCCCCCCCCCCGCGGGT
>NZ_JBIATA010000012.1:0-252094 GCF_042891295.1 Streptomyces sp. NPDC001902 | reverse complement strand
GGTGCTGCTCCTGGGCGGCTACCTCATCGCCGACAGCCTGCTCGCCCCCGTCATCGACACCCTCATCGAGAAGTAGGGAGACCGCTCATGCTCCGGCCGAAGATCCCCACCAACCCCACCCCGACCGGTGCCGTGATGCCGCTCCCGGTCGAGCCCGCCGCCGGCGTCATCCAGCACATCCCGACCCCCGCGCCCGTCCCGGTGGCTGCGGTGTCGTCCCGGCCCGTGGTGCAGCTCTCCCCGGGCGCTCTGATCGCGCTCGTTGGTGGCGGGACTGCCGTGGTCCTGGTCGTCGGCGCGGTCCTGGTGTCGCTGCTGCTGGCGGTCGCCGTCACTGCGGCATCGGTGGCCGTGTGCGCGGTCGTCTTGCGCTCGATGCTCAACGGCCAGCGTCAGCGCTGACCGGCCCCCGGGGCGGTCTCAACCGCCAAGTATCGCCCGCCCCGGGAGCCGTGCCCCTGCCCGAATCAGAGATCCGGAAGGAACCCTCATCATGACCCACCCCACACCACCCCCGGCACGGATCTGCCCGGCCTGCGACGGCTTCGCCACTGCCGCCATCACCCTCGGCGGACGCGACCGGCACGGCCACCTGCGCACCCTCACCGCTCACTGCCCAACCTGCCGCGGCACCGGCACCCGCTCCACCCGCACCGTCGCCTCGGTTGCCGGGGGCCGCGCGTGACCGTCACCGCGACCCTCGCGGGCCTGGACCCGACCACCCTGACCGACCTGCTGCGGGTGGCCGGGTCCCCGGGCTTCCACCGATGGGAAGACCAGATCCACCGCACCGGCGGCTGCTCCGACCCCATCCACCTGACCGGCTGGACCCTCACCAAAGACAAGGTGAGCGGCGAGACCCTGCACCACTACTCCACCGAACACGAGCCCGGCGGACGGCTCCGTATCGCCTGCGGCAACCGCCGCGCCTCCCGCTGCCCCGCCTGCGCCTGGACCTACGCGGGCGACACCTACCACCTCATCCGCGCGGGCCTGGCTGGGGACCAGCGCCGCGACATCCCCGGCACCGTTCGGGATCACCCCCGGGTCTTCGCCACCCTCACCGCGCCCTCGTTCGGGCGCGTGCACAACCGGCCCGACACCGGCCGCTGCCGCTGCGGCTCCCGGCACCCCGCCGATGACCCGGCACTCGGGACTGCGCTCGACCCGGCCACCTACGACTACGCGGGGGCGGTGCTGTTCAACAACCGCGCCGGGCAGCTGTGGCAGCGCTTCACCAACCGCCTCCGCCGCGAGATCGCCGCCCGCGCCGGCCTCACCCAACGCGCCATGGCAGAGGTCCTGCGCGTCTCCTTCGGCAAGGTCGCCGAGTTCCAAAAGCGCGGCGCCGTCCACTTCCACGCCGTCATCCGCCTCGACGGCCCCGAGGGACCCGACACCGCACCGCCGTCCTGGGCCACCACCCAGTTACTCGAGGACGCCGTCCGGGCCGCCGCCCGCCACTCGTACACCTCGATCACCGTCCCCGCTGCCGGTGACCAACCGGCCCGGACCTTCCGCTGGGGTGCCCAACTCGACGTCCGCCCGGTCAAGGCCTTCGGGGACGGCTCGGACATCACCGAGCAGGCCGTCGCCTCCTACGTCGCCAAGTACGCGACCAAGGCAGCGGAGACCACCGGCACCCTCGACCGCCGCATCGGCGAACTGACGGAGCTCGACCGCCACGGTGTGCCCGACCACGCCCGCCGGCTCATCCAAGCCTGCCGCGACCTGGACGACCTCTACCCCGACCGGCGGCTGTGGGCCTGGGCACACATGCTCGGCTTCCGCGGCCACTTCTCCACCAAATCCCGCGCCTACTCCACCACCCTCGGCGCCCTACGCCAGGAACGCGCCGACTACCGCGCCGCCCAAGAACACGCGGACCTCGGCCTGGAGGACATCGAGCCCGACACCGTCCTGGTCCTGGCCGACTGGCAATACGCCGGCCACGGCCACACCCCCGGCGAATCCGTCCTCGCCGCGTCCATCGCCCGCGACATCCAGCTCAACCGCGACACCGCCCGCGAAGCCCTACGAGACCACCTCGCCCTGGAAGGAACCGCAACATGACGACCGCCACCGCAGAGCTGCTGACCGTGCCGGAAGTCATGGCCCGGCTCAAGCTCGGACGCTCCACTGTCTACGACCTGATCCGCTCGCGCCGCCTGGTCTCCATCACCATCGGCCGTGCCCGACGTATCCCCGCCGACGCGGTACGGGACTTCATCGCTCACGAGACCGAGGAGGCCGCTGCCTGATGCCCGGACAGCGCAAGCGCAACCCCAACGGCGCCGGCACCATCACCAAGCGCAAGGACGGCCGCTACCAAGCCGCCGTCTACGTCCTCCAACCCGACGGCACCCGCGCCCGCAAGTTCGCCTACGGCAAGACATGGGCGGAGTGCGACGCCAAGCGCCGCGAACTGCTCGACAAGGTCGACAGCGGCATTCCCGTGCCGACTCGGTCCGCCAAGCTCGCCGAGTGGCTGCCCTACTGGCTGGAGAACGTGGTCAAGCCGCGCCGCAAGCTCAGTACGTTCGACAAGTACGAGGCACACGTGCGGCTCTACCTCGTGCCCCGACTCGGGTCCAAGCGGCTGGAGTCGCTGAGCGTGGCCGACGTCCGCCGCTTCCTGAACGGCCTGGAGCGCGACACCACCGGCCCAACCGCCAAGGAGTCTCACCGCGTTCTGCGCACGGCGCTCTCGGCGGCCTGCCGTGAGGAGTTGGTGGCCCGGAACGTGGCCGCGCTCGTCGAACCGCCCAGGCCTCGGGCCCGTGAGCTGAGTCCGTGGACGCTGGACGAGACGCTGACCTTCCTCGCCGCCGCGCGCAAGGATCCGCTCTATGCGGCCTTCGTGCTCGCCATCGCCATGGGCCTGCGCCGGGGTGAGATCGTCGGACTTCGCTGGGCGGACGTCGACCTGGACAAGCGCGTCCTTTACGTCCGGCAGCAAGTGCAGCGCCGGCGGGGGGTGCTCTACGACGACGATCCCAAGGGCCGCCGTCGCCGGGCGGTTCCGATGCCCGCGCTGTGCATCGCGCCGCTGCGCTGGCATCGGATGCGGCAGGTTGCTGCCCGTCAGCGTGCGGGGGAGACGTGGCAGGGGAACGGCGGCTACGTCTTCACCACCCGGACCGGCCGGTCGATCGAGCCGCGCAACCTCTACCGCTCGTTCACCCGGGTCGCAGACGGCGCCCGACTCCGCGTCATCCGGCTGCACGACGCTCGGCACGGCTGCGCAACGCTGCTGACCGCGGCCGGCGTGGCTCCGCGCGTGGTGATGGAGATCCTCGGCCACAGTCAGATCAGCATCACCATGGACGTCTACACACACGTCGTGCAGGACACTCAGCGCGAGGCCATCAGCCACATGGACCGGCTGTTGAGGAGGCGTGTCGACCGCGGCTGACCGCCGCCGTTGATGTCGAAAGTGGATGTCAAAGGCCCCGGACCTTGATCGGTCCGGGGCCTTTTCCCTTGTGCCCCAGGCAGGATTCGAACCTGCGACACCCGCTTTAGGAGAGCGGTGCTCTATCCCCTGAGCTACTGAGGCGAAGGCGTGGGACAGCCTAGCGGATGAGGGTCAGGGGTGTGCCGGCGATTGCGCCGGGTGCCGGGGGTGTGTGGCGCTGCGCGAGGGGCGTCAGCCGCAGGGCGGGCCGTCGTCGAGGTCGGCGGCGGTGAGGGCCGCGGTGAGGCGGTCGACGCGGGCGCGGAGGTCGTTGATCTCCTCCAGGTCGAGGCCGGTGGCGGCGGAGATGCGGCGCGGGATCTGGAGGGCCTTGGCGTGCAGCGCGGTGCCGGCGTCGGTGAGGTGGACGGTGACGGAGCGCTCGTCGTCGGTGGAGCGCTCGCGGCGTACGAGACCGGTGGCCTCGAGGCGCTTGAGGAGGGGGGAGAGGGTGCCGGAGTCGAGGCGCAGGTGCTCGCCGATCTTCTTGACCGGCAGGGCGCCGTGTTCCCAGAGCACGAGCATCACCAGGTACTGGGGGTAGGTGAGGCCGAGGTCCTTGAGCACGACGCGGTAGACGCCGCCGAAGGCGCGCGAGGCGGCGTGCAGGGAGAAGCAGATCTGGTTCTCGAGCCGGAGGTGGTCCCCGGCACGGGCGGGCGCGGTGGCGGTCATGGGTCCAGGGTAGCCCGACCGTCCACGTTTTAGTTGTGTGCAACTCAGTTGTGTGCTCTACTTGTGGTCAACGAGATCGCAACCGATCGAAAGAGGACGTTCCATGGACGCGCTGTACACCGCTGTCGCCACCGCCAACGGCCGTGACGGGCGCGCCGTCAGCTCCGACGGCCAGCTCGACCTGGCGCTGGCCATGCCGCCGGCGCTCGGTGGCAACGGACAGGGCACCAACCCCGAGCAGCTCTTCGCCGCCGGCTACGCCGCGTGCTTCGCCAGCGCCCTCGCCCTGGTCGGGCGGCAGGCGAAGGTGGACACCAGCGAGATCTCCGTGACCGCCGAGGTGACCATCGGCAAGGACGACACGAGCTTCGGTCTGGCGGTCGTGCTCCGCGCCGAGCTGCCGTCGGAGCTGGAGAACGAGACCGGCCGCACCCTGATCGAGCAGGCCCACCAGGTCTGCCCCTACTCCAAGGCGACCCGGGGCAACATCCCGGTCGAGCTCGTCGTGGAGTAGGCATTGGCAGGAGCGGAAGGGCCCCGGACGCGCGGTAGCGTCCGGGGCCCTTCCCGTGCGTGCAGGACCGGACGGCCCGGGAGGCCCCTCAAGGGCTGCCGGAGCCACCCGCATTGATTGTGACTCAGCTCACAGGCGGCCGTGAAATATCCGGGGAACGGCTCCCCGTTTACACCTACGTCGCACAAACGGGGACTCGCTCCCCGGAACCGAGCGCCACCGAGAGACAGAGAGGAGTACCCGTCATGGCAGTCGTCGCCACGAAGCTCCGCGCGGACGCCACGCGCAACCGCGAGCGGATCATCGTCGCCGCCCGCGAGGTGCTCCTCGAGCACGGTACCGACGCCCCGCTCGACGAGATAGCCAAGCGGGCAGGTGTGGGCAACGCCACCGTCTACCGGCACTTCGCGGACCGCCAGGAGCTCGCGCTCCAGGTGGCCCTGTCGGTGACGGACAGGATCACCCGGCGGGCCGAGGAGGCACTGGCGCAGGAGCCGGACGCCTTCGACGCGCTGCGCCGTTTCGTGCACGAGGCGGCCGACGAGCGCGTGGGCGCGCTGTGCCCGATGCTCTCCACCGGATTCGGCAAGGGGGACCCGCGGCTCGAGGAGAGCCGCATACGCTTGGAGCACGCGATCGAGGAGCTGATGGCCGCCGGGCGGCGGTCCGGACGGCTCCGCGCCGACATCGACGTCGGCGACGTGATGGTGGCCGTCAGCCAGCTGACGCGGCCGCTGCCCGGTAAGCACTGCGGCAGCATGGAGCGCTTCATCCGCCGTCATCTGCAGTTGTTCGTGGACGGCCTGGAGGCGCCGGCGCGCTCCGAACTCCCAGGTGACTCCGCCACTTTCGAGGACCTTCGGCAATGTCGCTGAGTTCCGCCTGCCGAACGGGCGCCCCCGCGTAATTCACTCGCCCACAACATTTCCGTTACGTACTGTATGTCCTCTTCGTCTTCAATGTCGTCATCTCTTCGTCCCGTTAGTGAGTTCATCCATGCCTGATCTGGCACACGCCCAGCGCTGGAAGGCGCTGGCCTTCATCGCGATAGCCCAGCTGATGGTCGTCCTCGACGGCACCATCGTGAACATCGCCCTGCCCTCCGCCCAGACCGACCTGGGCATCTCCGACGCCAACAAGCAGTGGGTCATCACGGCCTACGCACTGGTCTTCGGCGGCCTGCTGCTCTTCGGCGGACGCATCGCCGACCTGTGGGGCCGCCGCCGCACCTTCGTCACCGGCCTGATCGGCTTCGCGGCTGCCTCCGCGATCGGCGGCGCCGCGGCCAACGAGGGGGTGCTCTTCGGTGCCCGCGCGCTGCAGGGTGCCTTCGGCGCGCTGCTCGCGCCGGCCGCGCTGTCGCTCCTCGCGGTGATGTTCACCGAGGCCAAGGAGCGCGCCAAGGCGTTCGGCATCTACGGCGCCATCGCCGGTGGTGGCGGTGCCGTCGGCCTGATCCTCGGTGGTGTGCTCACCGAGTACCTGGACTGGCGCTGGACGTTCTTCGTCAACATCCCCTTCGCCGCCGTCGCCGCGTTCGGTGCCATGCGCTTCGTCCACGAGCCCGCCGGCAGCCGCAACAGCAGCGGCCTGGACATCCCCGGCGTCGTGCTGGCCACCGCCGGTCTGGTCTCGCTGGTCTACGGCTTCACCCGCGCCGAGACCCACGGCTGGAGCGAGGGCACCACGATCGGCCTGTTCGTGGCCTCGGTCGTGCTGCTGGTCGCGTTCGTGGTCGTCGAGGCCCGCGTGAAGGCCCCGCTGCTGCCGCTGCGCGTGGTGACCGACCGCAACCGCGGTGGCGTCTACCTCTCGCTGGGTCTGGCCATCATCGCGATGTTCGGCCTGTTCCTCTTCCTCACCTACTACCTGCAGGTCGTCCAGGGCTACTCCGCGCTGAAGACCGGCTTCGCCTTCCTCCCGATGATCGCGGGCATGATCGCCGGTTCCACGCAGATCGGCGCGCGCCTGATGACCCGCGTCCGTCCGCGCCTGCTGATGACCCCGGGCTTCCTGGTGGCGGGTCTGGGCATGCTGCTGCTGACCCAGCTGTCGGTCGACAGCTCGTACGCGGGCCTGGTCCTGCCGGCCGAGATCCTGCTCGGCCTCGGCATGGGTACGGCCTTCATGCCGGCCATGAGCCTGGCCACGCACGGTGTCGAGCCGCGTGACGCGGGTGTCGCCTCCGCCATGGTCAACACCTCGCAGCAGGTCGGCGGTGCCATCGGTACGGCGCTGCTGAACACCATCGCGGCCAGCGCCACCACCACGTGGGTCGCCGCACACGCTGCCGAGGCCCGTACGCTCGGCAAGCAGGGCTTCGTCAACGCCGCGGCCGTGCACGGCTACTCCACCGCCATCTGGTGGGCGGTCGGCATCCTGGCCCTGTCCGCGATCATCGCCTTCACCTTCATCACCACCAGCGGTGGCGGCGGTGTGGTTGCGGCGTCCGGCAGCAAGGACGCCGAGGGCGCCGAGGAGGTCGCCGTCCCGGTGATCGCCCACTGACGGACGCGTCGACGACGACGGCACGCCGGAGACGGCGAGTACGGCGAAGGGCCCCGCTTCATGGGAGGAAGCGGGGCCCTTCGCGTTGCGGAGACTACCGGCCGAACTGCACGGACCGTTTGGCCAGGCCCATCCAGAAGCCGTCGATGACGCTGCGCTGGGTGCCGAGGTCGTCCTCGGCCGCGCCCATCGTGACGAAGAGCGGCGCGAAGTGCTCGGTCCTGGGGTGGGCGAGCCGCCCGGCGGGGGACTTGTGCTCGAAGTCCAGCAGGGCGTCCACGTCCTGCCCGTCCAGCGCGCGGTGCCCCCAGTCGTCGAACTCCGCCGACCAACCCGGCACCCCACCGGCGTGCCGCAGCGCGGCCAGGTTGTGGGTGAAGAAGCCGCTGCCGACGATCAGCACGCCCTCGTCGCGCAGCGGGGCGAGCCTGCGCCCGATATCCATGAGTTCCCGCGGGTCGAGGGTGGGCATCGAGACCTGCAGTACGGGGACGTCGGCGTCCGGGTACATCTCCACGAGCGGGACGTACGCCCCGTGGTCCAGGCCGCGGTCGGGGATGTCCTGGACGGGAGTGCCCGCGCCGCGCAGCAGCTTGCGCACGGAGTCGGCCAGCGCGGGCGCGCCCGGGGCCGCGTACCGCACCTCGTAGTAGTGGCGGGGGAAGCCCCAGAAGTCGTACACGAGCGGGACCGTGGTGGTGGCGCCGAGGGCGAGCGGGGCCTCCTCCCAGTGCGCGGAGACCATGAGGACCGCCGTGGGGCGGGGGAGCCCGGCGGACCAGGCGGCCAGTTCGCCGGGCCACACCGGGTCGTCGGCGAGCGGCGGGGCGCCGTGCGAGAGGTACAGGGCGGGCATGCGCATGGGGCCTCCTCAGGCCGGGAGGTCGAGGGTGTGGTGGGTGTGCTCGGCCTTGGCGCGCAGGTAGCGCACGTTGTCCTCGGACAGGTGGACCCCGGTAGGAACCCGCTCGGTGATCGTGACGCCCAGCGCGGACAGCTGCGCCGCCTTGTCGGGGTTGTTGCTGAGCAGGCGGACGGCGTCGACGCCGAGGGCGCCGAGCATCTGGGCGGCGGCGGTGTAGTCGCGTTCGTCGTCGAGGCGGCCGAGGGCGCGGTTGGCGGCGTAGGTGTCCAGGCCCTCGTCCTGGAGGGCGTACGCGTCGAGCTTGGCGTACAGGCCGATGCCGCGGCCTTCCTGGCGCAGGTAGAGCAGGTAGCCGCCGGTCTCGGCGATGCGCTGCACGGCCTCGCGCAGCTGGGGGCCGCAGTCGCAGCGCGCGGAGCCGAAGACGTCGCCCGTCAGGCACTCGGAGTGGGGGCGGACCAGTGGGGACGTCGCGCCCTCGTGAGGGCCGAGGCCGAGCGCGAGGTGCTCCTTGCCGTCGGCGAGGCCGGTGAAGGTGAAGACGTCGGCCGGGGTCGTCGAGCCGTCGGGGAAGGTCAGGGGGATCCGCACCCGGGTGCGGATGGCCGCGCGCGATGGGGCGGGGGCTGCGTCCGGTGCGGTCGGGGTCGTCATACGGCTCCCTCGCCTGAAGATTTCCTTGAAGTTTCAAGCTGGCAAGGGGGAACGTACCGGCGATTGCTTGAAAGTTCAAGGTCGAATTCGTAGGCTGGGAGGATGACGACGAGAGCCCCCGAACCCCGCTGGCTGAGCGAGGAGGAGCAGCGCGCCTGGCGCGCGTACATGGCGTCCACCCAGTTGATCTCGGACGCACTCGACCGGCAGCTCCAGCGCGACGCGCGGATGCCCCACGCGTACTACTCGCTGCTGGTGTGGCTCTCGGAGACCCCCGACCGCCGGATGCGCATGACGGAGCTGGCCGAACGCTCGAAGATTACGCGCAGCCGGCTCTCCCACGCCATCTCCCGCCTGGAGGAGAACGGCTGGGTCCGTCGCGAGAACTGCCCCTCCGACCGGCGCGGCCAGCTCGCGGTCCTCACCGACGAGGGCTTCGCCGCGCTCGCGGCGGCCGCTCCGGGCCATGTGGAGGCGGTGCGCGGGGCGATCTTCGACCGGCTCTCGGAGGAGCAGGTGCGCCAGCTCGGCGAGATCTGCCGGGTCATCGCCGAGGGGCTGCAGCCGCAGAACGGAGCGGTGGACCTTCCCTGGCTGCGCTGAGCGCGCGCCGGTTCAGGTCAGGTCCTTCTCGTACCAGGCGACGTCCCAGTAGCGGCCGAACTTCCGGCCGACCTCGCGGTAGACGCCCAGCGGGCGGAAGCCGAAGCGGGTGTGCAGGCGGACGGACGCCTCGTTGGGCTGCGCGATCCCGGCGTACGCGCGGTGCAGGTCCTCGCCCCGCAGGGCCTCGAAGAGCGCCGTGTAGAGCAGGGTGCCGACGCCGCGGCCCCCGGCCTCCGGGGCGCAGTACACGGAGGTCTCCACGGAGGTGGAGTACGCGGCCTTCGGGCGGAACGGGCTGCTCGTGGCGTATCCGAGCAGTGCGTTCGTACCGTCCTGTTGCGTCCCGTGGGCAACCAAAAGGCGGTGTGGTCCGTCTTCCGGGTGGGAGAGCAGCCAAGGGTGGCGCTGTTCCGGGGAGAAAGGCTCCAGGTCGAATGTGACCGGTGTCTCACGGACGTAGTGGTTGTAGAGGTCGGTGAGGGCCTGCAGGTCCTCTTCCCCACCCGGCCTGACCTGCACTTCGACGGACTCGGGCAATGATCCACCTCCGGCTGTGGCCGGACAGGGTACTGCAAGATCGTAAAAAACGGGGCGGCGCTTGGGAATTGTGTCCGGATTCCAGTCGTTATCTCTTTTCGAGTGGGCAGCCGAAAGGCACGCGTGAAGCTGCTGGAGGGGCAGCTCACTCGATCCGACACCCGACCGAACCTTCGCAAGGGAGCACGCATGGCAACCCGTGCCGTCGCCCGCAGCACCACCGGCGGGAACAGCAGCGCTCGCGCAGGCCACGGCGAGATGGCCGACCGCGACCTCGTCGGCATGTACCTCGACGAGATCGCGCGCACGCCGCTGCTCGACGCCGCGCAGGAAGTCGAGCTTTCCAGGGCGATCGAGGCCGGCGTCTACGCCGAGCAGCTCCTCGCGGGCGAGGAGCTGGGTCAGGGAGCGGACGCCGACCGAGAGGAACTGGAGACGATAGCCGCCGCGGGTGCGCGGGCCAAGGACGTCTTCATCCGTTCCAACCTGCGCCTGGTCGTCGCCGTCGCGCGACGCTATCCGCGCAGCGGCCTGCCGCTGCTCGACCTCATCCAGGAAGGCAACGCAGGCCTGGTACGCGCCGTCGAGAAGTTCGACTACACCAAGGGCTTCAAGTTCTCCACGTACGCGACGTGGTGGATCCGTCAGGCGATCACCCGGTCCATCGCGGACCAGTCGCGCACCATCCGGCTCCCCGTCCACCTGGTGGAGGAGCTGGGGCGGGTGCGCCGGGTGCAGCGCGAGTTCAACCGCGAGCACGGGCGTGACCCGGAGCCCGCGGAGATCGCGGCCGAGCTCGGCTCCACCCCGGAACGGATCTCCGACGTCCTGGACTGGGCGCGCGACCCCGTGAGCCTGAACATGTCGGTGGATGACGAGGGCGAGACCCAGTTCGGCGATCTCGTCGAGGACACGTCGGCGGCCTCGCCGGAGGACTCCGTACTCGTCATGCTGCGGCGTGAGGAACTGGAGGATCTGATCGACCGGCTCGACGACCGGACGGCGTCCATCATCCGGGCGCGGTACGGGATCGTGGACGGCCGTGAGCGCACGCTGACCGAGGTCGGCAAGCAGCACGGGCTGACGCGTGAGCGGATCCGGCAGATCGAGAAGCACGCGCTGGCGGACCTCAAGCGCATGGCGCGCGCAACCGGGCTGTCCATCGAGGCGGCCTGACGTCAGGCGGGCGCCGCTGCAGGCGCCCGCGCCACCACAGACTCGAGCCCCGGCGCCACCCCCCTGTGCCGGGGCTCGACCCTTTCCCCGGCCGGCCCGGTCGTGCGTCGCCTGCGTGCGTACGGCCGGGCCTTCGTCGCGGCCGGGCGTGTGGACGGCCCCGTACCCTGGACGGCATGAGCAGCACCCCCGACCCCGCTACGGGGCCCGCCGCGGCCCCGGCCCCGCAAGCGCCGCGCGAGCACGTGCCGGCGCTGGTCTTCGACGACCCGCTGGACCGGCAGTCGTCCGATGACACCGACACCGGGTGGGGCGAGCGCCCCGGCCAGGGTGGTGCGGGAGATCTCGCGCGCTTCCTCGACGAGAAGCCCCCGCACCACATCTGAGGCGGACGGTCGCTACGGATGCGTCCGGTTGGTACCGCTGTGGCCGTAGGGGGAGGGGATGCCGGGGCCGCCGCCGTGGCCCTGCTGCTGGCGGGCCAGCAGGTCGCGTATCTCGGTCAGCAGCTCCAGCTCCGTCGGGCCGGCCACCGCCGTTTCCTTGCCCTCCTTGCGCCGCTCGTTGAGCTTGTTCATCGGCAGGATCAGCAGGAAGTACACGACCGCGGCCGTGATGAGGAACGTCAGTGCCGCGCCGGCGACCGCGCCCCAGAGGAGGCCCACACCCTTCGTGAGCTCGCCGTTGACGACGGTGCAGGGCGACTCGATGCAGAGGGTGTAGCCGTCGAGGTTCTTGGTGCCGATGGCACCGATCACCGGATTGATGAGGCCCTTCACGAACGCGTCGACGATCTTGCTGAACGCGGCGCCGACGACGACCGCCACAGCGAGCTCGACGACGTTGCCACGCAGCAGGAAGGCTTTGAAGCCCTTCAAGGGACGATTTCCTTTCGAAGAACGACCGTGCAGTTCGGCCCGGGGGACCCGTGGGGCCTGGTGGTGTCCGCCGGGCGCCGCCGGCGTGGGGGCCGGCGGTGACGGAGGTGGGTGAGCGGTTCGGCCTCCGAGGGTAAGGGGTGGCGCCACGGGCCTCCCCGCCGGTTGCCTTTCTCACGGAGTGCGGCTATCGCAGTGCCACCGCCAGGGGCGAGGTGGCCGCGGCGCCGGACAGCGCGGCCGCCGTCCGGCGCGGGACCGACAGCACGATGAGCGCACCGCCCCCGAACCCGCCCCCGTCCACGCTCGTCGCCCCGCCACCCGGGACGCCGTCGGCGGGGGAGGGCACGGCCACCACGGGCGCCCCGCGGGCCACCACGCGTGCCGCCGCGAGGATGTCCACCCGGTCACCGGGCCGCACCAGCCCGGCCGCCGCAGCGTCCGCGATGCGTACCGGCGCCCGCACCATGTCCCGCGCCGCCGCGGCGGGCGCCGGAGCGGGGACCTCCCGCCCGGCCCGGCCGTGCTGCTGATCCGTACGGGGCGCCGCGGCGGCCAGCGCGGCCGCGGTCATCGCCAGGCCCGCGGCCATCATCCGCCGCCGGCGGCGCAGCGCGCGCCGCAACCGGTGCCGGCCGCCACCCGCCCTGATCGGTGCGAACACCGGAACCGCGCACGTGGCGGGCGCCCCCGCCCCCGCGCCCGCCGGCGGCACCGGCACCTCGCCGCCGTCCGTCCACAGCGCGCAGCCACCGCTGTCCACCATCTCGACCACCCCCGTCATCGGGCCTTCGTCCACCGGCGCATCCGGCCTGGCAGGACCACCATGACGCATCGCGGCGCGGCCCCTCGGCGGCCTGTGGAGTACCGACCGGTTGTGGATAACTCGGTAACCCGTTCGAGGGGATGGGCCGGGCGGGTCTGGCGGCGCGGCGCCCGCGGTGGTGTGCTTGCTGGTAACGAACCGAAGCGTCCGAGCCCGAGAGCGGGAGGTGGTCGACGTGCCCAGGCAGTCATTGCGCGACGGCCCGTCCGAGAGGTCGAGAGCCCATCCGGGGGACGTCAGCCGTCGCGTCGCGCAGCGGCGGGAACAACTGGGGCTCAGCCGCGAGGAAGTGGCCGCCAAGGCCGGTATGACGCCGAGCTACGTGCGGTACGTGGAAGAGCAGTGCCATCACACCATCGGGACCAACGCCCTGCTCCGGCTCGCGGGGGCGCTGCGGACCACCGCCAGCCACCTCCTGGGGGGCGACGCCGAGCACGTCCCCGGGGAGACGGAGGCCGCAGGCCCGCCGGTGATGGAGGAACTGCTGTCGCAGGAGTGCTGGACCCGGCTGTCCGGCCATGACGTCGGCAGGATCGCGCTCACCACCGGCGGCGGCCACCCCGCGGTCGTCCCGGTGAACTACGCGGTCGTCGACGGGGCGATCGTCTACCGCACGGCCGCGGGCGCACCCCCGTCCCTCGCCCAGGGCAGCGAGGTCGCCTTCGAGGTCGATCAGCTCGACGCCTGCCTCAGCGCGGGATGGAGCGTGCTCGTCCTCGGGGTCGCCGAGCACGTCGTCGATCCTGAGGATGCTCGCGTCCTGGAGGCCCACCCCGGCCCGTGGTCCGGGGGTGAGGACGATCTGTGGATACGCATCGTCCCCACCCACATCACGGGCAGCCTCATACGCACGGTGTAGCGCGCGGAGAGACCTTCGCGGCCCGCCTGCCCAGGGGATCCGGGGTCAGGGGTGGTGGAAGACGGCCACGGGACAGTGTGCGTGGTGCAGCACGGCGTGGGTCACATGGGCCAGCCGGCCGCTGGAGCGCTGATGCCGTCGGGCACCAGCGACGAGCAGATCGGCATGGGCCGAGGCATCCACCAGGGCACCGCTCGCGGAGGAGGCCTTGACCAGGTCCACGGTCACGGTGATGTCCGGATACTCCTCGCGGATCGTGTCGGCGACATGCTGCTCCGCCGCTGCCTCCCGGTCACCGACCGACGTGGCGTCGTCCAGCCCCGGCACCATCTCGCCCACGGCCCCGAGCAGGCTCCATGCGGTCAGCAGGCGCAGGGTGGCCTTCCGTAGCCGGGCCTCGTCGGCGGCGAAGCGCACGGTGGCCAGATCGGTCTCGTCCCGGATCCCGACCAGGACGACACCGGTGGAGGGCTGCTCGCTGCCCCGCACGACGACCACGGGCCCGCGCGCCTGGGTCGCCACCCGCAGCCCGACCGAGCCCAGCAGCAGTGCGTGGAAGCCACCGCGTCCACGGCAGCCGACGACGGTCAGACCCTCCGCCAGGGATTGGGCCAGCAGACTTTCGGCGGGCTTGCCCTTGCCGAGTGAGGTGGAGACCGCCAGGTCGGGATAGCGGCCGGTGGCCGAAGCCGCCGCTTCGTCCAGCAGGGCGCGGCCGCCGTCGAGGACCAGCTGTGCGGTTTCGGGGGACAGGTTCCTGCCGGAACGGGTCTCGATGCCGGCCGCGTGCAGGATGTGCAGCGGGCGATCGCGCAGCACGGCCTCACCGGCGGCCCACATCACCGCAGCGGTGGCGCGGGGCGAGCCGTCCGTGCCGACCACGACCGGTCCGTGAGTGGTGTCCATGGCGGTGCCTCCTTCTCGCTGTCGCCCGGCTCCGTCCCCACCCGTCCCGTTCGGCACCGCCCACGGCCCCGTCCACCTCTCAGCCCGGCACCAGGACCGCCGCACCGTTGACGCGGTCGGCGGCCAGGTCGGACAGCGCCCGGTCCGCGGCGTCCAGGGGATAGGGAGTGGCGGTCACCCGGATCCCGATCCTGGCGGCCAGGGCCAGGAATTCCTGTCCGTCCTGTCGTGTGTTGGAGGTGACGCTGCGCAGACTGCGTTCCTGGAACAGCTGGCGCTGGTAGTTCAGTGCCGGGATGTCGCTGAGGTGGATGCCCGCGATCGCCAGCGTGCCGCCCCGGTCCAGGGCCTCCAGGGCGGGCGGCACCAGGTCGCCGACCGGGGCGAAGAGGATGGCCGCGTCCAACGGCTCCGGTGGCCGGTCCGCTGCCGCGCCCGCGGAAGCGGCACCGAGCTCCAGCGCGAGCTCCCGCGCCGGCTCCGAGCGGGTCAGTACGTGCACGGTCGCCCCCTCGGCCAGCGCGACCTGGGCGGCGATGTGCGCGGACGCGCCGAAGCCGTAGATGCCCAGCCGCCCGCCGGTCGGCAGGTCGCTGCGGCGCAGGGCGCGGTAGCCGATGATGCCCGCGCACAGCAGGGGCGCCAGGTGCACGGCGTCACGGCCGTCGGCGTCCTCGGGCAGCGCGTAGGCGTAGTCCTCGGGCACGGTGGTGAAGTCGGCGAAGCCGCCGTCGGCGTCCCAGCCGGTGTAGAGCGAGTACGGGCACAGGTTCTCGCGGCCGGTCAGGCAGTAGGCGCAGTTCCCGCACGTGCCGCGGAGCCAGGCGACGCCCACCCGGTCGCCCTCGGCGAAGCGGTCGGCCCGCTCGCCGGTGCCGATGACCCGCCCCACCACCTCGTGTCCGGGGACGGTCTCCCGGCGGTGCGGCGGCAGGTCCCCCTCGGCCAGGTGCAGGTCGGTGCGGCACACGCCGCACGCCTCCACGCGCAGCAGCAGCTCACGCGGTCCGGGCACCGGCTTGGGGCGTCCGACGCGCACCAGCGGCTCCGTGACCATGGGTCCGGGCCGGTCGACGACCCAACCACTCAGCATGTCTCCAGTCTGCGACCGAAGGCCTCGGCGCTGCAGCACGAAACCGGTCGTGCGGGCACGCAGAAGGCCCCCGTCGCCCGCGACGGGGGCCTTCACCAGGCGAGGGTGCCGTGGGCTCCGCTCAGGCGGCCGAGGTGCTCGCCGAGCTGGTGGAGCCGCTGGAGGAGCCGGTTGAGCCGGCCGAGCCGCTGCTCTTGGAGTCCGAAGAGGACTTCGACTCCGAGCCGCTGCTCTTGGCGGCCGGCGTGCTGCTGGACGACGAGCCGCGGCTGTCGGTCCGGTAGAAGCCGGATCCCTTGAAGACGACGCCGACGGCGGAGAAGACCTTGCGCAGCCGGCCGTTGCAAGCCGGGCACTCGGTCAGCGGGTCGTCGGTGAACTTCTGCACCGCCTCGAGGCCCTCGCCGCAGGCGGTGCACTGGTACTGGTACGTCGGCACTTGCTCCTCCTGGCACTCTGACTCATTGAGTGCTAACGACGGTCAATAGTGCAGCATTCCGCGGCCTCAGTCCACCGTGACCGGCTCTCGGTGACCGATGCCACTGCCGTGGCCGGTTCCTGCGCCGCGTGCCGCGACCACTTCGGACCGCCTCGGCGCGAGCCGATCACGCAGCACGAGCAGCGTGACGAGTGCCAGGCCGGTGCCCACCAGCGGCACGGTGAACCCGGCGCTCGCCCCGAGCCCGTCGGCCAGCCGCCCGGCGGCGGTGGCGGCCGCCGCCTGGCCCAGCGCCACCGCGCCGGTCAGCCAGGTGAAGGCCTCCGTACGGATCCCCGCCGGCACGAGTGCGTCGACCAGGGTGTAGCCGGTGATCAGGGCCGGGGCGATGGTGAGTCCGACCAGCAGTGCGAGCCCGCCCAGCATCGGCACGGCGTGCGCCGCCCACAGCATCGAGGTGGCCAGGGTCAGTGCCGTGTAGCCGACCACCATGCGCCGCTTGGGTCCGGACTTCCAGGCGACGGCGCCGCACGCGATGCCCGCGAGCATGTTGCCGGCCGCGAACGTCCCGTAGAGCAGGCCGTTGATCCCGGGCCGCCCGATCTCCTCGGTGAAGGCCGTCATGGAGACCTGCATGCCGCCGAAGACGGCGCCGATCCCGAGGAAGGCCACGGCCAGCACCCGCACGCCGGGCACGGTCAGCGCCGAGGCCTCCCGCTTCCGGTCCCCGGGGACGGACCGGGACGGTGCGGGCGCGGTCCGCCGCTGCGCGGCGAAGAGCAGTCCGCCGGCGAGCGTCAGCACGGCCTCGGACAGCAGCCCGGCCGCCGGGTGCACCCCGGTGGCCAGCGCCGTGGCCAGCACCGGCCCGATGACGAAGGTGAACTCGTCCGTGACCGACTCGAAGGCCGCCGCCGTCTGCAGCAGCGGCGACCCGGCCGGCAGCGTGGCCGCCCAGCGGGCCCGCACCATGGGTCCGACCTGCGGCACCGAGGCGCCGGTGGGCACCGCCACCGCCAGCAGCGCCCACAGCGGCGCGTGCGTCAGCGCCAGCACGGCGAGCAGCGTCCCGGACGCCGCGTGGACGAGCACCCCGGGCAGCAGCACGGCGCCCTGGCCGAAGCGGTCGGAGAACTTGCCGCTCAGCGGGGCGAACAGCGCCATGGCGACGCCGGTGACGGCCGAGACGGCACCGGCGGTGCCGTAGGAGCCGGTGGTGTGCTGCACCAGCAGCACGATGCCGATGGTGAGCATCGCGAAGGGCTGGCGCGCGGCGAACCCGGGCAGCAGGAAGGCCCACGCACCCGGCGTGCGCAGCAGCTGCCCGTATCCCGGGCGCGCCGCGCTACGGGAAGGACGGGAGGAACCCGACGGATGGGGGGAACCCGAAGGACGGGAGGATCGGGACGAACGGGACGTACGCGTGACCGTGGATGCCACGGCCGGGCCTTTCCGCCGCCTGGTAGCGCACCCTGGACGCCTGGTCGCGTTCCTGTGCGCCGAGAGCTGTCCTCTCGCGCATGACCGAGGTAGATACCGGGTCTCTCCGGCCGCCGGGCGGTCGCGCCAGCTCTGCGTCAGGCAGAGTTGGTGGTGACTGTCGACAGCCATGTTAACGGCCGGCCCCACCGCCCGATTCCAGCCATCCGGCCAGCTTGCCGCCGCGTCCCACCGCCCGCAGCCGGGCCTCCGCCTTGTCCCGCACCGGGTCGGTGGCGACGACGAGGAGTTCGTCACCATGCCGCAGCACCGTCGTGGGCAGCGGGACGAAGCTCCTGTCCTCGCGGACGACCAGGGTGACCGCCGCGCCCGGGGGCAGGCGCAGTTCGCCGACCTCCACGCCGTGCATGCGCGAGTGCTCCGGGATCCGTACCGACAGCAGGTGTCCGCGCAGCCGCTCCAGGGGCGCCGACTCGATCCCCAGGTCCTCCGCGGCCCCCGGGTCCCCGAGCCGGAGCCTGCGGGCGACCCACGGCAGGGTCGGGCCCTGCACGAGGGTGTAGACGATCACCAGGACGAAGACGATGTTGAAGATGCGCTCGCTCTGCCGGACGCCCGCCACCATCGGGATCGTCGCCAGGACGATGGGCACCGCCCCGCGCAGCCCGGCCCAGGACAGCAGCACCTGGTCGCGGAAGGGCGTGCGGAACGGCAGCAGGCTCGCCGTCACCGACACCGGCCGCGCCACCACCGTCAGGACCAGGCCGACCACCAGCGCCGGCACGATGTCGTCGCCGAGTTCGTGCGGGGTCACCAGCAGGCCCAGCAGCACGAACAGGCCGATCTGCGCCAGCCAGGCCAGCCCCTCCGCGAAGCCCCGGGTGGCCGGGCGGTGCGGGAGCTTGGCGTTGCCCAGCACGACGGAGGCGACGTACACGGCGAGGAAGCCCGAGCCGTGCGCGAGCGCCCCGCCCGCGTAGGCGAGGACGGCGATCGCCAGGACCGCGATCGGGTAGAGGCCGGAGGCGGGCAGCGCGACGTGGCGCATCGCGAACGCGCCGAGCATGCCGACGGCCAGGCCGACCGCGGCGCCGATCGCCAGTTCCAGGGCGATCTCGCCCAGCAGCAGGCCCCAGTTGTGCACGGGCCAGTGCTCGGAGAAGGCGACCACCAAGATGACCACCGGGGCGTCGTTGAAGCCGGACTCCGCCTCGAGCACACCGGTCACCCGGCTCGGCAGCGGCACCCTGCGCAGCACCGAGAAGACGGCCGCCGCGTCGGTGGACGAGACGACCGCGCCGATCAGGAGCGCATGCCGCCAGTCCAACCCGACGAGGTAGTGCCCCGCCGAGGCCGTGATGCCGACGCTGACCGCGATGCCCAAGGTCGCCAGGACCGCCGCCGCCGGGACCGCCGGTTTGATCTCCCGCCACTGGGTGCCGAGACCACCCTCGGCCAGAATCACCACAAGTGCGGCATATCCCAGCACTTGCGTCAATTCGGCGTTGTCGAAGGCGACTCCCAGTCCGTCCTGTCCTATTGCGACCCCAATGCCCAGATAGAGGAGCAGGCTGGGCAGGCCGCTGCGCGAGGAGAGGCGCACGGCAACCACCGCTATGAGCAGCACGAGGGCGCACACCAGCAGGAGTTCATTGAGGCGGTCGACAGTCAGGAGCCGGTCCTTCCAACGAAGTTCATTGCCTTACCTAATATTTTACCTGTGCTTGGCGTTGTGGCGATCTCCATCCACAGGTAAGGACACCGCCTGGGGACCTACGGGCCGGTACGCCTAAGGTGGCCCCTAGCAATCGGTCCACCCTGCCGTTCGAAGGACATCGATGCCCGCCAAGAAGAAGTCCCGCCGCACGCGCCTCATCGTGATCGGGGTCGTGCTCGTGCTCGTGGCGGGCATCGTCTACGGGTCGTACTGGAGCGTCGCGACCGTCCGCGCCTCCCTCCCGCAGACCACCGGAACCCTGCAGCTCAAGGGCCTGACCGGCGCCGTCCAAGTGAAGCGGGACGGCAACGGCATCCCGCAGATCTACGCCGACACCGCCGAGGACCTGTTCCGCGCCCAGGGCTACGTCCAGGCCCAGGACCGCTTCTACGAGATGGACGTGCGCCGGCACCTGACCGCCGGCCGGCTGTCGGAGATGTTCGGCAGCGGCCAGGTCGAGACCGACGCCTTCCTGCGCACGCTCGGCTGGCGCCGGGTGGCGCAGCAGGAGTACGACAAGAAGCTGTCGGCCACCACGAAGGCGTACCTCCAGGCCTACTCCGACGGGGTCAACGCCTACTTGGACGGCCACTCCGGCGCCGACCTGTCGGTCGAGTACGCGGCGCTGAAGTTCAGCAACGACTACGTGCCGCAGAAGTGGGCCCCGGTCGACTCGGTCGCCTGGCTCAAGGCGATGGCCTGGGACCTGCGCGGCAACATGCAGGACGAGATCGACCGCTCGCTGCTGTCGAGCCGGCTGAGCCGCAAGCAGATCGAACAGCTCTACCCCGACTACCCGTACGACCGGAACCACCCGATCGTCGAGGACGGGAAGGTCAACGACCTCACGGACGAGTACGAACCGCCGGGAACCACCACGGAATCGGGCACGAACTCCGGAACCGGTACGGAAACCGGCACCGGCACGGGTACGGGTTCCGGTGACGGCGCTGGCGACGGCACGGGCACGGGGACCGGCACCGACGCCGCCTCCACCTCCGACGCGACGCAGAACGTCCAGTCCCAGCTGGCCTCGCTCTCCGACACCCTCGACCAGATCCCCGCGCTGCTGGGCCCCAACGGCAACGGCATCGGCTCCAACTCCTGGGTGGTCTCCGGCGAACACACCACCACCGGCAAGCCGCTGCTGGCCAACGATCCGCACCTCGCCCCGCAGATGCCCTCGCTCTGGTACCAGATGGGCCTGCACTGCAACAGCGTCGGCAAGGCCTGCCCCTTCGACGTGGCCGGCTACACGTTCTCCGGCATGCCCGGTGTGATCATCGGGCACAACCAGTCGATCGCCTGGGGCATGACCAACCTCGGTGCCGACGTGACCGACCTCTACCTGGAGAAGGTCACCGCCGACACCTACCTCTACGACGGCAAGCAGCAGCCCTTCAAGACCCGCAAGGAGACCATCAAGGTCGCCGGCGGCGACGACCGCACGATCACGGTGCGCAGCACCAGGAACGGCCCGGTCATCTCCGACCGCAGTGCCGAGCTGCGCACCGTCGGCGACCGCGCCCCGGTGCCGAACTCCGCGCCCGACCGCGGCGAGGGTTACGCGGTCTCCCTGCGCTGGACGGCGCTGGACGCGTCCAACACCATGGACGCGGTCTTCGAGCTCGACACGGCGACCGACTGGGCCCAGTTCCGGACCGCCGCCCGCGACTTCGCCGTCCCGTCCCAGAACCTGATCTACGCCGACAACAAGGGCGCCCACGGCCACATCGGCTACCAGGCCCCCGGCCGGATCCCGGTCCGCGCCAGCGGCTACGACGGCACCTACCCGGCCCCCGGCTGGGACCCGCGGTACCAGTGGAAGAAGTGGATCCCCTTCTCCGCGATGCCGTACGATCACGACCCCACGCGCGGCTACATCGTCACCGCCAACCAGGCCGTGGTCGACCAGGACGAGTACCCCTACCTGCTCACCCGGGACTGGGGCTACGGCACCCGCAGCCAGCGGATCAACGACCTGGTCCAGTCCAAGATCAAGGACGGCGGCCTGGTCTCCATGGACGACATGCAGGAGATGCAGGGCGACAACAGCAGTGAGATCGCCAAGCTCCTGGTGCCGTACCTGCTCAAGATCGACATCAAGGACGACAAGGACGACTACGTCCGCAACGCCCAGAAGCTGCTGGAGGGCTGGGACTACAACCAGGACTCCGACTCCGCCCCCGCGGCCTACTTCAACGCCGTCTGGCGCAACGTCCTCAAGCTGGCCTTCGGCAACAAGCTGCCCAAGGAGCTGCGCCCCGAGGGCCAGTGCCTGACCGTCCCGGCCGCCGACCGGTCCGGCCCGGTCGACGACCTCGACGGCACGTCCAAGCTGGTGCGCGAGTGCGGCCGGCGCGCCGCGGACCAGGCGCAGCCGGACGGCGGCGACCGCTGGTTCGAGGTCGTGCGCTCGATCCTCGACGACGAGGACAACCCGTGGTGGACGACCTCCCCCACGGCCTTCTACGACAAGGACAGCGGCCGGACCCGCACCACCCGCGACGAGCTGCTCGCCCAGGCCATGAAGGACGCCCGCTACGAGCTGACCGCGAAGCTCGGCAAGAACATCGACACCTGGAGCTGGGGCCGCCTCCACACGCTGGACCTGCGCAACCAGACCCTGGGCACCGGCGGTCCCGCGGTCGTCCGGTGGCTGCTCAACCGCGGCCCGTGGCAGCTCGGCGGCGGTGAGGCCGCGGTCAACGCGACCGGCTGGAACGCGGCCGGCGGCTACGAGGTCGTCTGGGTGCCGTCGATGCGGATGGTGGTCTCGCTCGACGACTTCGACAAGTCCCGGTGGATCAACCTGACCGGAGCCTCGGGCCACGCCTACAGCTCGCACTACACCGACCAGACCACCAAGTGGGCCAAGGGCGAGCTGCTGCCGTGGGTCTTCACCAAGCAGCGGGTCGACGGGGCCACGGAGGACACCCTCGCGCTGACCCCGTAGCCCGCACGGGCGGCGTGCGAGGACCAGCACGGGAGGGGGGCGGGCCGTCGGGCCCGCCCCCCTCAGCCGTCCGCCGCTCCCTCGTCCGCCCCCCTCAGCCGTCCCCGAAGCGCCGTACGCCCTCGGGGGTGACCACCGCGTCGACCGGCCGGTCGTGCGGCTCGTCGGGCACCCGGTCCAGCACCTCGTGCGCGTACAGCAGCACCACCAGAGCGGGCGTCACCCCCGCCGTGTCCAGCCGGGCCAGGACCCGGTCGTACGAGCCCCCGCCGCGGCCCAGCCGCAGCCCTCGGCCGTCGACGGCCAGCCCGGGGAGCAGGACCGCGTTCGCCCCGGTCACCGCGGCCGGGCCGAGCCGGGGGCCGGTGGGCTCGTACAGTCCGCGGGCGGTCCGCACCAGGCCGCCGGGGCCCTCGTACGGGGCCCAGTCCAGGTCGTTGTCCGGCAGCAGGACCGGCAGCAGCACCCGCTCCCCGCGCTCGCGCAGCACGTCGAGCAGCGTGCGGGTGCCGGGCTCGCCGCCCATCGACACATAGGCCGCCACCGTCCGGGCGCCTGACAATTCAGGCAGATCCAGGGCGTGTTGCGCGATCGCCCGCTCGGCCACCGTGCGTTCACGGGCCGTCAACCCGCGTCTCACCTGGAGGAGGTGCTCCCGCAACTCCCTCTTGCTAACGTTTTTGTCACTCATTTGACGCGCAACCGCCGCCTATCCCCATCAAGCAACCGCAACTTCATCTTCACCTCATATACAGCGGTTATCGTTGTCCCATGACGCACGCACGTACCCGGATTAGCAAGGCTGTGATCCCTGCCGCCGGTCTCGGCACCCGGTTCCTGCCCGCCACGAAGGCGACTCCCAAGGAAATGCTGCCGGTGGTGGACAAGCCCGCCATCCAGTACGTCGTGGAGGAGGCCGTCGCCGCGAACCTCTCCGACGTCCTCATGATCACAGGCCGGAACAAGCGTCCGCTCGAGGACCACTTCGACCGCAACTACGAGCTCGAGTCGGCGCTGACCGCCAAGGGCGACGAGGCCCGCCTGGCGAGGGTCCAGGAGTCCAGCGACCTCGCCACCATGCACTACGTTCGCCAGGGCGACCCGCGCGGCCTCGGCCACGCCGTGCTCTGCGCCGAGCCGCACGTCGGCGACCAGCCCTTCGCGGTGCTGCTCGGCGACGACCTGATCGACCCCCGGGACCCGCTGCTCGGCCGCATGATCGAGGTGCAGGAGCAGCACGGCGGCAGCGTCGTCGCGCTGATGGAGGTCGACCCGAGCCAGATCCACCTCTACGGCTCCGCCGCCGTGGCCCCCACCTCCGACGGCGACGTGGTCCGCGTGACCGACCTCGTCGAGAAGCCCGCGCCGGGCGAGGCCCCCTCCGCCTACGCCGTCATCGGGCGCTACGTGCTGGACCCGGCGGTCTTCGCGGTGCTCGGCAAGACCCAGCCGGGCCGCGGCGGTGAGATCCAGCTGACCGACGCGCTGCGCGAACTGGCCCAGCAGGACGGCCCGGACGGCCCCGTGCACGGTGTCATCTTCACCGGCCGGCGCTACGACACCGGAGACCGTGGCGACTACCTGCGTGCGATTGTCCGACTGGCATGCGAACGTGATGACCTGGGCCCGGACTTCCGGTCCTGGCTGCGCACGTATGTCAGCGAGGAGATGCAAGCTTGAGCAGTGGCACGGCCGACCGCGTCTGGTCCGTCTCGGAGCACCTCGACAACATCCTGCGGCAGCTGAAGCCGCTGGAACCCATCGAGCTGCAACTCCTCGACGCACAGGGGTGCGTCCTCGTCGAGGACGTGATGGTGCCGGTCGCGTTGCCGCCCTTCGCGAACAGCTCGATGGACGGCTACGCGGTCCGCACCACCGACACCCAGGGCGCCGACGCATCACATCCGGCCGTGCTCACCGTCATCGGTGACGTGGCGGCCGGCAGCGGCGAACTGCCCACCGTGGGGCCCGGGCAGACCGCCCGGATCATGACCGGCGCCCCGCTGCCCCCCGGTGCCGAGGCCGTCGTCCCCGTCGAGTGGACCGACGGCGGCACCGGCGGTGCTCCGGTCGTCGGCATGCCGGCCGCGAGCCGGAGCCCCGACGCCGTGGGCGGCGAGGTCAGGGTCTACCGGCCCGTGGGGCCGGGGGACCACGTCCGCGCCCGGGGCAGCGACGTCGCCGCGGGTGAGCTGGCGCTCAGCGCCGGCACGGTGCTGGGCCCGCCGCAGATCGCCCTGCTCGCCGCCGTCGGCCGGGCCACCGTACGGGTGCGGCCCCGGCCGCGGGTGGTCGTGGTCTCCACCGGCAGTGAGCTGGTCCCGCCCGGCGAGGAGCTGGGCCCGGGCCGTATCCACGACTCCAACAGCTTCATGCTCACGGCCGCCGCCCGCGAGGCCGGCGCCCAGTCCTACCGGGTGGGCGCGGTCGCGGACGACGCCGAGACCTTCCGGGCCACCGTCGAGGACCAGCTGATCCGGGCGGACCTCGTGGTCACCAGCGGAGGCGTCAGCGTCGGCGCGTACGACGTGGTGAAGGAGGCGCTCGGCGAGGAGATCGAGTTCCGCAAGCTGGCGATGCAGCCCGGCAAGCCGCAGGGCTTCGGCTTCATCGACGTCGGCGCGCGCAGCGAGGCGGAGGGCGGCGGTGAGGACGCGGACGCCGCGCCGCCGGAGCCCGAGCGCACCCCGCTGCTCGCCCTGCCCGGCAACCCGGTCAGCGCCTACGTTTCCTTCGAGCTGTTCGTCCGGCCCGCGATCCGCACCCTCATGGGCGTGGAGCCGGTCTTCCGGACGACCGTGCAGGCCGTCTGCGAGGGCGGACTGACCTCCTCGCCCAAGGGCAGGCGGCAGTTTCTGCGCGGCCGCTACCACCCCTCCACCGGCCGGGTCACCCCCGTGGGCGGGGCCGGATCGCACCTGGTCAAGGCGCTCGCCCACGCGAACGCGCTGATCGTGGTGCCCGAGGACACGACGGAGGTCGCGGCGGGCTCGGAGGTCGAGGTCGTGCTGCTCGACTGAGCGGGTACCGTTACTGCCCACGCGAGCACGCGGCGAGCAGTGGGAGTGCCGTACCGATGACAGAACAGCAGCATCTGACGCACATCGACGAGGCGGGGGCGGCCCGCATGGTCGACGTCTCGGAGAAGGACGTCACCGCCCGTACCGCCCGCGCCACCGGCCGGGTCCTGGTGTCGCCCCGCGTCATCGAGCTGCTGCGCGGCGAGGGGGTGCCCAAGGGCGACGCCCTCGCCACCGCGCGCATCGCCGGGATCATGGGCGCCAAGCGCACCCCCGACCTCATCCCGCTCTGCCACCCGCTGGCGGTCTCCGGGGTGAAGGTCGACCTGGTCGTGGGCGACTCCTCCGTGGACATCACGGCCACCGTGAGGACGACCGACCGCACCGGCGTCGAGATGGAGGCCCTCACGGCGGTGAGCGTCGCCGCGCTCACGGTCGTCGACATGGTCAAGGCCGTCGACAAGGCCGCGGTCATCACGGACGTACGGGTCGAGGAGAAGACCGGCGGCAAGTCCGGGGACTGGAGCCGCAGCCGATGAGGGCGCTCGCGATCACCGCGTCCAACCGCGCGGCCGCCGGGGTCTACGAGGACCGGGGCGGCCCGCTGATCGTCGCCGGGCTGCGGGACATGGGCTTCACGGTCGACGGCCCGCGCGTCGTCCCGGACGGCGAGCCGGTCGGCAGCGCGCTGCGGGAAGCCGTGGCCGGGGGGTACGACGTCGTCGTCACCACCGGCGGCACCGGCATCTCGCCCACCGACCGCACCCCGGAGGTCACCCGCGCCGTCCTGGACTACGAGGTCCCCGGTGTCGCCGAGGCCATCCGGGCCGCGGGCCGCGAGAAGGTGCCCACCGCCGCCCTGTCCCGTGGCGTCTGCGGTGTCGCCGGGCGCACCCTGGTGGTGAACCTCCCGGGGTCGACCGGGGGCGTCAAGGACGGCCTGGCCGTCCTGGCCCCGATCCTCGTCCATGCCGTCGAGCAGATCCACGGCGGCGACCACCCTACGTCTGGGAGACCGAGCTGAACGGGTCCTGGCCGACCGAGCTGGCGGACGGGGACGTCCTCCTCCGCCCGATAAGGATGCGCGACCAGCGGGCCTGGCGCGAGGTGAACCGGCGCAACCGCGAATGGCTGCGCCCATGGGAGGCCACCGTGCCCCCGGCGCCCCCCGGCCACCTCACCCAGCGGCCCACCTACCGGCAGATGGTCCGCCATCTGCGCCACGAGGCCGCCGCGGGCCGCATGATGCCGTTCGTCATCGACTACCAGGGACGGCTCGCCGGACAGCTCACCGTCGCCGGCATCACCTGGGGCTCCATGTGCAGCGCCCACGTCGGCTACTGGGTCGACGAGGCCGTGGCCGGCCGCGGGGTCATGCCCACCGCGGTCGCGCTCGCCGCCGACCACTGCTTCCGCGCGGTGGGACTGCACCGCATCGAGGTCTGCATCCGGCCGGAGAACATGCCGAGCCGGCGGGTGGTGGAGAAACTCGGCTTCCGCGAGGAAGGCCTGCGCCCCCGCTATCTCCATATCGACGGAGCCTGGCGTGACCATCTGGTCTTCGCGTTGACGGCGGAGGAGGTGCCGGAGGGAATGCTCCACCGCTGGCACCAGGCCCGACCTGGCACGGCTCACAAATAAAATATCTGTTCGAAAATAGCCGCGGATCCGACTCCGACTTGAACGCAATCAGAAAAAAATTTCGGAGTATCAGCCAGATCGTGCGACACACCGCGCCAAATTGCGTATGCCCTGTCGCGAACCCCCCTACCGTGTGATGCGTGAGCAGCAGCGGCCTCATCTACGCAGTCATCGTCGGGGCCTGGGCTGCCTACTTGGTGCCGATGTGGCTCCGTAGGCAGGACGAGCTCAACGAAGCGCGCCCGACGGAACGCTTCAGCACCGCCATCCGGCTGTTGTCCGGACGTGCGGCACTGGAGCGCAGGTACGCCAAGACGGAGGACCCGGAATCGGAGGCCGAGGCGGAGCCCGCGGTCGACGTCCGGGCCCTTGCCGTGCCCGCGACGGAAGTGAAGCCGACGTCCCGGCAGAGCGGCCAGGCGGGCGCGTCGGGGAAGAAGGCGAAGCAGGCGAAGCAGGGCGGTCAGGCGAAGTCCGGGAAGTCGAAGAAGCCCAATCCGCGGGCCAAGGTGCTCGCCGCCCGTCGCCGCACCATCACGCTGCTCTTCCTGGGTTTCACCGCGGGCATGATCGTCGCCGCCGTCGGCGGCGTCGCCTTCCTCTGGGCCCCGGCCGCGCCCGCCGTGCTGCTCACGTTCTACATCGCCTACCTGCGCGCCCAGGAACGCCGCCGGTTCGTGGTCAAGCTCGACCAGCGCCGCGCCGCCGACGCCGCCAAGCGGCTGCGTGAGGCCCGTACGACCCGCGAGCCCGCCCCCCTCGACGCGCACGACGTGGTGGAGCCCGCACCGCCCGCCGAGGAGCCCGCGACGGCCGACCGGCGCGCCCTCGTGGAGCAGACCGACCACGCCGAGTGGGTCGACCAGCAGCGCGTCCCCACCGAGGACACCTGGGAAGTCCCGGCCCCGCGGCCGACCTTCTCCACCGCCCCGGTCACCCCGCGCCGCTCCCGCGACCGCTCCCGCACCCCCCTGTTCGACCAGCACGCCGACCGCGACCGCCCCCGCGCCGCCAACGAGTGACCTCCCCGCACCCGGGGGCGCGGAGCACCCCCGCCGGGATGCTAGAGTTTTCCTCGTTGCAAGGGCCTGTGGCGCAGTCCGGTAGCGCACCTCGTTCGCATCGAGGGGGTCAGGGGTTCGAATCCCCTCAGGTCCACAACAGCTCGAAGCCCCTGTCGGAGAGATCCGGCAGGGGCTTTGTCGTGCCGTACGGCAGCGAAGTGCAGCAGCACGCCAGTTGCGCGGCACCTGACTACCTGAGCAATGATGCGTGCGTGAGCGATGAACCAGACGAGGTGAGCGAGGCGATAGCGGGCGAGCTGCGTCTCATGGATCCCATCGTGCGGGCGTCGCGGTCCCTGACCGGGCAACTGCTCGACCCTGAGTTCGTCGAGGTCGGCTCCTCGGGCCGGCGATGGACCTATGCGCACATGCTGGCCGAGTTGTCGGACATGGAAGGCAGCTCCGAAGACGGTCCCCGTTACGAGCCCACGGACGTCACGGGGGTCGTCCTGGCTCCCGGACTGGTGCACCTCACGTACGAGACGACGATCAACGGTCGGCGGGCCCGCCGCAGCTCACTCTGGCGCAAGCGGGGCAGCGGAGCGCAGTGGCGGATGTACTACCACCAGGCCACTCCCGTGCCGCCGGAAGTCGCATAGCGGCGGATTCAGCATCGAGGGGGTCACCAGCGCGGAGGCCGTGCCACTCTCGTGCCGGAACGGGCGGGGAGTCCGGGGGGAATCCCGGTGCGCAGAGGGAATCCCCTCAGGTCCACAACGCACGGGATCCCGACCCGACGGTCACCGTCGGGTCGGGATCCCGGCGTTCGGGCCCCGGTTCGCGGGTTTCCCACCCGGCGAGCCGCGCCGGAGGCGGAAGGGCTGACGCCGATGGAACGGAAAGAGCCCGGTGGGTGAACATCATCCGCCGGGCCCGTTCGTGTGCTGCCGCGGCTTCCGGGGCTGCTGGGGCGACTGTTACGGTCCTTGACAATTGCGTGGGGGGTACAAGCCGGGGGGCTTGGGGAATCGCGCGGCGCGGGAGCGCCGCGACACGGCTGCCGCTGTGCCGCTCCGCTTTCTTCGTGACTTCCAGGAGGAACGGGTGGCCAGACGTGCCCTCGTCCGTATCGCCGCCGTGACTGCCGCCGTGGCGTGCGCGGTTGCCGTGGGCTACGGTCCGCCGCCGACGCCGGCCCGGGCCGCGACCTCGCAGGAGACGGTCATCCCGGCCGAGCCCCGTTCGATGCCGCAGCGGGCCTCGCTGCAGAGCGCAGGTGTCTCCGGGTTCCTCGAGTACCGCTCCGTCTCGGCGCGCGGAGCCCTGTGGTGGACCCGCAACGACGGTACCCGGGTGCAGATGGACGACCCGGGACGACACGGCCCGGCCTCGTTCGGCACCTCCGGCACCTCGGACGTCGTCGCCCTGGAGTACCAGCACCACGTCGTCCTGCGGGACATGACGGACGGCACCGTGGACACCGTCACCGTGCCCGGCGAGCAGTACTACATGCAGACGTACGGACGGACCGTCCTCAGCGTCCAGAACACCAACGGGGAGCACACCGGACTGCACCTCCTGCACGACGACCACGGCACCACGGTGGACGTCCCGGTCACCGGGCTTCCGGAAGGCGCGGTCTTTCCCCTCTTCCCGCACGGGTCCAGTGACGGATTCCTGCTGTTCGTCTCCCTCCCCGGCACCTCCACCGGCTCCTACGCCTGGGTCGACGTGGCCACGGGCAAGGCGGTCCTCCTTCCCGCCGGCGTCGCCGACTCGACCCCGGTGATCGATTCGCGGTACGTCCTGAGCCGGGCGTCGGGCACGGTGGCGGCCTACGCGCGCGGCAGTTGGGACGCTCCCGCGCACACCGTCGCGCTGTCCGACGACGCCAAGGTCCTGGGCACGGTGGGGGACGCCCTCGTCGTGGCGCGCCATGTGCCGGAGTACGGCGTGGCGGACTCGGCGACGGCCGTGTGGCGGCTGTCCGCCCTGCCCTTCGACGGCTCTGCCGAGCGCCCTCTCGTCACCCGTGCGTCCGCGACGGCGGTCCCGGCCCCGGACGGGAGCCTGGTCTTCGCGGGAGGCGAGTCGGCCACCGACTACGGGATCGGGAGGATCACCGCCGATGCCGACGGGCGTCCGAAGGCCACGCGCATCACCGGCCTGCCGCCCGTGCCCATGGCCGTCGAGCAGGTGGCGGTGTCCAACGGACGGCTCGTCACGCTGGAGAACGGCAACGGCCTGACCGCCTTCTACAGCCGTGACCTCGGCGGCACCACCCAGGTGACGTACGGCGAGCGGCGGCAGGTGGCCCCCGTCGCGCGCCGGCACAGCAACTGCACCACCGGGTGCCCGCTGATCAAGGCCACCGGCGACGGGCGCGTCGTCTACACCGGCTTCGCGAACGCCGGCGAGGCCGACGCGCAGAGCCTCTACGCCACGGGCGACGGCCCGGCGAGCGCGGTGACCGAGCGCGCCACCGGCTTCTCCGGCCCCGAGGACGTCGCACTCAGTGCCGCTTCCGGCCGGACGGCGGTCGTCTGGTACCGGCAGGGCAAGGACAACTACAACTTCACCGACCTGGACACCGGCAGCGTGCTGCGCAAGCTCCCGGAGGGGTCGCGCTGGGCCCTGTGGGGACGCACCCTGTGGACGCCGACGGGGACGACGGGCGTGGCCGCCCAGGACCTCCGTACCGGCGCACGGATCACCAGCTTCTCCCTGACGGGTTGCTCCGACAGCGCGGCCCTGGCGGCGGTGGGCCGCTGGGTGCGCTGGGCGTGCCCGAGCGGGGACACGGTCAAGGTCGGCGTCTACGACACGGTGACCAAGAAGCAGGTCGCGCTGCCCTACACGGGCGTCCAACGACTCGGCGACGGCTTCGTCGTCTCGCGTGAGAGCGACGGTGTCCTGACGCTGTACGACGTCCACACCGGCACCGTGGTGAAGCGGACGCTCGCGGGCAACTCCGTCTCCTGGTCGGTGGACCCGTACACCGGCTACGTCGCCTACACCGACACCGCCCAGAACGTCCACGTGCTCAACGTCGCCGTACCCGCGTCCGCGTTGAGCGTGCCGGACGCGCAGGTCGGCACGACCGTCGACACCGACTCCACCCCCGTGGGCTGGCGCGGGAAGTGGTGGCTCTCCAAGCCCGCCGCGTCGTGGAAGCTGGTGCTCAAGCGCAAGGCGACCGGCGCGGTGGTGCGGACGGTGAGCGGGGGCGCGGCCCGGGCCACGATCAGCGCCGTCTGGGACGGCCGGGACGCCAAGGGTGCCCTGCTGGCCAACGGCGCCTACACCTGGACGCTCAGCGCCGTCCCCGCCGACGGCGCCGGCGCGGCACTGACGACCTCCGGAAGCGTGAAGCTGAGCGGTGGAGCAGCCGTACGACGGGACTTCGCGGGCGGTGACGGCTTCGGCGAGCTGCTGACGCTCACCTCCTCCGGCACCCTCGCCTTCCAGAAGGGCAACGGCGCCGGGAAGTTCTCGGGCACGCTCTCGGGCGCCGGGTGGCCCGCCGGCATCACCGCGGTCCCCTACGGCGACGTGAGCGGTGACCGGTGCAACGACGTGATCGTGCGCTTCAGCAGCGGCACCGTGCGGGCGTACAAGCCGGGCTGCGGCAAGGCGGTCACGACGTCAACGCCGTACACCTCCCTGGGCACCGGCTTCCAGCAGTACAACGTGCTGACCTCGCCGGGGGACGTGACGGGCGACGGCCGTGCCGATCTGATCGCGCGCAAGTCCTCCAACGGAGACATCTACCTGTTCGCCGCGACGAGCGGTGGGAAGCTGGCGGCGGGCAAGCGGATCCGGGCGTCGTGGGACGAGTACAAGAGGCTCATCGGCGCGGGCGATCTGAACGGGGACGGGTTCGGCGATCTGCTGGCCCAGGACAAGTCCAACGAGCTGTGGCGCTACGAGGGCGACGGCAAGGGCGCGTTCAAGGCCCGGGTCCTGGTCGCGAAGGACTGGGGCGCCACGTACAACGCGGTCGTCGGCGTCGGTGACATCACGGGCGACGGCAAGGCCGACCTGGTGGCCCGGGACACCGCCGGCGTCCTCTACCGGCAGACCGGTCACGGCAAGGGCACCTTCGCCGCCCGCGTGAAGATCGCGACGGGCTGGAAGGCCTACAAGAGCGTGTCCTGAGTCGTCCCCGGCCGGCGGACACGCCCGGCGGACACGGCCCGGCAGACCGAGTTGCGGTCTGCCGGGCCGCCGCGCCTGGGGTCGGCGCCACCGCGGGTGGCGTGACTCAGTGCGCGGGGCAGGGGCCCGTCAGCCGCGGACGATGTTCTCCGCCTGCGGGCCCTTCTGTCCCTGCGTCACGTCGAAGGTGACGTGCTCACCCTCCGTGAGCTCGCGGTAGCCGTTGCCGGCGATGTTCGAGTAGTGGGCGAACACGTCCGGCCCTCCCCCGTCCTGCTCGATGAAGCCGAAGCCCTTCTCCGCGTTGAACCACTTCACGACGCCAGATGCCACGGTGTTCGTCCTTCGCATGCTGCTGCTGCGGCGCACCCAGGGCGCGCCGGCGGACCCTCGATTCCGGGCCGCCGCTCCTTGCTTACCCGATGATGTGCTGCCTTCGCCAGCGAATACGCCTGCGTCGGCGCAGGTGTCTTCGCGGGTCGTGTGTTCCCCGGTGGCGCGGGGCCCGGGCCGAGGGTTGCGAACGGGCCTTCATGGAGCGCACCTTCGCACGGCAGGTGCTCGCGGCGAGCGTTGGCGGGGCGGCGTGGACATGGTCGTACCCCGGGCGGCGGCCAGGTCGGCGCACGTCGGGACGGTGCCGTTCGGCGCCTACTTCACCACCACGCACCCGCCGACCGACACGCAGCGGCAGATGACGCAGCAGGCCCTCGACGACACCGGAGCCGACGTCCGGTTCCATCTGGAGGAGGGCCCCGACGACCCGACCGACGTCGTGCCGCTGGCGCTGGGGATCTTCGCCGCGGTCATCACGCTCGGCGCCGCCGGAACCGCGACCGGCCTGGCACGCGCCGACGCCGAGACCGACCTGGCCACGCTCGCCGCCGTCGGCGCGCCGCCCGGGATCCGCCGACTGCTCAGCGCCTTCCAATGCGCCGTCGTGGCCGCCACAGGCGTGGTGCTGGGCGCCGTGACCGGGATCGTCCCGGCCATCGGCCTCCGCCTGGTCGACCGGCGCATCATGCTGGCCTTCCACCAACGGCAGCTCGACGAGGGCACCGCGCCCCGGATCACCGAGCACGTGCTCATCGTGGTCCCCTGGGGGCTGCTGGCCGCCTTGCTGATCGCGGTGCCGGTGGTGGCCGCCTGCCTGGCGGCACTGGCCACCTCGTCGCGACCCACGACCACGCGCCGGGCCGCGTAGGGCACTCCCGCCGGACGCCCCGGCCGCGGGAAATGGGCTGGCCTTCGGCGGGGTTCGGGGGGAGCATGCGACGGTGGGGATTTCGAGGCCGCCGGACGGCGAGGTGGAGGTGCCCGCGCCGATCGGGGCGCTGGCGGGGGAGCGGACGCCGCTGCCCGTGTGGCGGAACGAGGCGGGCGGGGTGACGTTCCGGCTGGGAGCGGGGGAGGACCGGCTGTTCGCCAAGTGGGCGCCGGCGGGCTCGGGGCTGGATCTGGGGGCCGAGGCGGAGCGCCTGGAGTGGGCGGGCCGCTTCACACCCGTGCCGCCCGTCCTGGAGCACGGGGCGGACGGGGACGGGGCCTGGCTGGTGACGCGCGGGCTGCCCGGGGAGAGTGCCGTCAGCCCGCGCTGGACGGCGGATCCCGGCACCGCGGTGCGTGCGCTGGGAGCCGGGCTGCGCGCGTTGCACGAGCGGCTGCCCGTGGACCGCTGCCCGTACGACTGGTCCGTCGGCACCCGCCTGGAACGCGCCCGGCGGTCGGGCAGGGACGTGCCGGGGGACCTGCCGCCGGCGCCGCCCGTCGAGCGGCTCGTGGTGTGCCACGGCGACCCCTGCGCGCCCAACACGCTGCTCGGGGAGGACGGGACCTGGTCGGGCCACGTCGACATGGGCGCCCTCGGGCTGGCCGACCGCTGGGCGGACCTGGCCGTCGCCACCTGGAGCACCGAGTGGAACTACGGCCCCGGCTGGGAGGACGCGCTCCTGGACGCGTACGGCATCGCCCCCGATCCGGAGCGGACCGCCTTCTACCGGCGGCTGTGGAGCGTCACCTGACCGGTGACCCCGGGCGGGTGGGGTGGCACGATCGGGGCGGAAGAGGAAGCGCGAGCGTGAGGGGGCGGGGCGCAATGGCCATCGGTCTGGAGAAGGTGCAGGCGGCGGCGCCCGGGCTGGTGAGCCTGTACAAGGGTGCCCGGGTGTCGCTGGAGAAGGCCGGGGTCGCGGGGGAACGGGCCGCGGTGTACCTGGTGCTGGACCGGTCCGGCAGCATGCGGCGGCACTACCGGGACGGCACGGTGCAGCGGCTGGCCGAGCAGGCCCTGGGGCTCGCGGCGAACCTCGACGACGACGGGGCCGTGCCGGTGGTCTTCTTCTCCACAGAGGTGGACGGCGTCGCCGAGATCGGCCTCGACGGCTACGAGGGGCGGATCAACGCGCTCCACGACAGCTACGGCCACATGGGCCGCACCAACTACCACCTGGCGATGCAGGCGGTGATCGACCACTACCGGGCGTCCGGCGCGACGCAGCCCGCGTTCGTCATCTTCCAGACGGACGGCGGTCCTTCCTCACGCACGGCCGCCGAGCGGCTGCTGTGCTCCGCGGCCGGGTTGCCGCTCTTCTGGCAGTTCGTCGGCTTCGGGGATCCGGAGGGCAAGGACTTCGACTTCCTGCGCAAGCTGGACGAACTCCCGGTGCCCGCCAAGCGGGTGGTGGACAACGCCGGTTTCCACGCCGCCGGGGAGGAGCCCGCGGCGGCGTCGGACGCCGAGCTGTACGCGGCGCTGATGGAGGAGTTCCCGCAGTGGCTGGCGGCGGCGCGGGCGGCGGGCGTCATCCGGGGCTGACGGTCACCTCGGCGGGACCGGCGGTGGGTGCGGCGGCCGTCGCGACGAGGCGGTCGAGTTCGGCGGCCGACCCGGGTGCGAGCCGGTAGACGCCCTGGAGGCCGACCGACCGCATCAGACGGCCGTCCTCGACGAACCGCAGCCGGCGTTCGGCGCGGCGCGAGCGGTAGGTGAGCCGTTCCAGCAGCTCGCCGGGGACGGTGGTGCCGAAGTCGAGCGGGGTGCCGGGTGGGCCGACCAGCACCTCGGACACGCAACCGCCCTCCAGCGGCGACCAGTCGGGCAGTTTCGCCAGCTCGTCCGCGGCCTCCTCGTACGGGATGATCCGTGCCACCTCCAGGCGGCCCAGCACATGGAGCCTGGTCCGGTGGACGCGCAGCGGGAAGACGCGGTCGCCGGGCCGTACGCCCGCGAGCCGGAAGCTGGGCAGGGACTGGTGCGGGCCGCCGAACAGGACGCGGAGCGGGCGTCCGGTGTAGCCGTCGCGCGTCAGCCGGCGGCAGAGGTCGTTGGTCCACAACGTCGTGAAGGACTGCGGGGTGTCGGACGGTTCGGACATGGCGGCCACGGTAGGGGGCGGGACCGACAACGTCCGCGGCCGGGGCGGGGGGCGTGGCGTGTGACCGAGGTCATGGCAGGGCCGGGGGTGGATCCGCCACGGGGCGCCCGGGCCACGTGGGATGCTCAGGGCGGTTGTTACCCGCCGGTAAGTCGCGGGTTGCCCTCTCTGCCGTGCGTACCCCCCACCACACGCTCCGAGGACCCTCCATGCGCGCATCCGCCTCCAGGCACGTCCGCTTAGCCGCCGCCGCGGCCGTCTCCCTGCTGCTCGCCGGGTGCTCGGCCGCCGCCCCCTCGGCCGTCACCCCCGCCCCGGCCGCACCGCCGTCCGCTACCGCGCGGGCCGCGGCCGGCGTCCAGGCCGCGCCGTCCCACGACCTCGCCGTCAGGGCGGCGCCCACGAACACCTCGACCGCCGTCGCCCGGGCCGGCGGCGACGGGCGCGCCCGGCGGGCGGCGCTCAAGGTCGCCTCGTACGACGGCAGGACCCGGCGGGCCGTCATCTCCGCCGCCGAGGCGCCGCGAACCGGCGACGTGATCGCCAGCGGTCCTGCCCCGGGCGCCCCCGACGGGCTGCTGGCCGAGGTCACCCGCGTCCTGGACGGCGACGGCACACGGACCCGGGTCGAGACGGCGCCCGCCACGATGAGCGCCCTGCTCGGCGGGGACAAGGCCGAGGGCACCGTGCCGGTCGACCCCGCGGAGGTGGACGTCGAGCCCCTGGTGGCGGACGTCGAGGTCTCCCGGGCCACGCCGGGCAGCCGTACGACCGGCCCGGGCGGTGCCCAGTTGCCCCTGGGCAGCCTGCGCCTGGACGTCGGCGCGGAGGGCGGGGTGCCCGCCGCGGGCCTGCGGGTGTCCGGTTACGTCGAGGTCGTGCCCGAGGTCGAGTTCTCCTACGACGGCGGTCCGGCGCTCTCGCCCGACGCCGCGTTCCTCGGCCTGTCGGGACGGTGGACCTCCGGCTGGGAGGTGCGCGGCCGGGCAGCCGTCCCGGCGGAAGGCGGCCGGCCGCTGCGGGTGCCCTTCGCCAGGCTGCACGCGGACCCGGTCATCCAGGTCGGGCCGGTCCCGGTGGTCGTCAACCTCGACCTGACCTGCTACCTCCAGGTCGAGGCGGACGGCACGGTGAGCGTCGACGTACGGCAGGACCTCAAGGGCGGATTCCGCCTCGGCGGCGACTACGAGCGGACCGCGGGCTGGCGACCGGTCACCGCGGCCGACATGACGAGCACCCCGGTCCGCGCCGCGCTGACCGCCACCGGCCGGGTCAAGGCCACGGTCGGCGCCGAGGCGAGCGTCGGCCTGTACGGGGCCGTGGGCGTCACCGCCGACCTCGCGCCCTACCTGCGCGGTGAGGCCACGGCCGGCGCCGCGTCCCGGGGCAGCGCCGGCTCCGCGGCCCTGGCCTGGAGGCTGTACGGCGGTGTGGACCTCACCGGGGCGCTGCAACTGCGCCTGGGCGTCTTCGGCACCCCGCTCATGGAGCAGCGCGTCCCGCTCGGCGCCCTGCATCGCGAATGGCTCCTGGACGACGGCTCCCTCAGGCCGAGGGCCTGACCCCGGCCCGATGCCCAGCTCCGGCCGCCGGATCGGGTGGTCAGCGCAGGGGGTTGGGCAGGCCGGTCCAGTGGTCGCCGCTCGCGGAGGTCTCCAGCCGCATCAAGGTGAGCGCCTTGACGGGGAGTTCGGGGGCGGCGAGCAGGGCCGCGCGGTCGGTGCGGGTGTCCGCCGTGGCGGGAAGGGCGTCGAAGGCACGGGCGGCCTCGGTGCGCACCGCGGCCCACAGCCGTGCCTCGGTGGGGCGATGGGCCTCGCCGAGCGCGGAGACGAGGCTGCCGAACGTGGTGGCGACCAGGGAGCCGTAGAGCTTGGCGTGCAGGACCGCGGGGTCGTCGCTCAGGCCCCGGCCGAGCGGGGGCACGGTGATGCCGTGCCGGGCGAGGCGGGCCGGGCTGATCCGGACGTCGGCCAGGTCGCGGTAGACCAGCCGCAGCGGGCGGGCGTGCCGGTCGAGGACGACCAGGAGGTTCTGCCCGTGCGCCTCCAGGGCGACGCCCTGGGACAGCAGCCGCAGCATGGCCGGCAGCGCGAGCCGGGCGAAGGCGGTGAGCCAGGCGGTGCCGTCGTGCGGGGCGCCCGGTCCCGCGGCCGTGAGCAGTGAGCGGAGCAGGGGCGGCCCGCCGTCGGCGGGCCGCCCGGTGAGCGCGGCGACGGGCAGCACGCTCTGCCCGGCCGCCGGGTCGGCGAAACCGGACGGGGACTCCCGCAGCAGCGCCGCGAGGTCGGGGCTGGCCTCACCGCCGACGACGGCGGCGACCGCCGCGAGGTTGCGGGTGACGCGCAGCGTGCCGCCGCCGAGCCGCAGGGTCAGCTCGTCCAGCAGCGCGGACAGCGGCTCGCTGTCGGTCACCGAGCGGGCCGAGATGTCGCGGACGGCCGAGGTCATCCGCATGCTCAGCGCCGTCTTCAGATGCGGCCCGCCGTCGAGCGGGGCGAGGGTGCGCACCGACATCAGCGGCCGGGTGGGGACCGCGGCCTCGGCGTACGGGCGCAGCCCCAGGGCGGGCAGGATGTGCCGGGTCTGCCAGGGGTGGACGGGCAGCAGGACCCGGTCGCCGTCGCGGAACCGGTCCGGCCAGACGCCCGTGACCAGGGAGCGGGCGGCCGGGACGGCGACGAGGTCGAGGGCGACGACGGGCCGGTGCTCGGGCCCGTAGGCCAGTTGCTCGGCCACGGAGAAGCCGGGACGGCTGCGGCAGCACGGGTGGTAGGGATGGCCGTCGACGACGCCCTGCTCGAAGGAGGCGAGGGTCGGCGGCCGGCCGCCGTGGCCCGCCAGGCCCGCGGCGCCCGCCCGGGACAGGGCCAACGAGGCGACGCTGTCGTCGAGTTCGTCGCGCAGCAGGCCCGATCCCGGCAGCCCGAGGGCCTCCACCAGGGCGGCCGGGTGGTCGTGGGACCGGCCGTCCAGCAGCAGGGGCAGGGCGGGCTCGTCCGGCGACCCCAGGTCGTGCGGCAGCCGCCGCGGCCCGGTGAGCACCCGGCCGTCGAGGAACAGCACGCGGTCCGGGCCGCGCGAGGCGATGCCCGGCAGGGGTTCCAGGAGCAGGGCACGCCACAGACGGCCGAGGACGGCGGCGCGCGCACCGGGGAGCGCGGCGGTGTACGCGTCGTGCAGGTCGGGGCGGAGCGTCGCCAGCTCGGTGGCGAACGCCGTCTCCAAGGGGCGCCGCGTCGCAGCCGCCGAGTGCGGGTACATGATGGGTCCCTACCCTACGAGGAGGCGGCCGACCGTGCATCGACCAGGGCACCGACCAGCGGGAACGAGCCGTCGTGGGTGACGCCTGGGACCGCGCCGAGGCGCTCTCCGCGACGGCCCTGCTGAACTGCCTGCTGCGCGAGCTCGCCGAGGCCGCGGGCGAGGACGGGGGCCGTCCGGTCCACCGGCTGCCCGCGACCGGCCGGCTGCTGCGGGTGCGGGCCGGGCGCCATCCCGCCGGGCCCGAGCTGCGCACCGGGGACGGCTGGCGGCCGCTCCCGCTGGAGGCGCTGGTCGACGTCGCCGCCGCGGAGCTCACCGCGCGCACCGGTGTCGCGGGCACCGGGCTGCCCGCCGAGATCGGCGACAGCCGCGACGTGCTCGCCTCCCTGCTGGAGGCCCGCGAGCACGCGCCGTCGCCCGCCGATCCGTACCTGCGCTCCGAGCAGGCCCTGGTGGCCGGCCACCGCCACCACCCCGCCCCCAAGACCCGCGGCGGCGGCCCGCCGGAGAGCTGGCTGCCGTACTCGCCGGAGGCGCACACGAGCTTCCCGCTCACGCTGCTCGCGGTCCGGGCGGACCTGCTGGCCGGTGAGGGCGACACCTCGGTGCTCGACCGGCTGTACCCGGACGTCCCCGAGGGCTACCGGGTCCTGCCCGCGCACCCCTGGCAGCTGGCCCTGCTGGGCGACCTCCCCGCGTTCCGGGACGGACGTCTGCTGCGCCTGGGGCACACCGCCGTACCGGCCGTGCCGACGGCGTCCCTGCGGACGGTGTACCTGCCGGACGCCGACCTCTTCCTGAAGTTCAGCCTCGACGTGCGGATCACCAACGACATCCGCCGACTGTGGCGGCACGACCTGCGCTGGCTCGGGCCGGTGGACGAGGTGCTGCGCGCGGTACCGGAGGCGGACGTCCTGTCCGACCGCGGCTACCGGACCGCCGACCTGGGTGGCCGGGACGCGTTCGAGGGGCTGGCCGTGCTCGTCCGGGACGGCTTCGGGGAGCACCTGCGCCCCGGGCTGACCCCGCTGCTCGCGGCGGCCGTCGCCGAGGGGTACGAGAGCAGCCCGCTCGCCGCGCCTGGCCTGACCGCGGACGGCGCGCTGGCCTGGTGGGAGGCGTATCTACGGCAGGTCGTGCCGCCGGTGCTGCACGCGTACCTCCGGCACGGTGCGGTGCTGGAGTGCCACCTGCAGAACGTGCTCGTCGCCGTGGACGCCGACGGCGTGCCCGGCCAGGCGCTCTTCCGCGACCACGAGGGCGTCAAGCTGGTCGAGGAGCGGCACCACGAGCTGCTCGGCCGCCACGCACGTCCGGACGCGCCCGGGCCCGGCGTGGACGCCGCCCACGGCTGGGAACGGCTGGTCTACTGCCTCGTCACCAACAACCTGCTGGAGATCGCGGGCGCGGTCGCCGAACGCCACCCGGCGCTCACGCCGGTGCTGTGGGCGCGGGCCCGGGCGTTCCTCGTGGAGTGGGCGGCCGGTCAGGGGGACCCGGTGCCCGTGCGGGAGCTGCTCGCCGCCCCGTACATCCCCGCGAAGACCAACCTGCTGCTGCGCTGGACCGGCGCGGACGGCGCCGCCGCCCGCTACCTGCCGCTGCCGAACCCGCTGCGGCCTCAGGGCGCCGTGGTGACCGACTCCAGCGAACGCCGCGTGGCGGGGCCGTAGAACCCGGAGGTGTCGCCCGTGACGCCGTAGCCCATCTGGTACCGCTGGACGGCGTACTTGACGCCGCCGTCGTACTTGCCGTCGGCCGGACCGTCGTAGAGCTGGACCTGGGTGAGCCGCTGCTGCAGCGCCACGACCTCGGGGCCGCGCGAACCGGGCTTGAGCACCGCGCCGGAACCGGCGGTCGCGGTGCCGGTGGTGCCGCCCGGGGCGGTGGCGGTCGCGGTGCCCGTGGCGGAGGCCCGTGGCAGGGTGCCGGACGTGGAACCGGAGCCGGAGGCGGACGGGGAGGCCCCGCCCGCGCCCGTGCGCGCCGACGGGACCGGGGCGCCGCGCGAGGGCTCCGCGGTGCCGTCGGAGTCCGGCAGGGTGGGCAGCGCGAGCCGCGGCGGCGAGGTGCTCGGATCGGGCAGCGCGCGGTCGGCCCCGCCCGGACCGGTGACGAGGTGCCCGAGCAGGGCCAGGACACCGACGCCGGCGACCGCCCCGGCCACGGTGACGACGGCCCGCAGGCGCCGCCGGGAGCGGGCCGCCCCGCCGCGCGCCCTGCGGTGCCCGCCCGCCGGGTGCGGTACCCGCGGCGGCTCCTGCGGGTCGCCGGGGCCACCGCCCGTGCCGTGCGGCGTGTCGGGGAACAGTTCGGCGTAGTCGGGCGCGGGCCCCTCGGGGCCCACGCCTATCAGCGGTCTGACGGTCGTCCCGCCCGGCCGGCCGTCGTTCATCTCTCCTCGCCCGCCTGGTCGGGCACGAGGCGTTCGAGGACGTCCTGGAACTCCTCGCCGACGGTGATCAGCAGCCCGTCGCCGTCCTTCCGGCTGAGCTGGGTCAGCACGCCGTCCCGCCACCAGTAGACGTACGGGCTGATGGGGCCCACCGCGTCCTCGTGGCCCGCCGCCGCGAAACCCGCCATGCCGTTGAGCGCCGGGATGACGCCGCTGTCACGGATGGCGTGGAAGGCCAGCTGGTGCCGGAACGGCATGGCCACCAGCGCCCCGTCGGCGGTCAGCGGCTCCCCGGTGACCCGTTCCACCAGCTCGTCCAGGACCAGCACCCGGGCGGCGGTGAAGAAGGAGTCCCCGACGAGGACGTCGAAGCGCACGTCGGCGTGCCGGACCACCTCGTGCCGTTCCACCGGCAGGTCGCGCAGGTTGAGCAGGGCGCGGCCGCGCAGCTCACGGGCGTCGCCGAGCGGGACCAGGGCGTGGTCGGCGAGCGTCATCACGCTCTCCGGGAGGTCCAGGGCGAGCACCTCCAGCAGCCCGGGCGCGGCGATCCGGGCGTAGCGGAAGGTCTCCGGGTCGATCGCCTCGGGGGTGACCAGACGCGGGTAGAGCCGTTCGCGGATCTCCTCGGCGGGCAGGGTCTCCAGCGGCGAGGGCCCGTCGAGGGTGCGCAGCACCGCACCGATGTGCTCCCGCGCCAGCAGCGGCCACACGCGCGGGCCGCGCCGGTCGTTGTGGCACAGCGCGGCGAGGTTGCCGAGCCCGAAGCGACGGCCGGAGTCGTCGGTCACCATGTCCGCGAAGACCGTGACCTCCAGCCCGAGTTCGGCGAACGACTCGCGCACGATCGCGCGGAAGCGCGCGCCCTCGTCCACCGAGAAGAAGGCGTACTCGGGGTCGCGGGGTGCGTCCCGCTGGTCACGCTTCGGCCCGCGCCGGAAAATCCCCACCTCAGCTGTCCCCTCGACCTGGACTCGACGAGCAGGGCGCGATCCTATCGGCAGGCGCCCGGGGCCGCCGTCTCCGTCAGCCTTCGCCGTCCGGCGCGTCCCGGTAGGTCTCCAGCAGCCGCAGCCACACCTCGCTCATCGTGGGGAAGGCCGGTACGGCGTGCCACAGCCGTTCCAGCGGCACCTCGCCGGCGACGGCGATGGTGGCGGAGTGCAGCAGTTCGCCGACCGACGGGCCGACGAAGGTGACGCCGACGAGGTGACCCCGGTCCAGGTCGACGACGGCACGCGCCTTGCCCTTGTACCCGTCGGCGTACAGCCCGGCTCCGGAGACGTTGCCGATGTCGTAGTCCACGACCTTGACGCGGCGGCCCTCCCGCTCGGCCTGCTCGGCGGTGATGCCGACGGCGGCGGCCTCGGGTTCGGTGAAGACGACCTGGGGGACGGCGACGTTGTCGGCGGTGGCCGCGTGCCGGCCCCAGGGGGCGGTGTCCAGGGGTTCCCCCTTGGCGCGGGCGGCGATGGCGGCGCCGGCGATACGGCCCTGGTACTTGCCCTGGTGGGTGAGGAGGGCGCGGTGGTTGGTGTCGCCCGCGCAGTACAGCCAGCCGCCCTCGACGTCCTTGACCAGGCAGGTGTCGTCGACGTCCAGCCACGACCCGGGGGTCAGGCCGACCGTCTCCAGGCCCAGGGCGTCGGTGTGCGGGACGCGGCCGGTGGCGAACAGGACCTCGTCGGTGACGAGTTCCGACCCGTCCGAGAGCGCCAGGGTGATCGGCCCGGACTCCGACGCCCTCCGCAGTTCGGTGACCGACACACCGGTGCGGATGTCCACCCCGGCGGCGCGCATCCCGTCCGCGACGAGCTCGCCCACGAACGGCTCCCAGCGGGGCAGCAGCCCGGAGCCGCGGACCAGCACGGTCACCTCGGAGCCGAGCGACCGCCAGGCGGTCGCCATCTCGACGCAGACGACGCCTCCGCCGACCACCACGAGCCGCCCCGGCACCTCGGGGGAACTGGTGGCGTCGCGGCTGGTCCACACGTGGTCGTCGGCGATGCCGGGCAGGTCGGGCAGTTGCGCGCGGGTACCGGTGCAGACCGCCACGGCGTGCCGGGCGACCAGGACGCGCTCGCCGCCTTCCGGGGTGTCGACCACGACCCGGCGCGGGCCGTCGAGCCGGCCGCGCCCCCGGACGAGGTCGATGCCGGCCGAGTCCAGCCAGCCCACCGCCCCGTCGTCCTTCCAGTTCCCCGTCCACCAGTCGCGCCGGGCCAGCACCGCGGCGGCGTCGAGCCGCCCGCCGGCCGCCTCCCGTGCCCCCGCGACCGCCCGCGCCGCGTCCAGGGCGGCCTGCGGGCGCAGCAGCGCCTTGCTGGGGATGCACGCCCAGTAGGAGCACTCGCCGCCGACCAGTTCCGCCTCGACCACCACGGTGGTCAGTCCGGCCTGCCTGGTGCGGTCGGCGAGGTTCTCCCCGGTGGGGCCCGCGCCGATGACGATGACGTCGTAGGTGTCCGTGCTCGCGTTCGTGCTGCTGTCTGCCGCCGTGGTCATGGTCCCACCGTAGGCAACACCGCGTCCGCGCACAGCCGGAACCAGCGTGTCCCGCCGCTTCACCCGTACGGCGAGGGGCGTCCCCGCCGTGGTGACCGGCCCCAGGGGCGGGACGGGCGGCGGCGCCGGGAGCGCGCTTCGTGGACATCGCCCGGGGCGCATGGGGAGCGGGACCCCGCGCGACTGGTGGGCCATCAGGGCGAGGCCGCAGGCGGCGCCCGAGGGTGCCGGCGTCCGCGGCCGCCGGTCGGGGCCGCTTCAGGCGGGCAGTTGCTGCTCCGTCCAGATGACCTTGCCCCGTTCGGTGTAGCGGGTGCCCCAGCGCCGGCAGAGCTGGGCGACGAGGAAGATCCCGCGGCCGCCCTCGTCGGTGGTGGCCGCGCGGCGGAGCCGGGGGGAGGTGCCGCTGGCGTCGGCGACCTCGAAGACCAGCGCCCGGTCGCGCAGCAGCCTGGCCTGCACGGGGCCGGCGCCGTGGCGGATGGCGTTGGTGATCAGCTCGCTGGCGATCAGCTCGGTGGTGAAGGTGAGCTCGTCGAGGCCCCAGGCGCGCAGCCGGCGGGTGATCGCGGAGCGGAGCGCGGAGACGGCCGCGGGGTCGTCGGGCACGTCCCAGCAGGCGACCTGACGCTCGTCCAGGGACCGGGTGCGGGCGACGAGCAGGACGACGTCGTCGGCGGAGGGGGCGGGGCGCAGCGCGGCCTCGAGCGCCGCGCAGACCTCCTCCGGCGGGCAGCCCCGCGGGACGGCGGTGAGGGCGCGGCCGAGCCGGCGCATCCCGGTGTCCGGGTCGAGGTGGCGGCCCTCGATGAGGCCGTCGGTGTACAGGACGAGGCCGCTGCCCTCGGGGACCGCGAACTCGGCGGACTCGAAGGGGAGTCCGCCCAGGCCCAGGGGCGGCCCGGCGGGCAGGTCGGGGAAGCGCACCTCGCCGTCCGGGGCGAGCAGCGCGGGCGGCGGATGGCCGGCCCGGGCCAGCTGGCAGCGCCGTGCGACCGGGTCGTAGACCGCGTAGAGGCAGGTCGCGCCGGCGAGGCCGGGACCGGCGCCGCTCTCGTCGTCGAGGCGGACGACGAGGTCGTCCAGGCGGCCCAGCAGCTCGTCCGGGGGCAGGTCGAGGGCGGAGAAGTTGTGCACGGCGGTGCGCAGCCGGCCCATGGCGGCGGCGGCGTGGATCCCGTGCCCGACGACGTCACCGACGACCAGGGCCACCCGCGCGCCGGAGAGCGGGATGACGTCGAACCAGTCGCCGCCGACCCGGCCGCGCGCCGCGGGGAGGTAGCGGTGGGCGACGTCCACGGCGTGCTGCTCCGGTACGCCGTGGGGGAGCAGGCTGCGCTGGAGTTCGAGGGCGAGGTGGTGCTCGCGGGTGAAGAGCCGCGCGTTGTCGATGCAGACGGCGGCGCGGGCGGCGAGGTCGCGGGCGAGGGTGAGGTCGTCCTCGGCGAACGGTTCCGTCCGCGCGGCGCGTTGGAAGGTGGCGACGCCCAGCAGGGTGTCGCGGGCGCGCAGGGGGACGGCGAGGACGGCGCTCGCCTCGCCGTCGGGGCCCGGGGCGGTGTCGCGGACCGCGGAGCCGCCGTACAGCGCTCTGGCCTGGGGGCTGTCCGGGGCGAGGCGAATCGGTTCGCCCCTGGCGTACGGGCCGTGGCCGCGGGCCGCGCCGTCCGTCGCCACCCGGCGCAGCTCCGCCCCGGGGGCACCGGGGGCACCGGGGGCACCGGGGGCCGTGCCGTCCAGGACGGGGCAGTACAGGTCGACGGTCGCGTGGTCGGCGAACCGGGGCACGGCGGCCTCGACGATCTCGCGGGCGGTGCGGGCGACGTCGAGGGTGGTGCCGATCCGCAGGGCGGCGTCGCTGAGCAGTTCCAGGCGGCGGCGCGCGGCGACGGCCAGGCGGCCGACCCCCGGCTCGCCGACCAGCAGCGGGCGGCTCGTGGCCCCGCCCGGGGCGTTGCCGCGCGTGCCGGCGTCCCCGGGCACGCTGACCTCCACGACGGCGCCGCCCGCGAGGGGCCGGCACAGCAGATGGGCCGTGCGGCCGTGGGAGAGGGGGAGTTCGAGCGCCTCCCGCCGTCCGGCGGCGATCAGCCCGGCCGCGGTCTCGGCGAGCACCGACTCGTCCCCGTCGGTGAGCCCGGCCGGCGGGCCGACGCCGGGGATGTGCCCCACGCCGTCGAGCCGCAGGGGGGCGGCCGCGGCGCCGCGGTGCTCGGCGGTCAGGTAGCCCTGCAGCAGGGCGCGTTCGCGTTCCCCGCACTCCTCCAGGAGCCGCTGCTCGATGGCGAGGGCGCAGCCGCGGGCGAGTTCGGCCATGAGGGGGTGCGCGTCGCCGTACAGGCTGGTGAGGTCGAGCACGCCCTCCACCCGGCCGCTGAGGGGGTGGCGGACGGGCACGCCGAAGCAGGTGAAGCCGCGCAGGGCGGCGGAGAAGTGCTCCTCGCCGGAGACGCGGACGGGGTGCCGGGCGGCCAGGGCGGTGCCGATGCCGTTGGTCCCGGCGTCGAGTTCGTGGTAGCTGAAGCCCGGGGCGAGCCGGACCCGGTCAAGGGCGGGCAGCAGCGGCGGCTCGGCGGCCCGGCGGTCGATCACCAGCCCCCGGTCGTCGGTGAGCAGGACGGCGGTACGGGTGCCGGAGAGCGTGCCGGCGAGCCGGTCGAGGACCGGACCGGCGGCCCGGACCAGTGCCCCGGTGGGGTCGACGTCGTCGGTGTACGGGACCTCGAGCCGTTCGGGGTCGAGGCCGGCGGTCTGACAGCGTTCCCACGAAGCGAGGATGGGTACCCGCACGGATTCGACCACCAGGCTCACTCCTTGACGTCCGCGTCCCAGGTCCCGAACGTAGGGCGGCGGCACGGCGACGGGGGGCGGGTCGGTGAAATCCCTGCGTACAGCCACCCTTGTGGGTGACGGCCCGTTTGACAGGGGGCAACACGACCGTCACGGCGGGGGAGATCGCTTCGCGAAGCGGCGCGCGGTGGTGAAGACTTGGACCCGCCGCAGCCGTACGCCGTACTTGGGAGGATCCACCATGTCCACCACGCCGCACTCCACCACGCGGGTCGCGCACACCGTCTGGGACGGCAGTCTGACGGAGGGCAGCGGGGTCGTGACCCTCGACTCCTCCGGCATCGGGGAGTACCCGGTGACCTGGGTCGCCCGTTCCCAGGAGCCGGGCGGGAAGACCAGCCCCGAGGAGCTCATCGCCGCCGCCCACTCCAGCTGCTTCTCGATGGCCCTGTCGGCCGGCCTGGGCAAGGCGGGCACCCCGCCGACCCGGCTGCGCACGCAGGCCGACGTCACCTTCAAGCCGGGCACCGGGATCACCGGCATCCACCTGACCGTCGAGGGCGAGGTGCCCGGGATCGACGAGGCGGAGTTCGTCAAGGCGGCCGAGGACGCCAAGGCGAACTGCCCGGTGAGCAAGGCGCTCGCGGGCACGGAGATCACGCTCACGGCCTCGCTGGCCTGACGCCGCGCGGCGCCGGCGCGTGAGCCGGACCGTGTGCACTGCCCATCGAAACGTTTCGGTTTCGGTGGGCGGTGCCATATTGTCGTTGGGATACGAAACCGTTTCGCAGGGGACGAGAGACGGAGCGCGGAACATGACGACCGACGCGAGCGCACCGGCGCGCCGCACCCGGCTGACGCCCGAGCGGGAGCAGGAGCTGTACGGCGCGGTGATCGACCTGCTGCGCGAGGTCGGGTACGACGCGCTGACGATGGACGCGGTCGCCACCCGCACCCGGTCCAGCAAGGCCACCCTCTACCGGCAGTGGAAGAGCAAGCCGGAGCTGGTCGTGACCGCGCTCAGGTGCACCAAGCCGGTGCACGTGGAGAACGTGGACACCGGTTCGCTCCCCGGTGACCTGCACGAGCTCGCCGACCGCATCGGCGACGGCTCGGACGTGGACACCCCGCTGATCCGGGGCCTGGCCCACGCCTCCGCCACCAACCCCGACCTCGCCGAGGCGATGCGCCAGCACCTGATCGAGCCCGAGCTCACCGGGGTGCGGCAGCTGCTGGGGCGGGCCGCCGACCGGGGGGAGATCGACGCCGCCGTCCCCGCGGCCGAGTTCATGCCGCACATGATGCTCGGCGCCGTGATCACCCGCCGCCTGCTGGAGGACGTGGAGGTCGACGCCGCCTTCATGCACCGCTACATCGACGCGGTGGTGCTGCCGGCGCTCGGCATCGGACCCGGTCACGGCACGGCGCCTCGTTGCGTTGGCGGATCGTCCGAGTAGCCCACGACGAGGACGCCTCTCCGCCGTGCGATGGACCGCACCAGACCCCGCGGGGCCCGCCCTCCGGGCGGCCGGCACTGCTTTGACGACGGGCCTAGTCGCTGACCGTGCTGCGCGGCCGGTACTCCAGGTCCTCGTACTCGGGGTGGTGCGCGATCCAGCCCGCGATGAACGGGCAGGCCGCCAGCACGCTCTGGCCGTGCTCCCGCGCCTCGTCCAGCGCGTGGCGGGCAAGCGCGGAGCCCACGCCCCGGCCCTCGAACTCCGGGTCCACCTCGGTGTGCAGGAAGGCGATCATCTCGGGGGTGCGGATGTACGTGGCGAAGCCCGCCAGCCTGCCGCCGACGTGCGCCTCGTAGCGTCGCGCGCCCGGGGTGTCCGTCACCTGTGCGTCGCTCTTCACGACTGGTAGCCCTCCACCGTGTGCGAGGGGCGCACCTTCGCCTCGCCAGGGTCCCCGCCGGCCTCGGCCTTGGCGCGGCGCTGGCGGAGCAGGTCCCAGCACTGGTCGAGCTCGCGCTCCAGCTCGTCGAGCCGGGCCTGCTCGGTCCCGCTGTCCACCCGCCCCTCGCTGAGGAGCTCGCGCAGGGTCCGCTCGTCGGAGACCATCGCGCTGATCCGTTCCAGGATCGCCCTCTCGGGGCGATCTCCCGCGTGCTGCTCGGCCACGGCCGCACCTCCTCGGTCCTCGGCTCCTACTCTAGGCAGCCGGTTGCGCCCCTGCGATCGAAACACTTGCGTTTCGATAAGGCGGGCCCTAGTCTCGACGTGTACGAAACGGTTTCGTATCTCGTCGGGTTCCCGGCGTCCCGACCCCTCCCTGCCCTCCCCGTGACCGACTGGAGCGCGTCCCGCATGTCCCAGAGCACCGCCGACCCGAAGGCCGGCACCGGCGCACCCCCCGCGGGGGGCGAGACGAAGGCGCCCGACGCCCCGGCGGCGCAGCGCTGGTGGGTCCTCGCCGTCATCGGCATCGCCCAGCTGATGGTCGTGCTCGACGCGACCATCGTGAACATCGCCCTCCCCTCCGCCCAGGCCGACCTGGGCTTCACCGACGGCAACCGGCAGTGGATCGTCACCGCCTACGCCCTCGCCTTCGGCAGCCTGCTGCTGCTCGGCGGCCGGATCGCGGACCTCTTCGGCCGCAAGACCGCCTTCCTCGTCGGCGTCGCGGGCTTCGCCGGGGCCTCCGCGCTCGGTGGCGCTGCCGGCAGCTTCGAGATGCTGGTGACCGCCCGGGCCCTGCAGGGAGTCTTCGGGGCGCTCCTCGCACCCGCCGCGCTCTCGCTGCTCACCACGACCTTCACCGACGCCAGGGAACGCGCCCGCGCCTTCGGCATCTACGGCGCCATCGCCGGCTCCGGGGCGGCCGTCGGCCTGCTGCTCGGCGGGGTGCTGACCGAGTACCTGAACTGGCGCTGGACCCTCTACGTCAACCTGGCCTTCGCGCTGGTCGCCTTCCTCGGCGGCGCGGCCCTGCTGCGAAGGGCGAGCCGCCGTCCCGGCGCGACGATCGACCTGCCCGGCACCGTGCTGGTCTCCGCCGGGCTGTTCGCCGTCGTCTTCGGCTTCTCCAACGCCGAGAGCCACGACTGGAGCTCGCCGCAGGTGTGGGGCTACCTGGCCGCGGGCGCGCTGCTGCTGGCCGCCTTCGCCTGGTGGCAGACCCGGGCGCGGCACCCGCTGCTGCCGCTGCGCGTGCTGCTGGACCGCAACCGGGGCGCCTCCTTCGCCGCCTCGCTGGTCTCCAGCGCCGGCATGTTCGCGGTCTTCCTCTTCCTCACCTACTACCTGCGGCTCACCCTCGGCTACTCCTCGGTCAGGACGGGCCTGGCCTTCCTCCCGCTGGTCGGCGCCCTGATGGTCGGCGCCCAGGTCGCCACCACCGTGCTGGTGCCCCGGGTGGGTCCGAAGCCCGTGGTGCCGGCCGGTTTCGGCCTCGCGGCGGCGGGCCTGGCCTGGCTGACCGGGCTCGGCCTGGACAGCGGCTACGCGGCCGACGTGCTGCCGCCGCTGCTGGTGATCGGCCTGGGCATGGGCCTGATCTTCCCGCCCGCGATGAACCTGGCCACCACCGGTGTCGGCGCCGAGGACGCGGGCGTCGCCTCCGCCGCCGTCAACGCCATGCAGCAGGTCGGCGGCTCGATCGGCACCGCGCTGCTGAACACCCTGGCCACCGGTGCCGCCACCGACTACGCCCTGGCCCACCGCACCGATCCGCTGGTGAAGGCGCAGGCCGCGCTGGAGGGCTACGCGACGGCCTACTGGTGGGCCGCGGCCTTCTTCGCGGCCGGCCTGGTGATCAGCTTCCTGCTCTACCGGCGTGGAATTCCTGCTCAGGACGGGAATGCTGAGGCCGCCCCGGTCGTCCACATGTAGGGGGAATGAGCTGCGGGGCCGCCCCTGAGCGGTGGGAAGGTCCCGCACGCGCCGACCCGTGGGGACGGGGTGCGGTGCGACGGAGGGCCCGGTGCCGGCGTCCGTGGTTGCACACGGAAGCCGTGCCGGGCCTTTCCCATGCGATTCCACGGTGATCCGGGGAGCCCGGGGCAGATGTGACGGAATCTGCGTGCGGTGCACCGCAAAAGGGAACCTATGGTCAGTTAATGTGCGTTTTCACTGGTCCACAGGGTTTCGTCGAAAGGCCCCTCGGTTGAACCTGCTCGACCTCCTGCTGCTGGTGCTGACCGTCGCCTACGCCGTCGCCGGCTTCCGGCGCGGACTGGTCGTGGGCTGCATCTCGCTCGCGGGCTTCCTCGGCGGTGCGGTGGTCGGCGTGTGGGTGCTGCCGTACGTGCTGCAGTACGTCGAGTCGGGCACGCCACGGGCGACGCTGGTCGCGCTGCTGACCGTTCTGGTGCCCGCGGCCGGCGGGCACGCCCTCGCCTCCGGGGTCGCCTGGAAGGTGCGGACGGGTCTGGACTGGGGCCCGCTGCGCTGGCTCGACGGGGTGGGCGGCGCGGTGGCGAACGCCGTGGCCGTGCTGCTGGTCGCCTGGGTGGCCGCGAGCGTGCTGGTGACGTCCTCCTCCAGCGTGCTGGCGCAGTCGATCCGCGGGTCCGAGGTGCTCGGCGCGGTCCAGGACACCATGCCCCGGCAGGCACCCACCTGGTTCAGCAGGGCGACCAGCGCACTGGCCGAGGCCGGGTTCCCGCAGGTGTTCAACCCCTTCGAGTCCGAGCCCGTCAACGGGGTGCCCGCGCCCTCCGGGGACAACGTCACCACCGCCGCGGCCGGCGCGGCCGCGCGCAGCACCGTCAAGATCGAGGGCGTCGCGTTCGTGGACGGCCGCCGTCAGGGCCAGGAGGGCACCGGTTTCGTCTTCGCCGACGAGCACGTCATGACCAACGCCCACGTGGTGGCCGGGGTGGACGAACCCGCGGTGCAGGTCGGCGGCCTCGGGCGGGCCTACCGGGCCACCGTGGTGCTCTTCGACCCCGGCAAGGACGTCGCCGTCCTGGACGTACCGGGGCTGGACGCGCCCGCGCTGAGCTTCACCGACGACGCCGTGAGCGGTGACGGTGCGGTCGTGGCGGGCTACCCGCAGGACGGCGGCCTCGACCTGCGCGCCGCGACGGTGGCCGGCCGCATCCGCGCCACCGGCCAGGACATCTACGGCGACGGAACGGTCACCCGCGACATCTACCAGGTCCGGTCCGTGGTGCGCCCCGGCAACTCCGGCGGCCCGCTGCTGGACACCTCCGGACGTGTCTACGGGGTGGTCTTCGCCCGCTCCACCGCCGACTCCACGACGGGCTACGTGCTGACCGCCGACGAGGTGCGCTCCGACGCGCTGCGCGGGGCGCGCGCCACGGAGCCGGTGGACACCGGCGACCGGGCCGCGCTGTGACGGCCGCGCGGTGACCGCCGGACCGCGGCGGGCCTCCGCATACGTTCGACGTTAGACTTTCCCTTTACGCGGAAAACCGGACGAACCCATCGAAGACATAGAAACCATCGAGCGTCGTCCGGCGCCGAGCCGGACGAGGACGACCGCGGCCGAGCACGCGGGAGTGGTGCCGTTGTCATGATCTCCATCCTCTTCGCCGTCCTCGCGGCCTGCAGCAACGCCTTCGGGACGGTCCTGCAGCGGCGCGCGGTGCTCACCGTCCCCGCCTCGAAGTCGCTGCGCCTGGGCCTGATGAAGGACCTGCTGCGCACCCCGGTCTGGCTCGCCGGCATCCTCGGCGTCATCCTCGCCGCGATCTTCCAGGCCCTGGCGCTGGGCACCGGTTCGCTCGCCGCGGTCCAGCCGGTGTTCATCCTGGAACTGCCGCTGGCCCTGGTGATCGGCGGCATGGTCTTCCACGTGGAGCTGTCCCACAAGGCGTGGGCCAGTGTGGCGTGCATCGCCGGGGGCCTGGCGCTGTTCCTCTTCTCGATGGCGCCCAGCGGTGGGCGGGACCAGGTGCCGGGCATCTGGTGGGTGCCGACGCTGCTGATCGTCGGCGGGCTCGGCGCCGTGCTGGTGCTCGCCGGGCTGCGGCGGCCCACCGGCCTGATGCGCGCCGCCTGCCTCGGTGGGGCGGCGGCGGTCGGCAACGCCCTCACGGCCGCGCTGATCAAGTCGTCCATGGACGTCCTGGAGCACCAGGGGATCGCGGCCTGGCTGCTGTCCTGGCAGACCTACGCCTTCGCCGCGGCCGGCGGGTTCTCGTTGTTCCTGCTGGGGACCGCGATGCAGGGGGGACCGCTGATCGCCTCCCAGCCCGCCCTGACGCTCGGCGACGCCGTCGTCGGCTTCTGCCTGGGGGTCACGCTCTACGGCGAGCAGCCGCGCACCGGCTTCTGGCTGCTGCCCGCGCTGGCGGGGTTCGCGGTCCTCAGTTACGGCGTCTTCGCGATGTCCCGCACCCAGTGCCTGTACAAGTGCGTCCACCCCGAGGAGCACCTGGCCAGCCCGGCCGGGGAACCCGCCGCCTCGACCATGTGAACCGCACGCGGACGCCCCCCGGAACCGGCAGCCGGTCCCGGGGGGGCGTCCGCGTGCGGGGCGCCGCTCGTCAGTGGCGCGGGGCGGGGTACGCCTTGGGCAGGCGCATGCCGCGGTCGGCCATGATCTGCCGTACGTGGTTGGGGTAGTCGGTGATGATGCCGTCGATGCCCATGTCCATCAGGGCCTCGATGGTCGGGTTGTCGTCACAGGTCCACGGGATGACCTTCAGGCCGCGCTCGTGGGCGTCGTCCACCATCTTCCCGGTGACGTAGAACGTGAAGTTCGGGTCGGCGATGGTGCCGTTCTGCGGCATGCCGTAGACCGGGGAGAGCGCCTTGACGCCCGGTATGGCGGCGGCGGCCTTGACGAAGTCGCCGTCGTAGTCGTCGGCGTCGATGCCGCCGAGCCACGGGGAGGCGCCGGGCTTGCCGACCTGGAGGAAGTCGTAGTTGGTGAGCGCCACCAGCGGGTACTTCGGCGCGAGCTTGTGCATCTCGTTCAGGGCGCCCCAGTCGAAGGACTGGATGGTGACCTGCTTCTCGATGCCCGAGCGGTGGATCTCCTCGAAGACCCGGCGCACGAACAGCTCGCGCGGCGCGGTCTGCTCGGGGGCGCCGGCCTCCACCTTGGTCTCGATGTTGAGCTTGACCTTCTTGGCCTTGTAGCTCTTGACCAGGCCCAGGACGTCCTTGAGCTCCACCATGCGGTGGCCCTTGATCTGCTCCTGCTCGGGGAAGCCGGGCAGCTGCTGGTAGCCGCAGTCCATCGTCTTGATCTGGGCCAGCGTCAGGTCCTTGATGTACTTGCCGACGTACGGGTACATCGGGTCGCCCGCCGTCACGGGGCCGGTGTCCTTGCACTTCTGGGCGCTGATCTGGCGGTCGTGGTTGACGACGACCTTCTGGTCCTTGGTGACGTGGGTGTCCAGCTCCAGGGTGCTCACCCCGAGGCGCAGGGCCTTGCCGAAGCCCTCCAGGGACTCCTCGGTGGTCATGCCGATGCCACCGCGGTGGGCCTGCAGGTCGAACGAGGCCTTGGGGGAGTGGCCGTGGTCGTGGTGGGCCGTGGCCGCCTGGGCGGCGGTGGGGACCACGAGCGCGGGGACGACGGCCAGGGCTGCGATTGCGTGCCGGAGGGACATTTACACCTCGTCTACATCGGACGAACAGGACCTGGTGACGCTAAGCCGCAGGTCGAGCGCGTACGAAGCCCGCGCGTGAGGGCATGGTGAACGCCCGGGGAACGATCGTCCCCCGGGCGTGGCCCGGTCACGGACGGTGTCAGTCCAGGAGGCCGTCGTAGTCGGGGAGCTTGAAGGTGCGCTCGGCGTGGCCGCCCACCAGGTCGGTGGTGTTGTTGCCGATGTTCGCGACGATCGTGTATCCGCGCTTCTCGATGGCGGCGCGCTGCGCCGTCTTGTACGCGCTGACCTCGTCGAAGAGGTCCGGGATCGAACGGCCGTAGAGCCCGGCGACCGGGTAGCCCTCGCGGTCGAGGTTGTAGTGCGTGGCCGGGTAGATGAAGTCCGGCCGGGCGGTGACGAAGAAGACGTCCACGCCACGGGAGTCCGCGTACCGGGCGAGGTCACGCGTCGGCGCCACGGCCGGGGGGAACCACCAGTCGAAGTACGTCTCCAGCGCGGTGTTGTCGATGTCCAGCACGATCGCCAGCTTCTCGCCGGGCTTCCGGGCGGCCGTGCGGTCCTGGACGTAGGTGTGCGCCTGGTCGATCACCGGGCGCACGTCCCGCAGCCAGGTCCCGTGGTCGACCGAGGCGGCGGTGGCGGAGGCCGTGGTGGCCGCCGCCACCGGGACGCCGGTGGGCTCGGAGGCGTGCGCGTCGGCGGGGAGCGCGATGCCGGACACCCCGGCGGCGATGATCGCCGCGACGACGGCGCCGCGTCTCCAGGTGAGGGTTTTGAGGGTTGTCATGCACCGTACGTTCGCTGGTGCGGGTAAGCGGAAACTGGCGTTCGGATTACCGGTTGGTAACTATCCTTGGGGCGCGGACAATTGGCCGGCGAAGGCCACGAACGCGGTCCACGCGTCCGGCTCGAAGGCCAGAACCGGGCCGGACCTGTCCTTGGAGTCCCGTACGTGGACGGCGGCCGGGCCGACCGCCACCTCGACGCAATCACCACCGTCGCTGCCACTGTGACGGGACTTGAACCACACGAGAGCGCTCACAGTTCACCCGCAATCTGCTCGATCACCTTGGCCGAGTCCTCCGGCGTGAGGGCCTGCGCCCGGATCATGCCATAGCGCTGGTGGAGCAGACTGACCCTTTTCCGGTCATCGGTGAGCAGGCCCCCGGCCTGGCCCTCGGCGTAGGCGAGCAGGTGGCGTTCGGGGTTCTCCAGCAGGGTGAAGGGGCCGTCGAGGCCGGCGTGGGTCCCGTAGCGTGCCGGCATCACCTGGATCTGGACGTTGCGCCGCCGCCCCACCTCGACGAGGTGCCGCAACTGCTCCCTCATCACGGCCGGTCCACCCGTCGGGCGGCGCAGGACCCACTCCTCCAGGACGAAGGAGAGCATGCACACCGGCTTGCGGGTGAACAGCGCCTGGCGGGCCAGCCGGTCCTCGGTCCAGCGCTCGGCCTCGTCCTCCTCCAGGGCCGGACAGCGGGCCGCGAAGACCGCGCGCATGTAGGCCTCGGTCTGCAGCAGGCCCTTGATGACATGGGAGTCGTACGCGCCCAGGCTCAGCGCCCGGGCCTCCTCGTCCGCGTACTCCCCGTACCCCACGGGCAGCTTCTCCCGGGACAGATGGGGTGCCACCGCCTTCAGCGCCCCGGGTGAGCCCAGCAGTTGCTCGGCCTGTCGATGAACGCTGTGCTGGCGATGCGCTCACCGCACTCGATCTTGACGGTCTGCGACTTCGAGTAGCCCGTGTGCGCCGCCACCGCGTCCAGGGTGAGCCCCTGACCCTCGCGCAGCGCCCTGAGCAGGTCTCCGAAGATCCTCATGCTCACCGAGCGCTTGTCCTCGACCGTCACGCGGCCACCCCCGTCCGGCTGCCCTGGCGTCGTCCCGCAGCGCCACGCTAGGCACGCGGCGGCCGGCGGCGCGCCGGGAACCGGCGGAATTCACCTGACGCGGGGAATCGGCTTGCAGGCTTCCCTCGCGGTGCGACGCGGGCGGCATCGCCGCTCCGATGGGTTCACGGCGCCCGCGCGGTCGCGCACACCCTCGCCGAGGGGGACGACGCGTCGTAGCGCGGGGTCACTCCGGCAGTCGCGTCCCCTCCGGGAGCCGTAGGGCGAATTCGTCCGCCAGGACCCGCAGCACCTCGTCCGCGTCCGCCAGTTCCCGTTCCTTGCGGGTGCCGTCGGCCGTCGTCTCCGTCAGGTGGCGTCCGGTCAGGGACAGGTGCGCGTCGCCGGTGGTGCGCTGGGCGTAGACGCCGCGGGAGAAGGGGGAGCGCGGATTGGTCGCCACGTGCCAGTTGATGACCTCGTAGTCGGGGGCCTGGAAGGGTTCCACCGTGAAGGCGTACTGGTCCTCCCAGCCGTCGTCACCGGCGCCGGGCGGGTACGCCTGGAGCTTCCACAGTTCCAGCGGCCCGTCGTGCGGCGCGTGGACCAGCCGGTGGCGGCGCGGCGCGTCGTGCAGCTCCACGTCCGCCACCAGCGGCAACGGCTCCAGCAGGGCGCCGATGCTCCCGAAGCCGACGTCGCTCACGTACGGCACCGGCTCGCCGGGCACCTCGGCGAGCATGAGCATGTGCGTACGGGGGCGGACGTCCCCCGGCTTCGCCCCCACGAGCACGCGCGCGGTGAGCAGCGTGACCCGGAACCCGAGGGCGGTGAGCGCCGCGGCGAACAGGGTGTTGTGCTCGTAGCAGTAGCCCCCGCGCCGGCCGTGGACGAGCTTTGCCTCCAGGTCGGGCAGCGCGAGCGAGGGCGCCCGGCCCAGGACGGGGTCGAGGTTCTCGAACGGGATGCCCAGCATGTGGGCGCGGTGCACGGACCGCAGCACCTCCGCCGTGGGGCGGACTTCCCCGGCCCAGCCGATGCGGGCGAGATAGGCATCGAGATCGAGCGTCATACGACCACCCTACGGATGCGGGGCGATTCCTTCGCCCCACGGACCGGCCCCTACACGGGCGCGGGGTGGCGGTCGTCCTCGCTCTCCTCCAGGAGTTTGCGGGCGAGGCTGTCGACGGCGCGGTCCATCAGGGCACGGTCGGCGGGGTCGGCGATCGTCCAGTCGTCGAGCCGGGAGTCCAGCCAGCGGCGCCAGGCCGCGGCGAGGAGGTCGAGCTGGGCGCGGCCGGCCGCGGTGAGGGCGAGGGTGTCGCCGTCCACGCGGGCCCAGCCGCCGCGGGCCACCTTGGCGAAGGCGGGTTCGAGGACCTCGCCGGGCATGTGGTGGGCGCGGGCGACGGCGTCCAGTGAGGCGCCGCCCTGGAAGCGGTCGCGCCAGTGGATCTGCCCGAGCGCCCAGGCCTCGCCCGGGGTGAGCGGGGAACCGGAGTCGGCCAGGATGCGGAGGGCGACGGCGGGCTCCGCGGCGTGTTCGCGGCGCATGACGCCCGCGACCGCCCGCTCCAGTTGGACGACGGCGTCGGGGGAGTCGGGGGCGGAGAAGCCCTCACCCATGTCCGAGGCGCCGGCGCGGGCGCTGTCGCGCAGCGGCACCTCCTTGAGGAACCAGGCGATGACGAAACCGGCCAGGGCCACCGGGGCGACCCACAGGAAGACGTGCTGGATCGTGTCGGCGTAGGCGTCGACGATCGGGGCGGCCCGGTCGGGCGGGAGCGCCCGCAGGGCCTGCGGGTCCTGCGCCGCGGCGGCCGGGACGCCGGGCACCTCGGCGAGGGCGGCGGACAGGGCGGGGCCGAGCCGGTTGCCGTACAGGGTGCCGAAGACGGCGGTGCCGAAGGCGCTGCCGAGGGTGCGGAAGAAGGTCACCCCGGAGGTGGCGGTGCCCAGTTCCGCGTACGCGACGGTGTTCTGGACGGCGATCGTCAGGACCTGCATGGCCAGGCCGATGCCGAGGCCGAAGACGAGCATGTACAGGGACTCCAGCCACGGCCCGGTCGCCCGGTCCATGGTGGACATCAGGTACAGGCCGAGCGCCATGACGGCGGTGCCCGCGATGGGGAAGGCCTTGTAGCGCCCGGTGCGGCCGATGACGGTGCCGGAGGCCATGGACGTGCCGAGCAGTCCGGCGACGAGCGGGAGGGTGCGGACCCCGGACTCGGTGGCGGAGACCCCGTCGACGAACTGGAGGTAGGTCGGCAGGTAGGTGAGCGCGCCCAGCAGCGCGAAGCCGACGATGAAGCTGAGCAGCGAGCACACGACGAAGACCGGGTTGCGGAACAGGTGCATGGGGAGCATCGGCTCCCTCGCGCGCAGCTCGACCAGGACGAACGCGGTCAGCAGCACGGCCGAGGAGACGAACAGCCCGACCACGACGGCGGAGTCCCAGGCGTACTGGCTGCCGCCCCACTCCAGGGCGAGCACCAGTCCCGAGGCGCCCAGGGCGACCAGCGCGATGCCCGCGTAGTCGACGACGGGGCGGACGGCGGCCCGGACGACGGGGACGGTACGGGCGGCCATCACGACCATCACGATCGCGACGGGGACGTTGACGTAGAAGCACCAGCGCCAGGTGGCGTGGTCGGTGAACAGACCGCCCAGCGTCGGGCCGACGACCGTCGTGACCCCGAAGACCGCGCCCAGCGCGCCCTGGTACTTGCCGCGCTCGCGCAGCGGGATGACGTCGGCGATCAGGGCCATCGCCGTGACCATGAGCCCGCCGCCGCCGATCCCCTGGACGGCGCGGGCGACGATCAGCATGAGCATGCTGGTGGCGGCGCCCGCGAAGACCGAGCCGGCGACGAAGACGACCGCGCTGACCTGGAAGACGACCTTGCGGCCGAACAGGTCGCCGAACTTGCCGACCAGTACGGTGGAGACGGTCTCCGCCAGCAGGTAGGCCGTGACCACCCAGGCCATGTGCCCGGCACCGCCGAGGTCCGCGACGATCGTCGGGAGCGCGGTGGAGACGATCGTCTGGTCCAGGGCCGCCAGCAGCAGGCCGAGCACGATCGTCACGAAGACGACGTTGGTCTGGCGGCGGCTCAGGGCGGGCGGCCGGCCGGCGGTGGGGACGGTGACGGCCATGGCTCCACCCTCGCGCGGGCCCGCCGGTGCCGCCCGGCCACACGCCCGTACGGGCTATGCGCGGGCGTCCGCTACCGCTTGAGCTCCTCGCGCAGCCTGCGGTCGATCGCCAGGGCGAGCTCCGCCTCGACGACGGCCTGCACCAGGGGACGCAGCCGGGCGATCGCCTCGCTCAGCCGGGTGGTGTCGCCGGACTGCAGGTCGGCCTCCGCGTCCGGCAGGACGTAGGTGCGGGCCAGCTCGACGAAGAGCTCGGCGAGCAGGTCCATGCGGCCCCGCATGGCGCGGCCCGCGGCGAGCACCTCGGCGAGCGGGACGCCCTCCCGGACCAGTGCGGCCGAGGCCTCAAGCAGCCGGCGGCTGACGTGGACGACGTCGTCGCCGTCCACGGCGAGGTAGCCGATGTCCAGGGCGGTGGCCAGGTTCTCCGCGGTGGCCTGGTCGCCGTAGTGGTCGGCGAGGCCCTCCGGGGTGAGCCGCAGCGGCTCCTCCTCCGACCAGCGGGTGGGCAGTCCCGGGTCCAGGCCGAGCAGTTCGCCGACGTCGCGGCGGCCGCTCTCCCAGGCGTCCATCAGCTCGGCGATGCCGCCGAGGGTGTGGCCCCGCTCCAGCAGGGCCGTGATGGTCCGCAGCCGGGCCAGGTGGTGGTCGTTGTACCAGGTGATGCGGCCCTCGCGGCGCGGCGCCGGGAGCAGCTTGCGCTCCCGGTAGAAGCGGACGGTACGCACCGGGACCCCGGCCGCTTCGGCCAACTCGTCCATCCGGTACTCGCGCTCGTGCGTCGCCACGCCGATCAGCCTATGCGGTGCGCGCGTCACATCGCGCCGCCCGCCCTCTACCGCTGGTAACGCCTTCTGGTCTACGCTCCGAACCGCGCCAGTGAACACTGGCGCGATTCGGCAAGGGGCGGCACCGAGAGGCGGCGGTATGGCCGGACACAGCGAACACGTGCGGGTTGCGGTGATCGGATCGGGGTTCGGCGGACTCGGCGCCGCCGTACGGCTGCGACGCGAGGGGATCACCGACTTCGTCGTCCTGGAGCGCCGGGACTCCGTCGGCGGGACGTGGCGGGACAACAGGTACCCGGGGTGCGCCTGCGACGTGCCCTCGCACCTGTACTCGTTCTCCTTCGCGCCGAACCCGCAGTGGCCGCGCACCTTCTCCGGCCAGCCGCACATCCGGGCCTACCTGGAACGGGTCGCGGACACCTTCGGCCTCCGCCCGCACCTGCGCCTCGGCACGGAGGTCACCGAGGCCCGCTGGGAGGCCGGCGCCCGGCACTGGCGCATCACCACCTCCCGCGGCGAACTCACCGCCGACGTCGTGGTCTCGGCCACCGGGCCGCTGTCCGACCCCAAGCTGCCGGACGTCCCCGGTCTCGACGCCTTCCCGGGGAAGGTCTTCCACTCCTCGCAGTGGGACCATGACTTCGACCTCAAGGGCAAGCGGGTCGCCATGGTCGGCACCGGGGCCTCGGCCATCCAGATCGTGCCCGCGATCCAGCCCGAGGTGGAGCGCCTGACCGTGGTGCAGCGGACGCCCCCGTGGGTGATGCCGCGCATGGACCGCGGGATCAGCCGGGCCGAGCAGTGGCTGCACGGCAAGGTGCCGGCCACCGCCAGGGCGCGGCGCGGACTGCTCTGGCTGATCCGCGAGTTCCAGGTCGGCGCGTTCACCAAGCGCCCGGCGATGATGCGCGGCGCCCAGGCCATGGCGGCCGCGCACCTGCGCAAGGCCGTCAAGGACCCGGCGCTGCGGGCCAAGCTGACCCCCGACTACCGGATCGGCTGCAAGCGCATCCTGCTGTCCAACGACTACTACCCGGCGCTCGCGCGGCCCAACACCGAGGTCGTCGCCTCCGCGCTGAAGGAGGTGCGCGGCTCGACCCTCGTCATGGCCGACGGCACCGAGCGCGAGGCCGACGCCATCGTGTTCGGCACCGGCTTCCACGTCACCGACATGCCCATCGGCGATCGGGTGTTCGGCGCCGACGGCCGCTCGCTGACCGAGCACTGGAAGGACGGCATGGCCGCGCTGCGCGGCTGCACCGTCGACGGGTTCCCCAACCTGCTGTTCGTCATCGGACCCAACACGGGTCTCGGGAACAGCTCGATGATCCTGATGATCGAGTCCTCGCTGAACTACGTCGCCGCGTACCTGCGTGCCCTGGACACCACCGGCGCCGCCGCGCTCGACGCCCGCCCGGAGGCCGTGCGGTCCTGGAACGGGGAACTGCAGCGCCGCATGGCGCGCACGGTCTGGAACACCGGGGGCTGCGTCAGCTGGTACCTGGACGACCAGGGCCGCAACACCACCGTCTGGCCCGGGACGACCGCGGAGTTCCGGCGCGCCACGCGCCGGCTGGAACTGCAGGAGTACGAGACCGTGCCCGCCGGTGCCCCCGGGGAGCACCCGGAGCGCGTGGAGGTCGCCTCGTGACCGCGTCCGTCTTCGACCTCCCGGCCGCCCGCCGCACGCACTCCGTGCGGTCCGCGGACGGCACCTCGATCCACGTGGAGGAGTACGGCCCCGAGGCCGGCACCGCGCCCACCGTGGTGCTGATCCACGGCTGGACGTGCAGGACCCTCTTCTGGGCCCCGCTCATCCACGAACTCGCCGGGGAGTGCCGGGTCGTGGCGTACGACCAGCGCGGCCACGGCGCCAGCGGGACCCCGCGCCGCGGCGGCTACGGCACCGGCGCGCTCGCCGACGACCTCACCGCGGTCCTGGAGTCCGTCGTCGAGGGCGACGAGAAGGTGGTGCTGGTCGGCCACTCCATGGGCGGGATGACCGCGATGGCGGCCGGCGACCGCGCCGCCGTGCAGACCCGCACGGCCGCGGTGCTGCTGGTCAGCACCGGCAGCGGGCGGCTGCTCGCCGAGGCGGCGGTGCTGCCCCCGCGGGTGCGCAGCAAGCGGGTGCGCGACGCCTTCCACCGCTTCCTGCTGGTCAGTTCGGCGCCGCTCGGCCCGCAGTCCGCGGTGACCCGGGCCGCGCTCAAGTACGGGATCCTGGGAGCGGCGTCGAGTAAGGAACTGGTGGCCGCCACCGCCCGCATCGTGCACGCCTGCGGGCGCCGGCAGCGCGCGGCGTGGGGCCGGGTGCTGGCCGGGCTCGACCTGGACGCGGGCGTCTCCGCGCTGCGTGCGCCCACCGCCGTGCTCGTGGGCGGCGCCGACAAGCTCACCCCGCCGGCGCACGCGCACGGCATGGCCGCCCGGCTCTCCCGGTTCGCCGGGCTCACCGAACTGCCGGGCCTCGGCCACATGACGCCGCTGGAGGCACCGGCCGCGGTGGCGGGCGTCGTACGCACCCTCGTCGAGGACCACCTGCGGCCCGGGGCCCAGGTCAAGGAGGAGACGGCATGAGCAGGTCGCTGAACGGGCAGGTCGCGGTGGTGACCGGCGCCGCCCGTGGGGTGGGGGCGCTGCTGGCCCGCAAACTCGCCGCGCGCGGCGCCCGGTTGGCGCTGGTGGGGCTGGAGCCGGACGAACTGAAGCGCGTCGCAGCGGAGATCGGCCCCGACACCGGGTACTGGACGGCCGACGTCACCGACCGGGAGGCCATGGCCCGCGTGGCCGGGGAGGTCGTGGAGCGCTACGGCCGCGTCGACGTCGTGGTCGCCAACGCCGGTGTGGCGACCGGCGGTCCGTTCCTGGACGTGGACCCCGCCGACTTCGAACGCGTCATCCAGGTCAACCTGCTCGGCAGCGTGGTCACCGCCCGCGCGTTCCTGCCCGCCCTCCTCGCCTCGCGCGGCTACCTGCTGCAGATCGCCTCGCTCGCCGCGATCACCCCGGCGCCGCTGATGACCGCGTACTGCGCGAGCAAGGCGGGGGTCGAGTCCTTCGCGCACTGCCTGCGCGCCGAAGTCGGCGTCAAGGGCGTCAAGGTCGGTGTGGGGTACCTGAGCTGGACCGACACCGACATGGTGCGCGGCGCCGACGAGGACGACGTGATGCGCGAGGCCCGCGCACGGCTGCCCTGGCCGGCCAACCGCACCTACCCGCTGGAGCCGGCGGTCGAGCGCATCGCGGACGGGATCGCACGCCGCTCGCCGCACGTCTACGCCCAGTGGTGGCTGCGTGGAATGCAGTCCGTGCGCGGGTACTTGCCGGGCCTGATCGGGGGTGCCCTGGGGCGGCGCGAAATGCGCCGCCTGGAGCCGAGGATCGCCGCCGCGGGCGGCATCCGGCACGGACTCGTCGGCCGCGGCGGCGCCGCGGACGAGCGGGCCCGGTCGGAAAGGCCCGTCTGACCAGCGCTGTTCACGGAACGCGTTCGTCCGAAATGCGTACTGTGTCCGGCCGTGTCAGCCTGGTCGAGGCCCATTCCATACATCACGAAGGAGTGATCATGGGCAAGAACGACCCCACGCGAAGCAAGGCCGGGCAGCAGAACCGCCCGCAGGCTCAGCCCCAGTCCCAGGAGCGCATCGGCCAGACCCGCGAGCGCGCCCAGGGCATGGCAGGCGAGCCGATGCGCCAGCAGGGCAAGCAGCAGCACCGCGAGCCCGGCCACGGCCAGCCGTCCAGGACGTCCCCGCAGTCGACGCCCAAGGGCGACCGCCAGCGCTCGCTGGAGGAGATCGACGAGCGGCAGGACCGGGACAGCTGACCCGCGTGGTCCAGGCGTGAGCGTGGAGGGGCGCGCCCGTTCAGGGCGCGCCCCTTCCGTCGTCCCTGACGGGGGAGGGACTCAAGGACGCGGGGGGAGCGGGGGCCGACGCCGGTCCGGGCGGTCGGACAGATCGGGCGGTGTGGAGGCCGGGTGCTTCTCCAGCAGGTCAAGTGCCGTCTGCACGGCGACCTCCAGGTCGGTGCGGCGGCCCTCCGCCCAGTCCAGCGGGGTGCGGATGATCGGGATGTCCGGTTCCACGCCGTAGTTCTCCACCGACCAGCCGTAGGCCTCGAACCAGGCGGCGTTCATCGGCACCGTGATCACCGTGCCGTCGCCCAGACGATGCCGGCCGGTCATGCCGACCACGCCGCCCCAGGTGCGGTGACCCACCACCGGGCCGATGCCCAGCAGCCGGAACGTGGCGGTGATCATGTCGCCGTCGGAGGCCGTCGCCTCGTCCGCCAGCGCCACGATCGGCCCGCGCGGGGCGTTGCCCGCGTAACTCACCGGCTGCGCGTGCCGGGTGTGGTCCCAGCCGAGGATCTTGCGGGTCAGGCTCTCCACCACCAGGTCGCTGATGTTGCCGCCCGCGTTGCCGCGCACGTCGACGATGAGCGCCGGATGGACGATCTCGATGCGCAGGTCGCGGTTGAACTGCGCCCAGCCCGAGCCCCCCAGGTCGGGGATGTGCAGGTAGCCGCACCTGCCCTCGCTCAACGCCCGGACGACCGCGCGTCGTTTGGCCACCCAGTCCTGGTAGCGCAGCGGCCGTTCGTCCACCAGCGGCACCACCGCGACCCGGCGCGGATGCCCGCCGTCGGGCGGGGTGAAGGTCAGCTCCACCGTGGTGCCGCCCGCGGCCGACAGCAGCGGACCGGGTCCGGCGACCGGGTCGACGGCACGGCCGTCGACGTGGGTGAGCGTCGCGCCCTCCAGGACGCCGGTGCCGGCCAGCGGCGAACGGGCCCTGGAGTCCGAGGACTCGCCGGGCAGGATGCGCGCGAGCACCCACCGGCCGTCCTTGGTGTGGACGAAGTTGATCCCGAGCAGCCCGATCGGCCGCTGGTAGTGCGGCGGCCCCTCGCTGCGGCGGGCGGGCGCCACGTACGCGTGCGAGGTGCCCAGTTCGCCCAGGACCTCGCGCTGGAGGTCGGCGAACTCGTCCGGGGTGGCGACCCGTTCGACCAGCGGGCGGTACTGGTCGAGGATCGCCGGCCAGTCGATGCCGCACATGTCCGGCGCCCAGAAGTAGTCGCGGATGATCCGCCCGGCCTCGTCGAACGCCTGCCGCCACTCGGCGGGCGGGTTCGCCTCGTGCAGGATCCGGCGCATGTCGATGTAGACGGTGGAGTCCAGGTCGCCCGGCTCGTACGCCGGGACCACGGTCAGGTCGCCCTCGTCGAAGACCACCAGTTGCGTGCCGTCGCCGCTGACCCGGTACCAGTCCATGTGCCGCACCAGCTCGACCCGCTTGGACTTGGCCAGGCCGAAGTACTCCAGGGTGGGGCGCGCGGAGGGATCGGTCGGATTGACGAAGGTCTCGCCGAGCGCGCCGGAGATCGGCCAGCGCAGCCAGGTCAGCCCGCCCCGCACCGCCTCCAGCGAGCTGTACTTGGAGGCGGGCACCGGGAAGGGCGTCACCCGCATCGGCAGCCCGGCCGCCTCCACGGCCAGCGGCCCCTCGGCGAAGCCGGTCGGGTCCAGCCCGCCCCCCGGCGGGCGGCCCTCCACGGGCAGCGCGAAGGGCGAGGGCGTCGCCGAGTGCAGCGGCACCAGGTGCGGGCGGCAGCCCAGTGGGAAGGACAGGTCGCCGGTGTGCACGTCGTACACCGGGTCGAAGCCGCGCCAGGACAGGAAGGCCAGGTAGCGGCCGTCGCGGGTGAAGACCGGCTGCTCGTCCTCGAAACGGCCGTTGGTGACGTCGATGAGGGTGTGCTTGCCGGTCTCCGGGTCCGGGCTGAGCCGGGCGATCCGGATCTTCCGCAGCGAACGGCCGATGACCGGGTGGGACCAGGCGATCCAGTTGGAGTCCGGGGAGAAGGCCAGGTCACGAACGGGGCCGTTGGTGGAGCGGACGAGCTCGGCCACGACGCCCGACTCCGCGTCGACCATGAGCAGCCGCCCGTCGTGGGAGGCGACGGCGAGGATCTGGCCGTCGGGCGAGGGCACCAGTTCGTGGACGCGGCCGAGCAGCCCGCACGCCAGCCGCGTGCCGCCGCTGCGGCACGGGGGCCGTGGCAGCGTCTGCCCCTCGGCGGACGCCGGGTCCTGCGCCGGTTCCTCCTCCGCCTCCTCCACGGACCGCAACGCCTGCGCGACGGCGTCGTCGGCGTCGGCGATGTCGGCCGCGGCCAGCGCCGCGGGGCGGCCCGGCAGCGCGGCGATCTCGATGGCGTCCTCGCCTTCGGCGTCGGTGACGAAGGCGATCCGCCCGGTGTCGCCCAGCATGACCGGCAGCCGGACCCGCGACCCGGGCACGTCGGAGATGGTGCGCGCGGGCCCGTCGCGGTGGGTGAGCCAGTACAGGCTGCCGCGCACGCACACCGCGCTGGCGCGGCCGGTGCGGTCCACGGCCAGCCCGTCCAGGTACGCCGAGGCCGGGACCTGGTACGGGCGCCGGCCGGCGCGCGGGCCGCCGAGGTCGACCGCGACGCGGTGCGGCACCGACCTCGGGCCGAGGTCGTCGACCAGCCACACCTCACCCGCGCACTGGTAGACCACGCGCGTGCCGTCGGTCGCGGCGCTGCGGGCGTAGAAGTCGGCGTGGTCGGTGTGCCGCCGCAGGTCCGTGCCGTCCGGCAGGCAGGAGTACAGGTTGCCGACGCCCTCGTGGTCGGAGAGGAAGGCGATGCGCCCCGCCACGAACATCGGCGACTCCAGGTGGCCGTCGACCTCCGGCACCAGCCGCCGGCACTGCAGCCACAGCCGCCCCGTCGCCCCGCCCCGGTACCGCTTCCACGAGGCCGGTTCGTGCGGCGCGGTCGCCGTCAGCAGCAGCGTCCGGTGCTCGCCCTCGGCGCTGTCGTCCACGGCGATGTCCGACACCGGGCCCCAGGGCAGACGGCTGCCCGGGCCGCCCTCGTCGGGGATCGCGTAGGCCCACGTGTAGTGCGAGAACGGCTCGCCGTGCGACGAGACCGCCAGGATCCGGCCGTCCGGCGTCCAGGAGCGCACGCGCGTGTCGGTGCTGCCCCAGTAGGTCAGCCGGCGGGCCGGGCCGCCCTCGACCGGCGCGACGTACACCTCGGGGTCGAGGGAACGCCAGCTGTTGAAGGCGATCACGGAGCCGTCGGGCGAGAAGCGCGGATGCCCGACCCGGATCCGGTCGGCCGTCACCCGCCACGCGCGCCCCTCGTCCAGGGGCGCGACCCAGATGTCGTCCTCGGCGACGAAACAGAGCCGCTCGCCGTGAACATGCGGAAACCGGAGGTATGCGGCGTCGCTCACTCATCCATCGTTCGCGGCTCCCGGAGCCCGGGCAACTTTTCCGGTCCGCGTCAGCGCAGGCACTCCCGCACCGCGCGGACCAGTGCCTGGGCGCGGGGATCGGCGGTGACGTTCTTCTGCATGCCGTTGGTGACGTATCCGAAGGCCACGCCCTCGCCGGGGTCCGCGAAGCCCAGCGACCCGCCCCGGCCGGGGTGGCCGAAGGAGCCGGGGGACAGGAGCGGGGCGGCCGGGCCGTGCAGCATGAAGCCCAGGCCGAAGCGGGTGTTCACCACCAGCACGCGGTCCGGGCCCTCCGACTCCGGGGTGCGTGCCGAGGTGAGGGTCGCCGGGGCGAAGAGCCGCGCCCCCGGGCCCTCGACCTCCCCGATCAGCGCGGCGTAGAAGCGGGCCAGCGAGCGCGCGGTGGCGATCCCGCCGGAGGCCGGCAGCTGCGCCGCGTGGTACCCGGGGTCGTTCTCGTCCGGCAGCGGGTCGATCGCGCCGAACGCGCGCCGGGTCAGCGACGACGGGTCCTCGTACGCCTCGGTCACGTTCCGCTTGGGTCGCGCCCGCAGCCCGGCCGCGGCCGGCGGCGGCGGGGTCTCCACGGCGGCGATCCGCCCGACGCGGCGCTCCTCGCCCGCGGGCAGCCCGACCCACAGGTCGAGGCCGAGCGGGCGGGCGATCTCCTCCGCCACGTAGCGCCCTATGGACCGGCCGCCGCTCGCCCGCTGCACCAGCTCGCCGATCAGCCAGCTGTAGGTCTGCGCGTGGTAGCCGTGGTCCGTCCCCGGTGCCCAGAACGGGGCCTGGGCCGCGAGCGCCCGCGGTCCGCTGCTGCCGTCCTGCGCCTGGCCCGGGCTGAGCGGGGTGTCCAGCGCCGGCACACCGGCCCGGTGCGCCAGGGCGTCGCGGAACGTGACCCGCTCCTTGCCGGCGGTCTTGAACTCGGGCCAGTACGTGCCGACGGGCGCGTCCAGGTCCAGCTGGCCCCGCTGGTGCAGCAGGAGCAGGCACGCCGCGGCCACGCCCTTCGTCGCCGAGCGCACCACCTGCGCGGTGTCCTGCGCCCAGGGCGCGCCTCCGTCCCCGTCCCCGTCGGCGGAGCCCGCCCACAGGTCCACGACCTTGCGGCCGTCCCGGTACAGCGCCACGGCCGCGCCGCGCTCGCCCCGCTCCTCGAAGTTCCGGACGAAGGCCTCCCGGACCGGCTCGAAGCCTTCCGTCACTGCTCCGTGGACGTCCACCACAGCCCGTGCTCCCACCATGCGCCGCCGTTGTTGCTCCTCCCATGGTGCCTCCCGCCCGCGACCGGTCAGGACCGGGGTCGGCACGGCGCGGCAGCGCCAGGGGGTGTCCCGGGAAGCGGTCAGGCGGTGGCCTTCGCCGCGGCGCGGCCCGCCGTACGGCCGGAGAAGATGCAGCCGCCGAGGAAGGTCCCCTCCAGCGAGCGGTAGCCGTGCACCCCGCCGCCGCCGAAGCCGGCCGCCTCACCCGCCGAGTACAGCCCGGGCAGCGGCTCGCCGTCGGCGCGCAGCACCCGCGCGTCCAGGTCGGTCGCCATCCCGCCGAGCGACTTGCGGGTCAGGATGTTCAGCCGTACGGCGATCAGCGGGCCCGCTTTCGGGTCCAGCAGCCGGTGCGGCGCCGCGGTGCGGATCAGCTTGTCGCCGATGTAGTTGCGGGCCCCGCGGATCGCGGTGACCTGCAGGTCCTTGGTGAAGGTGTTGGTGATCTCGCGGTCGCGGGCCTCGATCTCGCGGCGCAGCGCGGTCTCGTCGATCAGGTCGTCCTTGGTGATCGCGTTCATGCCGCGCACCAGCGCCGCCAGGTCGTCCTCGACGACGAAGTCGACGCCGTGCTCCTTGAACGCCTCGACCGGGCCCGGCGCCCCCGGCAGCGCGCGCTTGAGCACGTCGCGCACGCTCTTTCCGGTCAGGTCCGGGTTCTGCTCGGAGCCCGACAGCGCGAACTCCTTCTCGATGATCTTCTGGGTGAGGACGAACCACGTGTACTCGTGGCCGGAGCGCATGATGTGCTCCAGCGTCCCCAGCGTGTCGAAGCCCGGGAAGAGCGGCACCGGCAGGCGCTTGCCGGTCGCGTCCAGCCACAGGGAGGACGGCCCCGGCAGGATGCGGATGCCGTGCCTGGCCCAGATCGGGTTCCAGTTCTCGATGCCCTCGGTGTAGTGCCACATCCGGTCGCCGTTGATCAGGTGCGCCCCGGCCGCCTCGGCGATCCCCAGCATCAGGCCGTCCACGTGCGCCGGAACGCCCGACAGCAGCTTGCGCGGCGGCGTGCCCAGGCGCTCCGGCCAGGCCTTGCGCACCAGGTCGTGGTTGCCGCCGATGCCGCCCGAGGTGACGACCACCGCCTGCGCACTGAGCTGGAACTCCGCGCGGATCTCCCGCGAACTCGCCTGGCCGCGCTCGGCGTCGCTGTCCACCAGGACCTCGCCCGCCACGCCGTCCACCGCGTCGCCCGTCGTCGTCAGCGCCGTCACGCGGTGCCGGAAACGCAGCTCGACCAGCCCTTTGGCGACCGCCTCCCGCACCCGGCGGACGAACGGCGCCACGACGCCCGGCCCGGTGCCCCAGGTGATGTGGAAGCGGGGCACCGAATTGCCGTGCCCGGTGGCGAGGTAGCCCCCGCGCTCCGCCCAGCCCACCACCGGGAAGAACCGTATCCCCTGCGCGTGCAGCCAGGACCGCTTCTCACCGGCGGCGAAGTCCACGTACGCCTCGGCCCACTTGCGCGGCCAGTGGTCCTCCGCACGGTCGAAGCCGGCGGTCCCCATCCAGTCCTGCAGGGCGAGTTCGCGGCTGTCCTTGATCCGCATCCGGCGCTGCTCGGGGGAGTCGACGAGGAACAGCCCGCCGAAGGACCAGAACGCCTGGCCGCCGAGGTTGCTCTCCGGCTCCTGGTCGAGCAGGAGGACCTTGCGGCCCGCGTCGGCCAGCTCGGCCGCCGCGACCAGACCGGCCAGCCCCGCTCCGACGACGATGACGTCCGCGTCCAGCGCCATGGTGTGCCTTTCCGCTCCCCTTTGGTGTGGGGGCACGTTACGCTACGCGCGAGTAAGGAGGCGAGAGGGCAGCGCCTTTCAACATCGCTCGCCGGCGGGGGATGACGCCATGCGCAGGTTCGAGGGACACGTCGCCGTCGTCACCGGAGGCGCCCAGGGCATCGGCGCGGCGACCGCCCGGCGCCTGATGTCCGAGGGCGCGGACGTCCTGCTGGCCGACCTGGACGCGGAGCGTGCCGCCGCGACGGCGGAGGCCCTCGGCAAGGAGACCGGCGGCCGGGCCGCGGCGGTGGCGTGCGACGTCGTCGACCAGGCCGCGGTGGACGCCGCCGTGACGTACGCCGCCGAGCGCTTCGGGCGGCTGGACGTGCTCGTCAACAACGCCTACGCCTGCCACGTGGACCCGCCGCGGTTCGAGGACCTGCCCGACGCGGAGTGGTACGAGGACCTGGAGGTCACCCTCACCGGGGCCATGCGCTGCGCCCGCGCGGCGCTTCCGCTGCTGGCGCAGGCGGGCGGGCGCGGGGCGATCGTCAGCATCGGCTCCGTCAACGGGCACATGAACTTCGGCAACCACGCCTACAGCGCCGCCAAGGCGGGCCTCGCCTCGCTGACCCGCACGCTGGCCGTGCACGCCGCCCCGCGCGGCGTCCGGGTCAACCTCGTCGCCCCCGGCACGGTGCGGACGCCCGCGTGGGCGGGGCGCGAGGAGGCCCTCGACCGCCTCGCCGGGGTCTACCCCCTCGGGCGGGTCGGCGAGCCCGACGACATCGCGGCGGCCGTCGCGTTCCTCGCCTCCCAGGACGCGTCCTGGATCACGGGCCTCACGCTCCCCGTCGACGGGGGCATCCTCGTCAACGGGTCCGCCTTCCGCGCGGCGCTGGACTGACGCCCGGGCCCGGTGTCTGTCTGCGGCTCGTTTGGGCCTGCGGCGGGCGGTTTCCCCGCCGCCCTCCCGATTGCCCGGCGCGGTCAGTGACCGCCGGCGCGGCACCGACCCAGGCACACGGTGCGAAACCCGCACTGACCGCGCCGGGCAATCGGGAGGGAGGGCGGGGGATAAACCCAACCGCAACCACAACGGCGCCGCAGACGAAGACCCGTCACACGTGAAGCATGAGCCCGATCCCGGCCACGACCACGAGCGCCGCGACGATGCGCGGGCGCCCCAGCCGCTCCTTGAAGAAGACCGCCCCGATGACCGCCCCCGCGATGATGGAGGTCTCCCGGAGGGCCGCGATCGGCGCGAGGGCGCCCCGCGTCTGGGCCCACAGGACGAGGCCGTACGCGGACATGGACAGCGCCCCGCCGAGCAGTCCGCGGGCGGCGACCGGGCGCAGTTGCGCGGGGAGCGCGGCGCGGCGCACCGCGAGGGCGCAGCACACGAGCAGGACGCCCTGGATGAGCAGGAGCCAGGCGACGTAGCCCAGGGCGGTGCCGGACGCGCGGACGCCGACCCCGTCGACCACGGTGTACGCCGCGATGGTCAGCCCGGTGCCCACGGCCGCGCCCACCGCCGGCCAGTCCTTGCTGCGGCCGCGCATGCCCCACAGGGCGGCCCCGCCGAGCCCGGCGGAGGCGACGAGGACGCCCGCGGTCTGCAGGGCGTCCGGCACCTCGCCCACGAAGACCGCCGCCAGCAGCGTCACGACCATGGGGGCGACACCGCGCGCGATGGGGTAGACCTGCCCGAAGTCCCCCAGCGTGAAGGACTTCATCAGCAGGTACATGTACGCCATGTGGATCCCCACCGACACGATCAGGTAGGGCCAGGCGTCCCCCGCGGGCAGCGGGGCGAACCCGGCGGTCGCCGCGCCGCAGATCGCTCCGCCGCCCCCGACGAGGGTGAACGCGACGAGTTGGTCCTTGATGCCGTGGGCGATGGCGTTCCACGCCGCGTGGGTGACCGCCGCGAGCAGGACGGCCGCCGCTATCAGGGGCGTCACGCGGTGCGTTCGCGGACGTCGGCGAGGGTCGCCCCGGCGTGCCCGACCAGTTCGGCCGGGGCCATGGGGAAGACGGTGTGCGGGGTGCCGGCGGCCGCCCACACGGTGCCGTGCGCCAGCAGCCCCCGGTCGGCGAGGACGGTGGTGCGGGTCCGGTGCCCGAAGGGGGGTACGCCGCCGATGGCGTACCCCGTGGTCTCGCGCACCAGGTCCGCGTCGGCCCGGCGCACCTCGTTCGCGCCGAGTTCGGCGCGGACCCGCTCCACGTCGACCCGGGACGCGCCGTCCATCAGCACCAGCACCGGGACCCCGTCCGCCGCGAAGATCAGGGACTTGACGATCTGGCCGAGCTCGCAGCCGATCGCGGCGGCGGCCTGCGCCGCGGTGCGGGTCGCGTCCGGGAAGGCGCGCACGGGTACCTGGAGCCCCAGCGTGGTGAGTGCCTCCGCGAACCGGGGATGGGCTGCAGCTGATGTCGACATGGCCAGCACGCTAGCCCTCGGCGGGGCCGGGGTGCCAAGCCATTTGCGGGCGGGTCACGAGGCGGCCTTCAGCACCGAGGCCACGATCGGCCCGGCGGAGTCGCCGCCGTGCCCGCCCTCCAGGACCATCCCGGCGGCGGCGACGTCACCGCGGTAGGCGAGGAACCACCCGTTGGGCTGTTCCTGGCCGCCGACCTCCGCGGAGCCGGTCTTGGCGCCGACGTCGCCGTAGACCCCGCGCATCGCGCCGGCGGCGGTGCCGCTCGACGCGGTCAGCCGCATCATCGACTTGAGGTTGCTCCGCACGCCGGACGGGAGGGCGCTGCCCGCCTTCGCGAGCGGACCCTCGATCAGGTCGGCGGCCACCAGCCGGGGCTGGCGGAACACCCCGTTCTGCACGGTGGCGGCGACGGAGGCCATGTTGAGCGGGCTCATCTGTATCTGGCCCTGGCCGATCATCTCCTCCGTCATCTCGTCGCCCGGGCCGCCGGGGACGCGGCCGTCCCAGGCCGGGACGCCGACGTTCCAGGTCCGGCCGAAGCCGTAGTAGCGCTGGGCGACCGAGGGGACCGAGGACTCGTCGAGGTGGCCGGCGAGCTTGATGAAGCCGGTGTTGCAGGAGATCGCGAAGTCCCGCTGGAAGGTGGCCGACGGGTCGGAGGAGCTCTCCACGTTGTGGAACATCTTGCCGTTGTCGAAGTTCGCGGTCGCCGGGCACGGCGCCGGGGTGCCCGGGGACACGCCCTTCTCCAGCAGGGCGGTCGCGGTCACGACCTTGAAGGTGGAGCCGGGGGCGACCTGCGCGTTGAAGGCGTTGTTGTTGTCGCTCGCCGGGTTGTTGGCGAAGGCGAGGATCTCGCCCGTGCCGGTCCTGACCGCGGCGACCGAGGACTGGCTGCTGCGCTTGACCGCCTGCTCGGCGGCCTTCTGCAGCGTCGCGTCCAAGGTGGTGGGGAGCTTCGCGGCCGTGCCCTTGGTGATCACGTGCAGCGTCTGCCCGGGGCCGTCGGCGCCGTTCACCCAGGTCTCGATGCCCGGCTTGCCTCCGGAGAGCTTGGCCCCGTAGCGCTCGCGCAACTGCGGCAGCACCGAGGCCAGGGACGGGTAGTCGTCGGCGTCCAGTTCCTTGCCGTTGCGGTCGACGACGACCACCGGCGGCGAGGCGGCCTCACCGGTCTCCAGCGACTGACCTTCCGTCAGTTTGGGGTGCAGCACCGCGGGTTCCCAGTCCACCATGGGGCGGTGGGTGGTCTCGCCGCGGAAGACGGTGAGGGCCGAGGAGTACGTCCACGTGGAGGACTTGCCCTGGTAGGAGAGCGAGGCCACGACCTTGAACGGCACCACGGTCCCCTGGGCCGTGCCCGGCGTCAGCCGTACGCGGGCGACGTGCGCCTGCTTCCGGTACGCGGACAGGTCCCCGGACGCCGCCGCCGCGTCGTTGGTGAGGGCCCCCGCCGCGGTGGTGTCCCCCTTGGCCCACGCGGCCAGGAAGTCCGCGGCGGTCTTCTTCACCTCCGCCGCGGTCGGCGGACCGGTCTCCGCCGGGGCGGCCTCCGTGGCGAAACCGCCGCCCCCGGCCAGCCCGTTGTAGATGTTGTACGCCCCGTACCCCGCGGTCCCCACCAGTCCCGCGGTCAGCGTGGCGACGATCCCCAGCTTCACACCTCGGCGCATGGCACCGACCCTCCCCGTGGTCCCCTGAACGTGTTCAAAAATGAGGCAATGCAAGCGCACTCTACGGGACGGAGAGGGGCCTGAGGCTGTCGACCGGGTCACAGCTTCGGCACGCGCTTCCCATCGATCGGGAAAGTCCGCCGGTCGGGGCCATCGTGCGGCGGGGTCAGCGTTCCGGCCCGGGCGGCAGCCGTTCCTCGTCGGTGAGGGCCAGTTCCGCCCAGACGATCTTGCCTTCGGAGGTCCTGCGGACACCCCACCGCGTGCACAGCTCCGCGACGATCAGCATGCCCCGGCCGCCCTCGTCGGTGGGGTCGGGACGGCGCGGCAGCGGCGGGCCCGGACCGGCGTCGAAGACCTCGCAGGCCAGCTTCATGTGCCGGATGAGCCGCAGCCGTACGGGTCCCGCCCCGTGCAGGACGGCGTTGGCCAGCAACTCCCCGACGATCTGCTCGGCGGCCGCCCGCAGCCGGTCCAGCCCCCAGGCGGACAGCTGCCGGGCCGCCTCGGCCCGCACCCGTCCGACCGCGGCCGGATCGGCGGGCATCTCCACGCGGAACACCCGCTCGGGGCTCAGCCGGCAGGTCTTGGCGAGCAGCAGGGCGACGTCGTCGTCCTGCCCGCTCTTGGGCAGCAGGTCGACCACCGCGGCGGACAGGTCCTCCAGCGACGTGCCCGGCGGCCGGCTGAGCGCGGTCCGCAGGCGCTCCAGGCCCTCGTCGATGTCACCGTCCCGGGTCTCCACGAGCCCGTCGGTGTACAGGGCGATCACGCTCCCCGCGGGCAGTTCCAGGTCGACCGACGGGAAGGACCGCAGTCCCACGCCCAGCGGCGCGCCCGCGGGGATCTCCGGGAAGCCCGCGGTGCCGTCCGGGGTGATGATCACCGGCGGCGGATGCCCGGCCCGGGCGATGGTCAGGCGCTCGTCGGTGGGGTCGTAGACCGCGTACAGGCAGGTGGCGCCGAGGATGCCGGCGGCGGGCGAGGGCTCGTCGGAGTCCTCGAAACCCAGCCGGACGACGAGGTCGTCCAGTGCGGACAGCAGCCGGTCGGGGGGCAGGTCCAGGCCGGCGAGGGTGCTCACCGCCGTGCGGATCCGCCCCATGGCCGCGGCGGCGTTGAGCCCGTGCCCCACCACGTCCCCGACGACCAGCGCCACCCGGGCACCGGACAGCCGGATCACGTCGAACCAGTCGCCGCCCACGCCGTCCTGCGTGTCCGCCGGGAGGTAGCGCCAGATCGTCTCCAGGGAGAACCCGGCGCTCGGGTTGCGGGGGAGCAGGCTGCGCTGCAGCGTCAGGGCCATCGTGTGCTCGCGCGTGTAGCGGCGGGCGTTGTCCAGGCTGAGGGCGGCACGGCTGACCAGCTCCTCCGCGAGCGTCCGGTCGTTCTCGTCGAACGGCGTGGGGTTCTCGCTGCGGACGAGCACGGCGACACCGAGGATCTCGTCCCGCGCGACGACCGGGAGGATCAGCAGGCTGTGCATCCCGAGGTCGAGGACCCGCTCCAGTCGCCGCGGGTCCTCCTCCAGCCACGTGCCGGGCTCGGTGTCCAGCTCCGCCTCCATGTACGTCCGGCCGGAGCTCAGCACCTCGATGAACGGCGAGTGCCGGGGGACGAAGACGGGGCTGCCGCGTGCGTAGAGCGACTCCCGGAAGTCGTGGTGGACCGAGGCGATCCCCGCCCGGTGGAAGACGGGGACGTTGCCGTCCTCCAGCGGGCCGAGCCGGGTGAGCGGGGCGTCACCGAGCCGCACCGATTCCGCGAGGTCGATCGTCGCGTAGTCGGCGAGCAGCGGCACCAGCAGGTCGGCAAGGTCCTGCGCGGTCTGCAGGACGTCCAGGTTGGTCCCGATGCTGGTCGCCGCGCGGCCGAGCACGGTCATGCGGTCCCTGGCCCGCCGGCTCTCGGTGACGTCCACGTTGACCGAGCAGACGCCGGCCCGGCCGTGGCGGACGTCCTCGATCCGGAAGACGGAGAGCGCGTACGCGCGGTGCCGCAGCCGGTCCAGCTGGCTCAGCTCCCGGTCGATCACCGGGACGCCGCTCTCCAGGACCTCGCGCAGCAGGGCCTCGACCTGCTCGGTGTTCGAGTAGAGCGGTGACTCGTCCAGGTGCCGGCCCAGGCGCTCCTCCCGGGAGAGGCCGAACGCCTCGGCCAGGGCGTCGTTCAGCCACGCGGTGCGCAGGTCGCTGTCCCAGATCGCCATCGGGAAGGGGCACAGCTCCGCGGCCGACTCCAGCACGGACGGAGGGACCCCGGCCGTCGAGACCAGCCAGTCCGTCGTGCCCGAGGCCCCCGGCAACCCGGTCACCCGCAGGTCCACGTCCAGCGGCCCGCCGTTGCGGTGCCGCAGCGCGACCGGGCCGGCCCACTCCCACGTGAACCCCCGCGACCCGCCCTCCGGGCCGTCCAGCAGCATCGACGCCGGCCTGCCCAGGACGTCCGCCGCCGCGTAGCCCAGCAGCCTCTGCGCGACCTCGGTCCAGCGGACGAGGACCCCCTCCGCGTCGACCACCGCCAGAGCCGCGCCGACGCTGTCGAGCGCCGACGCCTGACCGGGCACGTTGCGATCGGGGGCGGACATACGTGACATTCCCTCGGGGTTCACGCTAGGTCCGTGGTCGTCCCCCTGCAAACGGTCACCGAGCAGGTCAGCGGCCCCGCGGCCGGGCGGGTCAGATCCAGGTGTCCAGCCACATCCGGTCGCGCCAGGCGTCCATGGGGATCGTCTGCCCGGTGTAGAGCGGGAAGAAGTAGATGAAGTTCCAGACGATCAGCAGCACCAGCGTGCCCGCGCCGACCGCGCCCCACATGCGGCGGCGTTCGCTCGCGCCGGGGGGTCCGAGGATCGCGCCGAGCATCATCGCGACCGCGAGGCAGAGGAAGGGCACGAAGACGACCGCGTAGAAGAGGAAGATCGTCCGGTCCTGGTAGAGGAACCACGGGAGGTACCCGGCCGCGATGCCGCAGGCGATCGCGCCCGCGCGCCAGTCGCGGCGGAAGATCCAGCGGTACAGGACGTACAGCAGGGCGAAGCACCCGGCCCACCACAGCAGCGGGGTGCCGATCGCGAGCACCTCGCGGGCGCAGCCGCCGGCCGCGGTGCAGCCGTCCTCGCCGAGCTTGGGGGACTCGTAGAAGTACGACACCGGGCGGCCCAGGACCAGCCAGCTCCACGGGTTGGACTGGTAGGTGTGCGGGGAGTGCAGGTTGACGTGGAAGTCGTACACCTGCGACTCGTAGTGCCACAGGCTGCGCAGCGCCGCCCAGGACCGGGAGGGGAAGCCGCCGTCGCCCTTGGCCCAGTCACGGTCGTAGCCCTTGTCGGTGGTGAACCAGCCGAGCCAGGACAGCAGGTAGGTGACGACGGCGACGCCGACCATGGACAGGCCCGCCCACAGCCCGTCCAGCCAGAACGCCGTCAGCCGGGGGTAGCGGGCACCCGCCACGCGGCGGGCGCCGGCGTCCCACAGCACGGTGAGGACGCCGAACAGCGCCAGCACGTACAGGCCGTTCCACTTGGTGCCGATGGCCAGGCCCAGGCAGATCCCGGCCACGATCCGCCACGGGCGGACGCCCAGCCACGTGAAGGAGGCGACGCGGTCGTCCGGGCGGCCCTCGGGCAGGGCGGCGGCGAGCCGGGCCCGTGCGCGGTCCCGGTCGATCAGCAGGCAGCCGAAGGCGGCCAGCACGAAGAACATGACGACGAGGTCGAGCAGGGCGACGCGGCTCATGACGAAGTGCAGGCCGTCGACCGCCATCAGGCCGCCCGCGAGGCAGCCCAGCGCGGTCGAGCGGAACAGCCGGCGGCCGATCCGGCAGAGCATCAGCACCGACAGCGTCCCGAGCACCGCCATCGCGAAGCGCCAGCCGAAGGGGTTCAGCCCGAAGATCCACTCACCGGAGGCGATCACCCACTTGCCGACCGGCGGGTGCACCACGTACGAGGGGGCGTCGGAGAGCGGGATGGAGGGCGGGGTGGCGAGGATCAGGTCGTTGGCCTTGTCCGGCCAGCTGCCCTCGTAGCCGTACTGCAGGAGCGACCAGGCGTCCTTCGCGTAGTACGTCTCGTCGAATATCACCGCGTGCGGGCTGCCCAGGTTCCAGAACCGCAGCAGGCCCGCGAAGAACGCCACGAGCAGCGGCCCGCCCCAGCCCGTCCAGCGGGCCAGCCGGCGCGCCGTCGCCGGGCCCACGCCGAGCGCCGCCCACGCCCGTGTCCCCGGCTCGGGGAACGGCGGGACCAGGCGCTCGCGCACCCCGGGGCGCGGGCGGTCCACGTAGCCGAAGCGGCGCAGCTGCCGCTGCCAGGGGCTCTGCTCCTCCGCGGCCTTGGGGGCGTCCTCGACCCGGTGCGCATGCGTCGCGGTGTCACTCGTCACCGGGCCATCGTAGGGAAGCCGCATGTGTATGTGCTGAGGACCGGGCCAACCGGGCGTACGCCGCCGTGCCGCGGCGGGCCCGGCCGGGTGTGCGGCGGATGGGAGACTGGGGCGGTGACTAGCTCCGCAGGACCGGCCGCAGGCGTACTCGTGCTCGCAGGGACCCCCATCGGTGACGTCGCCGACGCGCCGCCCCGGCTCTCCGCGGAGCTGGCCGGGGCCGACGTGATCGCCGCCGAGGACACCCGGCGGCTGCGCCGGCTCACCCAGTCCCTGGGCGTGACCACCACCGCGCGGGTCGTGTCCTACTTCGAGGGCAACGAGACGGCCCGCACCCCGGAGCTGGTCACGGCGCTGGAGGAGGGCGCCCGGGTGCTGCTCGTCACCGACGCCGGGATGCCCTCGGTCTCCGACCCCGGCTACCGGCTGGTCGCGGCGGCCGTCGAGCGCGACATCCGGGTGACGGCCGTCCCCGGACCGTCCGCCGTGCTGACCGCGCTCGCCCTCAGCGGCCTGCCCGTGGACCGCTTCTGCTTCGAGGGCTTCCCGCCCCGCAAGGCCGGCGAGCGGCGGGCCCGGCTGGGCGAGGCCGCGGGGGAGCGGCGCACCCTGGTGTACTTCGAGGCCCCGCACCGCCTCGCCGACACCCTCGCGGCGATGGCCGAGGCCTTCGGCGCCGGGCGCCGGGCCGCCGTCTGCCGGGAGCTGACCAAGACCTACGAGGAGGTCCGGCGCGGTCCCCTGGAGGAACTGGCGGCCTGGGCCGCCGAGGGGGTGCGCGGGGAGATCACGATCGTCGTCGAGGGCGCCCCGGAGACCGGGCCGCAGGAACTGGACGCCGCCGAGCTGGTGCGCCGGGTCCGGGTCCGTGAGGAGGCGGGGGAGCGGCGCAAGGAGGCGATCGCGGCCGTGGCGACGGAGGCGGGGCTGCCCAAGCGGGAGGTCTTCGACGCCGTGGTGTCCGCGAAGCACGCCGCGAACCAGCCCACAACCGGCTAAACGCGGCGCGGTGCAAAGTCCTATCGTAGGAGAGGGAAAAACCTGGGCCGCCTGCTCGGCCCCGTGTCACATACTCCCCAAAACTGGCTCAAGAAAGGGCACCCCCGCTATCGCCGGCGCCTTCCCGGGCGTTCGCTGATGGAGGGAAGTCCCGCTCCGGACGCCTCGTCCGGAGGGCAACAGGAGCTGCCATGAGCGAGACCATCGGAACCGATGGCACGGTTCGTGAGGCGTACGCCTTCGTCTGCATCAGCTGCGGACGGGGATGGGAGCAGGCGTACGAGATCGAGCACCACGTCGACGCACAGGGCCACGAGGTCGTCTGGTACATGGCGGACGGCAAGCGGGTACCGTCCCCGCTGACCCGGCCGACGTGCGTGGAGTGCGAGAGCCACAAGGTCCGCATCATGCGGGCCGGACAGGTCTCCGATGTCGCCGGGTCCTGGTCGGCCACCGCGGCCGCCGGCCCGCTGCCCGCGGCCTCCGACATGCGCCGGGTGCCGGCCTCGCCCGCCGTGGAGGACGCCGAGCGCCGCGCACGGCACTGGTCGCCCCGCAACCTGCTGCACCGCAGGAGGGACGCCCGGTAGCCGCCTCGGCCCCGCGCCTAGGATCTGGGGCATGCCCGAGCAGAACCAGAGCCAGAGCCGGCGCCCGAAGAAGGACGCGTCCGCCGCCCCTCCCCTCCCCGAACCGCTCGCGGTCCCGGTGGCGGACTCGCACACCCACCTCGACATGCAGGAGGGCAGCGTCGAGGAGGCGCTGGCGAAGGCGGCGTCCGTCGGCGTGACGACCGTGGTCCAGGTCGGCTGCGACGTCGACGGCTCCCACTGGGCGGCGCGCACCGCCGGGGCGTACGACCAGGTGTGGGCGGCGGTCGCCCTGCACCCCAACGAGGCCCCCCGGATCGTCCACGGGGACCCAGACGGCTGGAGCCGGCAGGGGGCGCGGCAGGCGGGCGGGCTGTCCGCGCTGGACGCCGCCCTCGCGCAGATCGACGCCCTCGCCGCGCTGCCCCAGGTGCGCGGCGTCGGCGAGACCGGGCTGGACTACTTCCGCACCGGGCCCGACGGGGTCGAGGCCCAGCAGTACTCCTTCCGCCGCCACATCGACATCGCCAAACGGCACGGCAAGGCCCTGGTCATCCACGACCGCGAGGCCCACGCCGACGTGCTGCGCATCCTCGGCGAGGAGGGCGCGCCCGGCACCGTCGTCTTCCACTGCTACTCCGGCGACGCGGAGATGGCCAAGCTCTGCGCCGACAAGGGCTACTACATGTCCTTCGCCGGCAACGTCACCTACAAGTCCGCCCAGGACCTGCGCGACGCGGTCGCCGTCGCCCCCGCCGAGCTCCTCCTGGTCGAGACCGACGCGCCCTTCCTCACCCCCGTACCGCACCGCGGCCGCCCCAACGCCCCGTACCTGATCCCGGTCACCGTGCGGGCCATGGCCGCCGCCCGGGGCGCCGCGGAGGACGACCTCGCCGCGGCCATCGGGGCCAACACGGCCCGGGCCTTCGGCTACTGACGCCGCGTCGCGCGGTTCGCGCGGTCGGCGTAACGCCGGATGTCCGATTCCGGACGCCCGGTGGCCGCGCCGGCGGCCGCCGGGGGCGGCGCAGGGCGCGCTGACCACGGTCACGAAGGGTGTCGCGGCCCCCTCGCCCGGCGACACGGCGTGACCGTTCGGCTTGGGAGAGTGACGAATCCTCCGCTATGGTCCCGGTTCGGTCCGATCGGACCGGGCCGGAGGTACGCCGTGAGCAACATGAGCAAGGCGGGCACGACGCAGGCCGGAACTCGGTCCTACGCGGACGGCCCCTACCACAGGACACCGGGCACGGCCCCCGTCGACGAGGACGTCGAGCCGCGTCCCGGACGTGCGGCCGCCCGGCGCAGGCGCGCCGCACGGCGCCCGGACGCGCTGAGCAGGCTGCTGCCCCAGGCCCTGGTCGTCGCCTGCCTGGCGGGCGGCAGCACCGCCTACCTCGCCGGCGGCAAGGCCGTACAGCTCAGCGTGGACGGCCGGCCGCGCACCCTGCACACCTTCGCCGGGAGCGTGGAGGAACTGCTGCAGCGCCAGGGCATCGACGTCGGCGACCACGACATCGTCGCCCCCGACCCCGACGCGGCGCTGCAGGACGGCGACACCGTCGCCGTCCGCTACGGCCGCCCGATCGCGCTGACCCTCGACGGCCGGCCCCGGCGGATCTGGACCACGGCCGGCACCGTGGACGGCGCCCTGCGTCAGCTGGGCGTGCGCGCGGACGGCGCGTACCTGTCCGCCTCCCGCGGCGAGTCGATCGGGCGGCACGGGCTGGAGCTGGACGTCCGCACCGAACGCCAGGTGACCTTCCTCGTCGACGGCCACGAACGGCCGGTCCGCACCAACGCCGCCACCGTCGGCGAGGCGCTGCGTGACGCCGGCATCGCCCTGCACGGCCTCGACACCACCTCCGCCGACCCCGACAGCTTCCCGCGCGAGGGCCAGACGATCTCCGTCCGGCGCATCCGGGGCCACGACGAGGTCCACGAGGAGCCGGTGCCCTTCCCCGTCGAGCGGACGCAGGACCCCTCGCTGTTCGAGGGCACCACCGCCGTCGACACCCGGGGCAGGAACGGGCTGCGCCGCGTCACATACGCGTACCGCACGGTCGACGGGGTCCGGCGCAAGCCGCGGCGCATCGCCGAGGAGGTGCTGCGCGAGCCCGTGCGGCAGGTCGTGCGCGTCGGCACCAAGCCGCTCCCCGACAGCGTCCAGGGCGCCGACCACCTCAACTGGAAGGCCCTCGGCCGGTGCGAGGCGGGCGGCCGCCCGAACGCGGTGGACGCCTCCGGCACCTACGGCGGCCTCTACCAGTTCGACCAGCGCACCTGGCGCAACCTGGGCGGCCACGGCCGCCCCCAGGACGCCTCCGCCAAGGAGCAGACGTACCGCGCCAAGCGCCTGTACATCCAGCGCGGTGCCAGCCCCTGGCCGGTGTGCGGCCGCAAGCTCTACTCCTAGGGCCCGTCGTCACATGCCCTCCCCCAACCTTCGGCCGGGGGTGCCCCCACCCCGCGCGCTCCCCCAGCCGGCGCTGGGAGGTGCCCCCAGGCACGGCACTCCCCCAGCCTCCGGCCCGGGGGAGTTGTCGAATCGTCCGAGTAGCCCACTACGAGGACAACTCTCCGCCTTGCGATGCACCGCACCTGGGGGCACCCCCCCAGCGGAGCTGGGGGAGCCGCTGGGCCCGGAGGGAGGCAGGCAGGACTTCGACGACAGGCCCTGGCCCGCGGGAGGTCCCGCCGGGCCCGGATACCCTTGAGCGGTGAGCACCACCGACCACTCCGGTCCCGCCGACGACGCCCTGCTCGGCCCCGCCGACATCCGTGAGCTGGCCGCCGCGCTGGGCGTCCGCCCCACCAAGCAGCGCGGCCAGAACTTCGTCATCGACGCGAACACGGTGCGCCGCATCGTGCGCACCGCGGACGTCCGGCCCGACGACGTGGTCGTCGAGGTCGGCCCGGGGCTCGGCTCGCTCACGCTGGCGCTGCTGGAGGTGGCCGAGCACGTCACCGCCGTGGAGATCGACGACGTGCTCGCCGAGGCCCTCCCTTCGACCGTCGCCGCCCGGCTGCCGGGCCGGGCCGGCCGCTTCGCGCTCGTGCACCGCGACGCGCTGCGCGTCGAGGAGCTGCCCGGCCCGCCGCCCACGGCGCTGGTGGCCAACCTGCCGTACAACGTGGCCGTCCCGGTGCTGCTGCACATGCTCGCGACCTTCCCGAGCATCGAGCGCTCCCTGGTCATGGTGCAGTCCGAGGTCGCCGACCGGCTGGCCGCAGGGCCCGGTTCCAAGGTGTACGGGGTGCCCTCGGTGAAGGCGGCCTGGTACGCCGAGGTGAAGCGGGCCGGGGCCATCGGCCGCAACGTCTTCTGGCCCGCCCCGAACGTGGACTCCGGGCTGGTCTCGCTCGTCCGCCGCAAGGAGCCGCTCGCCACCACCGCCACCCGCGAGCAGGTCTTCGCGGTCGTGGACGCCGCCTTCGCGCAGCGCCGCAAGACGCTGCGGGCCGCGCTGGCCGGCTGGGCGGGCTCGGCCGCCGCCGCCGAGGAGGCGCTGGTGGCCGCGGGGGTGTCGCCGCAGGCGCGCGGGGAGGCACTGACCGTGGAGGAGTTCGCGGCGATCGCCGAGCACGGCGGTGGCGGCCGCTCACCGCGGTGACAGAGGGCACAATGGGGGCGCCGCCGTGCCCCACGCACCCAAGGCCCCGCATCGAGTGCCCCGCGCTCACGCTCCGAGGAGAACCGCGCAAGTGACCCGCCGACCCGCGTCCGTGACCGTCCGCGTCCCCGCCAAGGTCAACGTCCAGCTCGCGGTGGGCGGACCGCGCCCCGACGGCTTCCACGACCTGGCCAACGTCTTCCTCGCCGTCGGCCTGTACGACGAGGTCACCGTCACTCCCGCCGAAGAGCTGCGGATCACGGTCGCCGGACCGGACGCCGACCAGGTCCCGGCCGACGCGAGCAACCTCGCCGCCCGCGCCGCGATCGCGCTCGCGGCGCGGCACGGGCTGGAGCCGCGCGTCCACATCCACATCGCCAAGGACATCCCCGTCGCGGGCGGCATGGCCGGCGGCAGCGCCGACGCGGCGGGCGCCCTGGTCGCCTGCGACGCGCTGTGGGGCACCGGCGCGAGCCGCGAGGAGCTGCTCGCGATCTGCGCCGGGCTCGGCAGCGACGTCCCGTTCAGCCTGGTGGGCGGCGCCGCCCTCGGCCGGGGCCGCGGTGAGCTGCTGGAGCCGCTGGAGACCGGCGGCACCTTCCACTGGGTCTTCGCCGTCGCCGACGGCGGCCTGTCCACGCCCGAGGTCTACCGCGAGTGCGACCGGCTGCGCGGCGACGCGGAGGTGCCGGAGCCCGAGGCGTCCCCGGCCCTGCTCGACGCGCTGCGCACCGGTGACGCGGTGGCCCTCGCCGCCTCCCTGGCGAACGACCTCCAGCCGGCCGCGCTCTCCCTGCGCCCCTCGCTGGCCGCGACCCTCGCCGCGGGCGCCGAGGCCGGCTCCCTGGCCACCCTGGTCTCCGGCTCCGGGCCCACCACCGCCTTCCTCGCCAAGGACGCCGAGTCCGCGCAGGCCGTCGCCGCCGCCCTCGCCGCCTCCGGCACCTGCCGCGCGGTACGGGTCACCACCGGCCCCGCGCAGGGCGCGACCCTGCTCTGAGTACCCGTACCCACCGTCTTCCGGGGCGAGTGGTCGAACGGGCGGGCCGCGTCAGGGCTGAGCCGGGCTTCACCCCACCCGGCCGACCTTGAGGACGAGCACGGTGACGGTCCCGGCGCCGGGCCGGTACAGAACACGCCAGTCGCCGACGGACAGCCGCCAGTACCCCGAGGCTCCCAGGGCGCGCGCAGTCCGGGGGTGCGGTTCCCCGGCCACATCCCGGACAGCAGCCGCGCACGCCTTGGGTCACGAGGCATCGGCCTGACGGTCCTCGTCCTCCAACCGGGCCGTGAACTCGTCGTGCGTCATCGTGGGGCCGGTGGGAGCCGATTCGCGGGCCGCCGCCTCGGCGGCGTCCGCCGCATCGCGCAGACGCTGCAGTTCCTCGAGTTCGCTCATCGGGATGAGCGCGGCGGCGGGTTTCCCGTACTCGCTGATCAGGATGTGTTCATGCCCGTGCCGGACTCGGCCGACGAGCTGTCCGAGCCGGTTGCGCGCTTCCACGAGCGGATACGTATCCATGGGAAAACCGCACAGACCTGCGGCTTTGTACGGTTGGCGATTCACCTGTGGTGGGCGAGCCCACCCGCACGGGTGTCCGGGGGGCGGTCGCCGTGCCCGGGGGGTGAGGGGGCCGCACTACCCTGGGAGGTCGTTCTTTCGTAGTGACAGGAGTCCCATGGCCGTCAACCTGGTCAACGTCGAGTCCGTCAGCAAGGTGTACGGAACGCGCACCCTGCTGGACGGGATCTCGCTCGGCGTATCGGAGGGCGACCGCATCGGCGTCGTCGGCCGCAACGGCGACGGGAAGACGACCCTGATCCGGATGCTGGCGAAGCTGGAGGGACCGGACACCGGGCGGGTGACGCACACCTCGGACCTGCGGCTGGGCGTGCTGACGCAGCACGACAGCCTGGACCCGCAGGCCACCGTCCGGCACGAGGTGGTCGGCGACCGCGCGGACCACGAGTGGGCGGGCGACGCGAAGATCCGGGACGTGCTCACCGGCCTCTTCGGGGGGCTGGACCTGCCCGGCTTCCCGCAGGGGCTGGACACGGTGATCGGGCCGCTGTCCGGTGGTGAGCGCCGCCGGATCGCGCTGGCGAAGCTGCTGATCGCCGAGCAGGACCTGGTCGTGCTCGACGAGCCCACCAACCACCTCGACGTCGAGGGCATCTCCTGGCTGGCCGGTCATCTGCGGGCACGGCGCTCGGCCCTGGTGTGCGTGACCCACGACCGCTGGTTCCTTGACCAGGTCTGCACCCGCATGTGGGACGTGCAGCGCGGTGACGTCCACGAGTACGAGGGTGGTTACAGCGACTACGTCTTCGCCCGCGCCGAGCGCGAGCGGATCGCCGCGACCGAGGAGGTCAAGCGGCAGAACCTGATGCGCAAGGAGCTGGCCTGGCTGCGCCGCGGTGCCCCCGCCCGCACCAGCAAGCCGCGCTTCCGCATCGAGGCGGCCAACGAGCTGATCGCCGACGTGCCGCCGCCGCGTGACAACGCCGAGCTGATGAAGTTCGCGACGACCCGGCTGGGCAGGACCGTCTTCGACCTGGAGAACGTGACCGTGCAGGCCGGGCCCAAGGTGCTGCTGAAGCACCTGACCTGGCAGCTGGGCCCCGGCGACCGGGTCGGCCTGGTCGGTGTCAACGGCGCGGGCAAGACGTCCCTGCTGCGGGCGCTCGCGGACGCCGCCGTCAGCGAGGGCGAGCAGCAGCCGGTGGCCGGCAAGGTGGTGGTCGGCAAGACCGTACGGCTGGCCTACCTGTCGCAGGAGGTCGCCGAACTCGAGCCGTCGCTGCGGGTGCTGCAGGCGGTGGAGTCGGTGCGCGGCCGCGTCGACCTCGGCAAGGGACGGGAGATGACGGCGGGTCAGCTCTGTGAGAAGTTCGGGTTCACCAAGGAGAAGCAGTGGACCCCGGTCGGTGACCTGTCCGGTGGCGAGCGGCGCCGGCTGCAGTTGCTGCGGCTGCTGATGGACGAGCCCAACGTGCTCTTCCTCGACGAGCCCACCAACGACCTGGACATCGAGACCCTGACCCAGCTGGAGGACCTGCTCGACGGCTGGCCCGGCTCGATGGTGGTCATCTCCCACGACCGGTACTTCCTGGAGCGCACCACCGACCGCACCTTCGCCCTGCTCGGCGACGCGACGCTGCGCATGCTGCCGCGCGGCATCGACGAGTACCTGGAGCGGCGCCGCGCCGCCGTCGAGGCCGCCACCCCCGCCCCCGCCCCGGCCAAGCCGAAGGGCGGCGGCGACAGCCGCGCGGCCAAGAAGGAACTGCAGCGCATCGAGCGGCAGCTGGACAAGATCGGCGAGCGGGAGTCGAAGCTGCACGCCGCCATCGCCGAGAACGCCACCGACTTCGAGAAGGTGGCCGAACTCGACATGGAACTGCGGTCGCTGGCCGCCGAGCGCGAGGAACTGGAGATGCGCTGGCTGGAGCTGGCGGACGAGGTGTAGCAGTGCCGTAACGGTCCTTCGGCGCGGGGGCGGAACGGTGCGTCACCGGTGGTACAAAGAGGGTCACCGTCCGCCCCGCACACCTGTGCCCGAAAGGTGCCCGCTGATGTCGCAGCCGCCGCCTCCCCCCGGCAACCAGCCCGGATTCGGGCCGCAGCCGCCTCAGTACGGTTACCCGCCGCAGCAGCCCAACCCCTACGCCCAGCCACCGGCCCACCCCCAGGGACAGCCGCCGCCGCCCCCGCCGCCGGGCCCGTACGGCCCCAACCCGTACGCCCAGGCGCCGACCCAGCCCCTCCCGGGGTACGGCTACCAGCCGTACCCGCAGCCGCCGAAGCGCGGCAACGGCAAGGTGGCCGGGATCGTGGCGGCGGCGATCGCGGCGGTGCTGGTCGTCGGCGCGGGGGTCTTCCTGGTCGCGAACGGTGGCGACGACGAGCCCTCGGACACCCCGTCGAAGGGCGGCAGCACCCGGCCGGCCGGCGACGGCCCGCTCAAGGCCCGCGCGTTGTGGGACAAGAGAGCGGTGCGGCCGTCCAAGGCCGAGATCACCGCCCCGGTGGCGGAGGCCTGGTTCACCGGCGACGCGGTCGTCAAGACGATGCCGGACGCGCTGCGTTCCTTCGACATCGACAGCGGCAAGGAGAACTGGTCGATACCGCTGGAGGGGGAGTCCTGCCCGGGCCCGGAGTCGGCGGCCGGTGACCGCCTGGTGCTGCAGTACGGCACGGACTGCGACAGCGTGATCGCCGTCGACATCGCCCACGGCAAGAAGCTGTGGGCGAAGAAGCTGCCCGACCCGGACGGCCGGACCTCGCACAGCTACTCGCAGATCGCGCTCACGGGCGACACGGCGGCCGTCTCCTGGATCGGCGGTTCGGTCGCGTACAAGATCAGCACCGGGGCCGTGCTGTGGACGCCCAAGGCCGGTTCGGAGTGCACCGACAAGGGCTACCACGGCGGCCCCGCGCTGGTCGCGGTCGTCGAGTGCGGCGGCTTCGGCGGTGACGAGTACGTGCAGGGCCTGGGCGAGGGCGGCGCCAAGAAGTGGTCCTGGCAGGTGCCGAGCGGCAGTGAGGTGTACAGCGTCATCTCCACGGACCCGGTGGTCGTGGGGCTGTCGGCGGGCAGCCTGTCGATGACCGACATCGTGTACCTGGACGGCGGCAAGATGAAGAGCCGCATCTCGCTGGGCGCGGGCGGCGCGGACGCCACGTACCGGATCCACTGCGAGGACAACCGGTGCACCAACGTCGCCGTCGACGGCACGACCATCTACCTGCCCACCAAGACCCACTCGGGCAGCGGCACCTCCTACTCCCAGACGAACGAGATCGCCGCGCTCGACCTCACCACCGGCAAGCCGAAGTGGCTCGCCAAGCCCGACCAGGAGCGCGAGCTCAAGATCGTCGGCATCAGCGGCGGCAAGGTCGTCGCGTACCAGAAGAACACCTACGACAAGCCGGGCCGCCTGCTGCGGCTCGATCCCGCGACCCGCGGGTTCACCGTCTTCATGGAACTGCCGGAGAGCGGCAAGGACATGGAGAACGACTTCCTGGACAGCGGTTCGGGCTGGTGGCTGTACCAGGACCACTTCTTCCTGACCTCCGACCACATCTCCGCCTCCGCCAACCTGACGGACCGGTCCATCGCCGCCTTCGGCTGACCGGGCCGGGGGGAGGGGGACGGCACGCGGGCCCACAAACAAGCACACCCGGTCGCAAGTCGGCCATGTTTGGAGATAATGCGGATTTAGGGAGGCTTCTGCCGAGTAGGGGGCGCAAAGCGTCGAACAAGCGTGTACCTTCCCGGGCATGGCCCGGGGCCGCCGCGGGGGCACAGGCGGTATGCCGGAGGGGCTTCGCCGCGGCATGTGAAGGGGGACCGGCTTGGACTCGGTGGGCAGGCCCGCACCAGTCCATGGGGGGATGAGGGGGACGCCCATGGGCGTACGGCTCGTCGTTGTCGACGACCATCGTCTGCTGGCCGAGGCGCTCGCCTCGGCGCTGAAGCTGCGCGGGCACCGGGTGCTCGCGGCGGCCGCGCCCGCGTCGGGCGCGGCGGATCTCGTACTGAGCCGGTCGCCCGAGGTGTGCCTGATCGGGACGGCGGCGCCGGCCGAGCCGGGCGCCTTCGACGCGGTCGTCCGCATCAAGCGGGAGCGGCCGGGGGTCGCGGTGCTGGTCCTGGGGCCGGTGCCCAACCCGCGCGGGATAGCCGCCGCGTTCGCCGCCGGCGCCTCCGGCTACGTACGGCACGACGAGCGGATCGAGGGCGTCGAGCGGGCGATGGCCAAGGCGCGTGCCGGCGAGGTGGCGGTCGCGCCCGCGCTGCTGCAGGGCGCGTTCGCCGAGCTGCTCAACCCGGTGGCCGAGCCGGACGACGAGGGCACCAGGCTGCTGCAGATGCTCACCCCGCGCGAGGTCGAGGTGCTGCTGCGGGTCGCGGAGGGCGAGGACACCCGGCTGATCGCGGCGGGCATGCGGATCGCGCCGAGCACCGCCCGTACGCACGTCCAGCGGGTGCTGATGAAGCTGGGGGTGGGCTCCCGGCTGGAGGCCGCCGCCCTTGCGGCCCGCACGGGGCTGCTGGACCGGGTCAGTCACCATCTCCCGGGCGGTGCGATCCCGCCTCAGGCGTCTCCTGCGCAGCGGGCGGGGGAGGAGGGGGACTGAGCTTCATCCACAGGAGGAAGAGCAGTCCCAGCACCAGCATGCCGATCCCGGTCCAGAGGTTGATGTTGATGCCCTGGGCCTTGGCGATGTCCGCGTCGGACGCGGTGATCCCGGCGATGGTCACGATCACCCCGTAGACCACGAAGAGGCCGCCGATCACACGGCGCACGTCGAACAGGCGTGCCGCCGAGGCCGACTTCTGCTCCAGGTCCTCGATGCGGTGCTGGAAATCCGGCTCGTTGCCGTACTCGCTCACGACGCGTCACCTCACAGGGAGAAGGGGATGTAGCACAGCGCGGCCAGGAGGACGGCGCCCCAGCCGAGCAGAGCGGGCCTGCGGTACCAGGCGTCGTCGCCCTGGGCGGGCGGCTCGGCCATGCCGGGGGAGGTGGTCCCGTAGACGAGTCCGGCCAGTGATTCGACGGGCTTGGGCTGGGTGAACCACGAGACGAGGATCATCACGACACCGCCGACGACGAAGGCGGCGATGGCGGAGACGAAGTTGGCGCCCTGGTCGCTGGGGATCGAGATCAGGCCGCCCTTGTAGAACCAGAAGTAGTTGATCATCGCGGCGACCGTGCCGCTCAGCAGCCCCCAGAAGCCGGCCGCGGCGGTGGAGCGCTTCCAGAACATGCCGAGGATGAAGACGCAGAACAGCGGCACGTTGAAGAACGAGAACAGCGTCTGCAGGTAGTTCATGATGTTGCTGAAGGACGAGGCGATGAAGGCCGTGCCCATGCCGATCAGCACGCCGATCGCGGTCACCACGCGACCGGTGGTGACGTAGTACCGGTCGGGCCGGTCGCGCCGCACGTAGGCGCCCCAGATGTCGTACGTGAAGACGGTGTTGAAGGACGAGACGTTGGCCGCCATGCCGGCCATGAAGGCGGCGAGCAGCCCGGTGATCGCGATGCCGAGGACGCCGTTGGGCAGCAGGTCGCGCATGAGCACCGGGATCGCGTCGTTGTACTGGAGCCCGCTGCCCGGCTTGCCGATGTCCGGCTCCATGACGAGGGCGATCAGTCCCGGCAGGACCACGATCAGCGGGATGAAGATCTTGGGGTACGCGGCGATGAGCGGGGTGCGCTGGGCGGCCGAGAGGTTCTTCGCGGACAGGGCGCGCTGCACCTCGGCGAAGTTGGTCGTCCAGTAGCCGAAGCTGAGGACGAAACCGAGGCCCAGCACGATGGTCAGCCAGTTCGCCCCCAGCGGGTTCGACGAGCCGATGCCGGTGCCGTCCCAGGCGGTGAGGAACGCGGCGCCGTGCGAGTCGGTGAGCGAGTCCGTCAGCCCGGACCAGCCGCCGACCCGCTTCAGGCCGACGACGGTGAGCGGGATCAGCGCCGCGAGGATCACGAAGAACTGCAGCACCTCGTTGTAGATGGCCGAGGACAGGCCGCCGAGGGTGATGTAGAAGAGCACGAAGAAGCCGGAGACGACGATCGCCACCCACTGCGGCCAGCCGATCAGCGCCTCCAGCACGATCGCCATCGCGTAGAGGTTGACGCCCGCGATCAGCAGCGCGGACACCGCGAAGATGATCGAGCTGAGCAGGTGCGAGGCCGGTCCGAAGCGGTGCAGCAGGAACTCCGGCACGGAGCGGACCTTGGAGCCGTAGTAGAACGGCATCATCACCAGGCCGAGGAAGACCATGGCCGGAATGGCGCCGATCCAGTACCAGTGCACCGTGTACGCCCCGTACTGTGCGCCGTTGGCGGCCATCCCCAGGATCTCGGTGGCGCCCAGGTTGGCGGCGATGAACGCCAGACCCGTGACCCAGGCGGGCAGTGACCGGCCGGACAGGAAGAAGTCGAGGCTGGTCCGGACGGCGCGGCGGGCGGCGAAGCCGATGCCGAGGACGACGACGAAGTAGATCGCGAGGATCGAGTAGTCGAGCGCGTTCGTGGGGAGCCGTAGCCCTTCTGCCAGGTTCTGCATGGTGTGATCACTCCCCGCAACGGGGTTTCCGTTGACGTTGCTGTTGCGTTGTGGTTCATTGTGTTTGGTTCTGTTTGTTGGCGTGGTGTGAGGAGCCCGCAGGGTGAAGAAGACATCGACCCGGCTCGCCGACGGGCGCGAGCTGATCTACTACGACCTGCGCGACGACGAGCCCCGCGACGCCGTCGACCGCCGCCCGCTGGACCCGGTGACCAGCGCCTCGGAGATCCGCCACGACCCGCTGCTCGGTGACTTCGTCGCCATCGCCTCCCACCGTCAGGCCCGCACCTACCACCCGCCCGCGGACGAGTGCCCGCTGTGCCCTTCCCGGGACGGCCGGTTGAGCGAGATCCCCGAGGACCACTACGACGTGGCCGTCTTCGAGAACCGCTTTCCCTCGCTCAGCGGAAAACATGGCCGCTGCGAGGTCGTCTGCTTCACCGACCGGCACGACAGGTCCTTCGCCGACCTCACCCCCGAGCAGGCGCGGCTGGTCCTCGACGCCTGGACCGACCGCACGGCCGAACTCTCCCGGCTGCCCGGCGTCGAGCAGGTCTACTGCTTCGAGAACCGCGGCGAGGAGATCGGCGTCACCCTCGGCCACCCGCACGGCCAGATCTACGGCTACCCGCACGTCACCCCGCGCACCGAGCTGATGCTCCGTTCGCTGGAGCGGCACCGCGAGGCCACCGGCGGCCGCAACCTCTTCGACGACCTCGTGGCGCGCGAGCGCGAGGACGGCAGCCGTGTCGTCCTGGAGGGCGAGCACTGGACGGCGTTCGTGCCGTACTCCGCGCACTGGCCGTACGAGGTGCACCTCTACCCCCGCCGCAGGGTGCCGGACCTCACCGCCCTGGACGAGGCGGCCCGCGCCGAGTTCCCCGGGCTCTACCTGGAACTGCTGCGCCGCTTCGACCGGCTGTTCGGTCCCGAGGGGGCGCCGCCCACCCCGTACATCTCCGGCTGGCACCAGGCGCCGTTCAGCAGCGCGCAGCGCGAGGAGTTCGCGCTCCACCTGGAGCTGTTCACGATCCGCCGCACCGAGGGGAAGCTCAAGTACCTCGCGGGCTCCGAGTCCGGCATGAGCGTCTTCATCAACGACGTGCCGCCGGAGACCGCCGCGAGCCGCCTGAGGGAGGTCGCCTCCCCGTGAGCGGCGCACCCGTGATCGTCACCCCGCCCCCTACCGGCGAGTGTTCATCCGGCGCCGCTACCGTGGCCCCGAGTCGAACTCGAGAAAGGCTGTGACCCTGTGAGCGACCCGAGCACGAAGAAGGTTCTGGTCACCGGAGGCGCCGGTTACGTCGGCAGCGTCGTGGCGGCCCATCTGCTGGAGGCGGGCCACCGGGTCACCGTCCTGGACGACCTGTCCACCGGCTTCCGGGACGGCGTCCCCGAGGGCGCCGACTTCGTCGAGGGGCGGGTCCAGGACGCGGCGAAGGTGCTCGACGCCACCTACGACGCCGTGCTGCACTTCGCCGCCAGCTCCCAGGTCGGCGAGTCCGTCGTCCACCCCGAGAAGTACTGGCGCAACAACGTGGTGGGCACGCTGGACCTGCTCACGGCGATGCGTGACGCCGGGGTCCGGCGGCTGGTCTTCTCCTCCACCGCCGCCACCTACGGCGAGCCGAAGTCCGTCCCGATCACCGAGGACGACCCGACGCTGCCGACCAGCCCGTACGGCGCGTCCAAGCTCGCCGTCGACCACATGATCACCAGCGAGGCCGTCGCCCACGGCCTGGCGGCGGTCTCCCTGCGCTACTTCAACGTCGCGGGCGCCTACGGGGCGTTCGGCGAGCGCCACGACCCCGAGTCGCACCTCATCCCGCTCGTGCTGCAGGTCGCCCAGGGACGCCGGGAGGCGATCTCGGTCTACGGCGACGACTACCCCACCCCCGACGGCACCTGCGTCCGCGACTACATCCACGTCGCCGACCTGGCCGAGGCGCATCTGCTCGCCGTCGACGCGCCCGCCTCCGGCGAGCACCTGATCTGCAACCTCGGCAACGGCAACGGCTTCTCCGTGCGCGAGGTCGTCGAGACCGTCCGCCAGGTCACCGGTCACCCCGTCCCCGAGGTCGTCGCCCCGCGCCGCGGCGGCGACCCGGCCGTCCTGGTGGCCTCCGCCGAGCGGGCCAAGGAGCGCCTGGGCTGGCGTCCCTCGCGCACCGACCTCGCCCAGATCGTCCGCGACGCCTGGACCTTCGCCCAGGACCTGCGGGACCGGGAGGACGCCAAGTGAGCGAGGACGGCTTCCGCGCCACGTACGGCACCGGCCCCGAAGGGGTCTGGGCCGCCCCCGGCCGGGTGAACCTGATCGGCGAGCACACCGACTACAACGACGGCTTCGTGATGCCGTTCGCGCTGCCGCACACCACCGTCGCCGCGGTCGCCCGCCGCGCCGACGGCCGGCTGCGGCTGCACAGCGGCTCGCCGGACGTCCCCGCCGGCGTCGTCGAACTGCACGTCGACGAACTCGCACCCGGCGGCGGTGCCGGCTGGGCCGACTACCCCGCGGGCGTCATCTGGGCGCTGCGCGACGCCGGGCACGAGATCACCGGCGCCGACATCCACTTCGAGAGCACCGTCCCCACCGGCGCCGGCCTGTCCTCCTCGGCAGCCCTCGAGGTCGTCACCGCCGTCGCCCTGAACGACCTCTACGGCCTGGGCCTGGAGCGGTGGCGGATCGCCCGGCTCTGCCAGCGCGCGGAGAACGTCTACGTGGGCGCCCCCACCGGGATCATGGACCAGACCGCCTCGGCGTGCTGCACCGAGGGGCACGCCCTGTGGCTCGACACCCGCGACCTGTCGCAGCGCCAGATCCCCTTCGACCTGGCCTCCCAGGGCTTGCGGCTGCTCGTCGTCGACACCCGGGTCACCCACGCCCACAGCGAGGGCGAGTACGGCAAGCGGCGGGCGGGCTGCGAGGAGGCGGCGGCGCTGCTCGGCGTGGACGCGCTGCGGGACATCCCGTACGAGGGGCTCGACGAGGCCCTCGCCCGCGTCGAGGACCCCGAACTGCGGCCGCTGGTACGGCACGTGGTCACCGAGGACCGCCGGGTCGAGCGGGTCGTCGAACTGCTGGAGACGGGCGACGCCCGTGCCATCGGGCCGGTGCTGACCGAGGGCCACGCCTCGCTGCGCGACGACTTCAAGGTCTCCTGCCCGGAACTCGACCTGGTGGTGTCGGCCGGTGTCGAGGCGGGTGCCCTCGGCGCGCGCATGACCGGCGGCGGCTTCGGCGGTTCGGCGATCGTGCTGGTGGAGGAGTCCGCCGCGGAGAAGACCGCCGAGGCGATCGCCGGTGCCTTCGCCACGGCCGGCCACCGCGAGCCGCGCATCTTCACCGCGGTGCCGTCCGCGGGGGCCCGCCGGCTGGTCTGACCCGTTGCGGAGACAGAGAGCAGGCCCCGGTCCCGGGGCCTGCTCCCTGCCGTGGGAGGCCTGCACGGCAGGAAGTCCGTCACGCCCGGCGGGTGGCCGGGCACCGCGTGGACGACGCCGGGGAGCCCACGGTCCGCGCCCCCACCGGCGCTGCCGCGGCGCGGCACGCCTTCCTCCGTCCACCGCTGTGGAAAACCGCACCGTGGACCACAGTTCGGCACGTCCCGGGGAACTCCGTCCCGCAAGTTTTTCCATTCGGGCGCCTTTGTCTGCTCCTGCCCCTACGCTTTTTGGCAGCGCCGGTGGGGGCCGGCGGCATCAGGGGGCGAGACACAAGGGTTCGGCACCTGGTTGGGGACGGCTGCTAGCCCGGCGGCGTGCGGCGTCCGCTCCAGGTGCCGGGCCTCCGTGCACATCGACCTCGTCCGTGGGGGGAAGTGCCGAATGCCGGGAGTGGGGCCCGTGGGACGAATCCGCGTTCTCGTCGTCGACGACCACCGCATCTTCGCCGAATCGCTCGCGGCCGCCCTCGCGGCCGAGCCCGATGTCGACGTCTCGGCCGCCGGGAGCGGGGCGGCTGCCCAGCGCTGCCTGGAACGCGCGGCCTCCGACGGCCGCCGCTACGACGTGCTCCTGGTCGACGCCGACCTGGGGACGACGTCCGCCGTGGGGGTCCGGGTGATGGGCGCGCCCAGGGCCGCCCCGCTTGGCGCGGCCGACGGCGGCGCCCAGGCCGGGCTCGACGGCATCGCCCTGGTGGAACGCGTACGGTCCGAACACCCCGCCACCCGGACGGTCGTGCTCGCCGAGCGGGACGACGCGCGCCGTGCCGCCCGCGCCCTGCAGGCCGGCGCCTGCGGCTGGGTCGCCAAGGACTGCTCGCTGTCCCGGCTGCTGGCCGTGATGCGCGGCGTCCTGCGGGACGAGACGCATCTGCCGCCCGCCCTGCTCACCGGCGTGCTGCGGGAGTTGACCGCCGCGCGCCGGCACCGGACGGAGAGCGAGCGGCTGGTGGAGTCGCTCACCCCGCGCGAGCAGGAGGTGCTGCGCTGCATGGTGGCCGGCCTGGGCCGCAAGGCGGTCGCCGAGCGGCTGTACCTGTCGCCGCACACCGTCCGCACCCACATGCAGAACGTGCTGGGCAAGCTGGGCGTGCATTCGACGCTGGCCGCCGTGGCGCTGGCCCGGCGGGCCGGGGTGCCACCGGCCGACGGAGAGGGTGGCCGGGTGGGTTCCGCGGCCCCGGTGCAGCACGTTTGACGGCATGGAGCGCGGCGGATCGCCCTCCCCGTGACCGGGGAGAGCGACCCGCCGGGTCACCGCGGATACCCGCGGTCATTCACCGCCGACGCCGGTGGCCGGCGCCGGGCGGTCACCGCTGACGCCGGTGGTCGGCGCCGAGCGGCTGGTGTCACGGTCGTTGGCACGGTCGCGGTGACCGTTCTCCTGACCGCGGTCATTGAGGCCGTCGAACGGGTCGCGGCCGTTGTTGTCGCCGCGGTGGTTGTCACCCGCGTCGTCGAAGGGGTCGCGGTTGTTGTCGCCGCGGTTGTCGCCCCGGCCGTTGCCGCCGCGACCGTTGTCCCCGCCGTTGCCGCCATTGCCGCCGCGACCGTTGTCCCCGCCGTTGCCGCCGTGGCCGTTGTCACCGCGGTTGCCGCCCCGGCCGTTGTCACGGCAGTTGAAGCCACCGTTGAAGCCGGGACCGCCGACGAAGCCGGGACCGGCGATACCGCCGATGCCGCCGACACCGCCGACACCGCCGACACCGCCGACACCGCCGACTCCGCCGACTCCGCCGACTCCGCCGACGAAGCCCGGACCGCCGACGAAGCCCGGACCGCCGACGCCACCGACGCCACCGACACCGCCGACCCCGCCGACGCCACCGACGAAGCCCGGACCGCCGACGCCACCGACACCACCGACACCGCCGACCCCGCCGACGCCACCGACCCCGCCGACACCGCCGACACCGCCGACGCCACCGACACCGCCGACGCCACCGACGCCGCCGACGCCGCCGACAAAGCCGGGACCACCGCGACCGCCGGGGCCGTCGCTGCGCTTGGCGAGGGCGACGCTGTCCAGGGGTTCCTCGGCGCGGGTGTCCTCGCGGAACGGGTCGTCCACGCCGTTGAAGCGCTCGTCGCCGCGGCCGTGCTCGCGGCCGCCGTGCCCGTTGTTGCGGCAGATGCCGATGCCGCCGATACCACCGACGAAGCCGGGGACACCGATGCCACCGACTCCGCCGACCCCACCGACGCCACCGATGCCACCGATGCCGCCGACGCCACCGACACCACCGACACCACCGACGCCGCCGACACCGCCGACGCCACCGACTCCGCCGACGCCGCCTACCCCACCGGTGCCGCTGCACCAGCCGGGCACGGGACCGACGTTGGCGACGAAGCGGGCCGAGGACCAGGCCCAGAGGTTGCCGCTGAGCTGGTACCAGCGGGGGTTGCCGCCGATGGGGCTGCCCACGGACTTGCAGACGATGGCCACCAGGGCGTTGAAGGGGATGACGCCGACGCTGGCGAATTGGACGCCCGGTCCGCTGCGGACCCGCAGACCCGTACGGGCGACGACGCGGCCCTGGAACAGGGCTGCGTTGGGGGAGCGTGCGGACTTCACCGCCACTTCACGGGACAGGTCCCGGAGACGCTCCGAGGGGGAAACGAGTTCACTTTGGCCGTCCGGTCCAGGAGCGGCAGGCACCCCGGCGGCAGGCCGGCCGTCGGTGGCGAAGGCGGTGCCCATGGTGCCGATGGCGAGGGTGCCGGCCAAGGCGCCGGTCACCGCGGTTGCGGCTATCTTGCTTGCGCGGGTGTGCAGAGTCATCTGCATCTCCAAGGTGGAGCGGGACCCGGCGGGGTCCAGGGAAATGGAAGCCGGACGCGCCCCGACCGCCTTCCACTTGACGTTGTCGGAATGTGGTGCGCCGGCAGCCGCAAAAGTGGCCATTTGAGCCTTTATGCGGCGTTCACGGTCATCACGCTAAGTGCGCCACTTTGTGTGCGCAACCGGTGGCGGAGCGTGGCCGTTTGTGATCATTCCCTGGCGGTTACGCCGGGTAATCGCCGTCAACCGGGGACGTTGTCGAAGGGCGCGGTCAACTGTCGGAGCAGGTTCGCGAGTTCCCCCCGCTGGCGGCCGGAGAGCTCGCCGAGGATGGCCCGCTCCTGGGCCAGCAGGCCCGCCAGGGCCTGGTCCGCCCGGTCCCGGCCCTCCGGGGTGAGCCGTACGAGGACGCCGCGCCGGTCCGAGGGGTCGGGCAGCCGCTCCACGAGCCCCTTCTTGGTGAGCCGGTCGATCCGGTTGGTCATCGTCCCCGAGGTGACCAGCGTCTGGGTCAGTAGCTGTCCGGGGGAGAGCTGGTAGGGCGCGCCCGCGCGGCGCAGGGAGGTCAGCACGTCGAACTCCCAGGGCTCCAGACCGTGCTCGGAGAACGCCAGCCGACGGGCCCGGTCCAGATGCCTCGCCAGCCTGCTGACCCGGCTGAGCACCTCGAGCGGTTCGACGTCGAGGTCAGGGCGCTCCCTGCGCCACGCAGCGACCAGCCGGTCGACCTCGTCCTCCATGGAGATCAGTGTAAGGGTTGTGTCGACATGAAGTCTCTTGACATCAAGAGATTAGCTCTGGAACCTTGTGGGCAAGGTCGGCGGCAGGAAGAGATCCATCTCTCGCCAGGGAGTTCGAAACATGCCCGCAGCAGCCTGGGATCCCCAGCAGTACCTCCACCACTCCACCCACCGCACCCGCCCCTTCCACGACCTGCTGGCCCGGATACCGGAGCTGCCCGGCGCGAGCCCGCGGATCGCGGACGTCGGCTGCGGTCCCGGCAACGTGACCGCCCTGCTCGCGCAGCGCTGGCCCGATGCCCGGATCACCGGCCTCGACAGCTCCGCCGAGATGCTGGAGGCCGCCCGGGCCTACGAAGGCCCCACCGCCGGGGGCGGCAGCCTCACCTTCCGCCCCGCCGACGCCGGACACTGGGTCCCCGACGGCACCTACGACCTGATCGTCTCCAACGCCGCCCTCCAGTGGGTCGAGGGCCACGCCGAGCGCTTCCCCCTCTGGGTCGAGCACCTCGCTCCCGGCGGTGTCCTCGCCTTCCAGGTCCCCGGCAACTTCTCCTCGCCCAGTCACGCGCTGCTCGGCGACCTCTGCGACTCCCCGGCTTGGCGCGACCGCCTCGGCGAGGGCCACGGCCGCCGCTACGTCCACATCCTCCAGCCCCCCGGCTACCTGGAGCGCCTCATCGAGATCCCGGACGTCGAGGTGGACGTCGACGTCTGGGAGACCACGTACGTACAGCTCCTGCAGGGCGAGGACGCGGTGCTCGAATGGACGAAGGGAACGGCGCTGCGCCCGGTGCTGACCGCCCTCGAGGACGACCCGGAGGCCACCGGGGAGTTCCTCGGCCAGTACCGCGACCTGCTGCGCAAGGCCTACCCGGCAGGGCCGCACGGCACCGTCTTCCCCTTCCGGCGGATCTTCGCCGTCGCACGGAAAGCGGGGTGATCCCGATGATCACCGCCCTCGACCACGTCCAGCTCGCCGCCCCGCCCGGCTCCGAGGAGATCCTGCGCGCCTTCTACACGGGGGTCCTGGGGATGAGCGAGGTCCCCAAGCCGCCGGTGCTCGCCGCCCGGGGTGGCTGCTGGTTCGCCGCGGGCCCGGTCCAGTTGCACATCGGCGTGGAGGAGGACTTCCGCCCTGCCCGGAAGGCCCATCCGGGCTTACGCGTGAGCGGCATCGGGGCCTATGCGGACCGGCTGGAGTCCCGCGGCGCCGCGGTCGTCTGGGACGGTGACCTGCCGGGCCATCGCCGTTTCTACACCGACGACCCGTTCGGCAACCGTCTGGAGTTCCTGGAGCCCGTCGACGCCGTGTGACGCCCCGGCGGCGCCGGTCACCCCGCGGGGGCCCGGCGCCGCCGGGCGGTACAGCCGGTACAGCCGGTACAGCCGTCACAGCGTGAGGAAGGCCGCCCCCAGGAGTGCGGCGCCGGCCAGGGCGGCGGTCCAGGCGGTGCGGGGCCAGCGCAGCCCCCCGGCCAGGACCAGGGAGGCGAGGAGCAGGGCGCCGCCCAGCGGGACCCAGGCGTGCAGCACACCGGCGAGCCCGGTGCGCACCACGTCGTCCGTGCCGGGCTTGACCGCGACCGGTATCCGCTCGCCGGTGCGGTGGGTGACCGCCTTGTCGATCGTCACCTTCCCGCGGAGGGAGCCGAGACCCTCCGGCACGAAGGGGCCGGTGCAGGTGTCGGCGCCGCAGGTGGAGACCGTCATCGTGCCCTGTTCGCGGCCCTTGGTGAGCATGACGTGCTGGGCGGTCTTCCACGAGGTCCACACCCCGGCCGCCAGCATGACCAGGACCAGCGCGCTCAGCACCACGATGCGGCCGACCAGCAGCAGCCCCCAGGCGCTCTCGGCGGTGCGGCGGGCGAGACTCCGTTTGACCATGCGGGCGATCCTTGGCCATTGCATGGCACTCGGTCAACCTTTCGATGGTCAACCGTTGTAGGTTCCCTGCGCCCTCTCCAGCCCCTCGCAGACGAGCGACTCGACCGCGTCGGCCGCCCGGTCCACGAACCACTCGAGCTCCTTGCGCTCGGTGGAGGAGAAGTCCTTCAGGACGAAGTCCGCGACCTGCATCCGCCCCGGCGGGCGGCCGATGCCGCAGCGGACCCGCAGGTAGTCGGGGCCGAGGGACTTGGTGATCGACTTCAGGCCGTTGTGGCCGTTGTCGCCGCCGCCCTTCTTCAGGCGCAGGGTGGCGTAGTCGATGTCCAACTCGTCGTGGACCGCGACGAGGTTGCCGAGCGGCACCTTGTAGAAGTCGCGCAGCGCCGTCACCGGGCCTCCGGAGAGGTTCATGTACGTCATCGGCTTGGCCAGCACGACGCGGCGGCCGCCGATGCGCCCCTCGACGACCTGGGACCGGCTCTTGTGGGTCTTGAAGCGCCCGCCGATCCGGTCGGCGAGCAGGTCGGCGACCATGAAGCCGATGTTGTGCCGGTTGCCGGCGTACTCCGGTCCGGGGTTGCCCAGACCGGCCACCAGCCAGGGCCCCTCGGGGGCGCTTTCCGCTGCGCTCATGCTCATGTCGTCCATTCAACAGGACCGCCGCCCCGCTCCTTGCGGAGCGGGGCGGCGGACGGGGAACTGCGGGTGCTGCCGTACTTACTCGGCAGCGGCCTCGGCGCCCTCGCCCTCGGCGCCCTCACCCTCGCCTTCGGCGGGAGCCTCGGCCTGGGCGGCGACGACCTGCAGGACGACGGTGTCCTCGTCGACGGCCAGGGTGGTGCCCTTGGGGAGCGGGATGTCCTTGGCGAGGATGGAGGTACCGGCCTCCAGGCCCTCGACGGAGACGGTGACGCCGTCGGGGATGTGGGTCGCCTCGGCCTCGACCGGCAGCGCGTTGAGCACGTGCTCCAGCAGGTTGCCGCCGGGGGCGAGCTCGCCCTCGGTGTTGACCACGATCTCGACGGTGACCTTCTCGCCGCGCTTGACCGCGAGCAGGTCGACGTGCTCCAGGAAGCCCTTCAGCGGGTCGCGCTGCACGGCCTTGGGGATGACCAGCTCGTTGCCGTCACCCTCGATGTCCAGGCTGATCAGGACGTTCGGGGTGCGCAGGGCGAGCAGCAGGTCGTGGCCGGGCAGGGCGACGTGCTTGGGGTCCTGGCCGTGGCCGTAGATGACACCGGGGACCTGGTGCGAGCGGCGGATGCGGCGGGCGGCGCCCTTGCCGAACTCGGTGCGCAGCTGCGCGGAGATCTTCACCTCGGACATGGGGATCACACTCCTCGTGATGACGACGGGACTTCGGTCGGTCGCCCAGCCCACGACGGGCCGTTCCACTTACGAGGAGCGCGTCGATAACGGAGTCCGCCGCCGAAACGGGAACGGCCTCCCTCGCCGAGCAACTCGCAGAGTCTACCCGGCGGGGAGGCCGCCCCGGAAATCGATCAGACGGTGATCAGTGCGCGTCCTCGAAGAGGCTCGTCACGGAGCCGTCCTCGAAGACCTCGCGGACCGCGTTGGCGATCGTCGGCGCGATGGACAGCACCGTGATCTTGTCCAGGTCCAGTTCACCCGGCGTCGGCAGGGTGTCGGTGAAGACGAACTCGCTCACCTTGGAGTTCTTCAGCCGGTCCGCGGCCGGGCCGGACAGGACACCGTGGGTGGCGGTGACGATGACGTCCTCCGCGCCGTTGGCGAACAGGGCGTCCGCGGCGGCGCAGATGGTGCCGCCGGTGTCGATCATGTCGTCCACCAGGACGCAGATGCGGCCGCGCACGTCACCGACCACCTCGTGCACGGTGACCTGGTTGGCGACGTCCGGGTCGCGCCGCTTGTGGACGATGGCCAGCGGCGCGCCCAGGCGGTCGCACCAGCGGTCGGCCACGCGCACCCGGCCGGCGTCGGGGGAGACGACGGTCAGCTTCGAGCGGTCGACCTTGGCGCCCACGTAGTCCGCCAGTATGGGCAGCGCGAACAGGTGGTCGACCGGGCCGTCGAAGAAGCCCTGGATCTGGTCGGTGTGCAGGTCGACCGTGAGGATCCGGTCGGCGCCCGCGGTCTTCATCAGGTCGGCCACGAGGCGGGCCGAGATCGGCTCGCGGCCGCGGTGCTTCTTGTCCTGGCGGGCGTAACCGTAGAACGGCACGACCACGGTGATGCGCTTGGCGGAGGCCCGCTTCAGCGCGTCGATCATGATCAGCTGCTCCATGATCCACTTGTTGATGGGAGCGGTGTGGCTCTGGATGACGAAAGCGTCCGAGCCGCGGGCCGACTCCTCGAAGCGGACGTAGATCTCACCGTTCGCGAAGTCGAAGGCCTTCGTCGGCACAAGGTTGACGCCCAGCTCACGTGCCACCTCCTCCGCGAGCTCGGGGTGTGCGCGGCCGGAGAAGAGCATCAGCTTCTTCTCACCGGTCGTCTTGATCCCGGTCACTGCACCGTCTCCTTGGTGTTCAACGCAGCTTCGCCCTCGGTGAGGGAGCTGGCGGAATTGTGTGCACCTCACACGGTACGCGCTGCGTGGCGCGACCGCGCACGTGGGGAAGGCCACCCCGCACGCGCTCCCCCGCCGGTCAGGCCTCCGGCGCGGCCTGCTGGGCCTGTTCGGCGGCGTGGGCCGCCGCGCTGCCGGGCCGCTTCCTGGCCACCCAGCCCTCGATGTTGCGCTGCTGGCCGCGCGCGACGGCGAGCGAACCGGCCGGCACGTCCTTGGTGATCACGGAGCCCGCGGCGGTGTAGGCGCCGTCCCCGACTGTGACGGGGGCCACGAACATGTTGTCGGAGCCGGTGCGGCAGTGGGAGCCGATCGTGGTGTGGTGCTTGGCCTGCCCGTCGTAGTTGACGAAGACGCTGGCGGCGCCGATGTTCGTGTGATCGCCGATCGTCGCGTCGCCGACGTAGGACAGGTGCGGCACCTTGGTGCCCTCGCCGAGGGTGGCGTTCTTCATCTCGACGTAGGTGCCGGCCTTCGCCTTGGGGCCGAGCTTGGCGCCCGGGCGCAGGTAGGCGTACGGGCCGACCGAGGCGGCCTCGCCGATCTCCGCGCTGACGGCCACGGTGTTGCTCACCGTGGCGCCGGGGCCGACCAGGGTGTCGGTCAGCGTGCAGTTGGGGCCGACCACGGCGCCCGAGGCGAGCCGGGTCGCGCCGTACAGCTGGGTGTTCGGCAGCACCAGGGTGTCGGGCTCGAACTCCACGGTGACGTCCAGCCAGGTCGACGCCGGGTCCATGATCGTCGCGCCCTCCAGCATCGCCCGGTGCAGCAGGCGGTCGTTGAGGATGCGGCGGGCCTCGGCGAGCTGCACGCGGTTGTTGATGCCGGCGATCTCGCGGTGGTCCCCGGCGACCGAGGCGCCGACGCGGTGGCCGGCCTCGCGCAGGATGCCGAGGGTGTCGGTGAGGTACTCCTCGCCCTGGGCGTTGTCGGTGGTCACCTTGGCCAGCGCGTCGGTCAGCAACTGCGCGTCGAAGGCGAACACCCCGGAGTTGATCTCGGGGATGGCCCGCTGCTCGTCGGTGGCGTCCTTCTGCTCGACGATCGCCAGCACCGAGCCGTCGGCGTCGCGCACGATGCGGCCGTAGCCGGTCGGGTCGGGGACCTCGGCGGTCAGCACGGTGACGGCGTTGCCGTCGGCGGCGTGGGCCTCGACCAGCGTGCGCAGGGTGTCCGGGGTGAGCAGCGGGGTGTCGCCGGCGGTGATGACCACCGTGCCGGTCAGCTCCGGGAGTTCCGCCAGGCCCGCCCGGACCGCGTGGCCGGTGCCGTTCTGCTCGTACTGCACGGCGGTGCGGACCGCGGCGTCGGTCCCGGCCAGGTGGGCGGTCACCTGCTCGCGGGCGTGACCGACCACGACCAGCAGGTGCTCGGGCTCCAGGGCGCGGGCCGCGGCCACGACGTGTCCGACCAGGGAGCGGCCGCTGATCGTGTGCAGGACTTTGGGGGTCGCCGACTTCATACGGGTGCCCTCACCCGCGGCAAGGACGATGACGGCGGCCGGGCGGTGGGCGCTCACGGAACGGACTCCTCGGCGTGGGGTGAAGGTCACCCGAAGGATACCGGGGCGTTTCGGGCGGGGAACGCGGAAGGGTCGCGACGGTTGCCGCGACCCTTCGGTCAGTGCTCCGCTGCCAGGATTCGAACCCGGACTTAAGGGACCAAAACCCTCAGTGCTGCCGTTACACCACAGCGGAAGGAAACCCCGGCCGGACAGGACATCCGGTCAGGGTGCCCGTCTGGCCTCCACCACTATGCCGCACCGGCGGCCTCCAATGCGACGAGAAAGATCGGTACTTCCCCTCGTGAAAGGTGGGTACAAGTGTCAAGAGCCGTATTCCCGCCGACACGCGTGCTCTGTCCGGCCTTCACTTAGCCCTGCCATACTTACGAAGCCGTAAGTTACGGTGGCGTAGCCCCCGACCTTCATTGAGGGACCACCATGACCACACAGACCGACGTGATCACCGAGTCCCCGGAACCCGGGGCCGGCTCCGGGGCCCCGCTTCCCCGCGCCACGCTCGGTGGTGACAAGAAGCAGTCACTCGAGCAGATCACCCTCGGACTCTTCATCGGCATCCCCTTCCTCGCCCTCGTCGCGGCGATCCCGCTCGCGTGGGGATGGGGCCTGAGCTGGCTCGACCTCGGCCTGATGGTGGGGATGTACTACCTCGGCTGTCACGGCATCACCATCGGCTTCCACCGCCACTTCACCCACGGCTCCTTCAAGGCCAACCGCCCGCTGAAGATCGCCCTGGCCATCGCCGGGTCGATGGCCGTCGAGGGACCGATCGTGCGGTGGGTCGCCGACCACCGCAAGCACCACAAGTTCTCCGACGCCGACGGCGACCCGCACAGCCCCTGGCGCTACGGCGAGACCGTCCCCGCGCTGATGAAGGGCCTGTGGTGGGCCCACATGGGCTGGTTGTTCGACGAGGAGCAGACCCCCCAGTACAAGTACGCCCCCGATCTGATCAAGGACCCGGCGATCCGCCGGATCAGCCGTGACTTCTGGCTCTGGACCTCCGTCTCGCTGCTGCTCCCGCCGCTGATCGGCGGCCTGGCGACGATGTCGTGGACCGGCGCCGCCACCGCCTTCTTCTGGGGCTCCCTGGTCCGTGTGGCCCTGCTGCACCACGTCACCTGGTCGATCAACTCGATCTGCCACGCGGTCGGCAAGCGGCCCTTCCGCTCCCGCGACAAGTCCGGCAACGTCTGGTGGCTGGCCGTGCTGTCCTGCGGCGAGTCCTGGCACAACCTCCACCACGCCGACCCCACCTCCGCCCGGCACGGCGTGCTCCGCGGCCAGGTCGACTCCAGCGCCCGCATCATCCGCTGGTTCGAACTGCTCGGGTGGGCCAGTGACGTACGGTGGCCGACCGCTGACCGCATCGCCGCCCGCCGTAAGGAGAGCGTCAGCGAAGCGGCATGATTGACGGGTGAGCGACGGCAGAAGCAGCAGCAGGGGCAGCGAGGGCACGCCGTCGCGGCGTGCCCGACGGGTCCGCATGACGGGCAAGGAGCGCCGCGAGCAACTCCTCGACGTGGGGCGCACGCTCTTCGCCGAACGCGGTTTCGAGGGCACCTCCGTCGAGGAGATCGCGCACAAGGCGGGCGTCTCCAAGCCCGTCGTGTACGAGCACTTCGGCGGCAAGGAGGGCCTCTACGCCGTCGTCGTGGACCGCGAGATGCGGTGCCTGCTGGACATGGTCACCGGTGCCCTCACCGGTGGCCATCCGCGCGAACTGCTGGAACAGGCGGCCTTCGCGCTGCTGGACTACATCGAGCAGTACACCGACGGCTTCCGGATCCTCGTACGGGACTCGCCCGTCGCCCAGTCCACCGGCACCTTCGCCTCACTGATCAGCGACATCGCCACCCAGGTGGAGGACATCCTGGGCATGGAGTTCAAGCAGCGCGGCTTCGACGCCAAGCTCGCCCCGCTCTACGCGCAGGCGCTGGTCGGGATGGTGGCGCTCACCGGGCAGTGGTGGCTGGACGCCCAGAAGCCCAAGAAGGCGGAGGTCGCCGCGCACCTGGTGAACCTGTCCTGGAACGGCCTGTCCGGGCTCGAGCCCAGGCCGCGGCTGATCGGCCACCGCAAGAACTGACGCCGCGCCCCGCTCCGTACGCACAGGACGAAGGGCGGTGCCCCCGCGCGGGGGCACCGCCCTTCGTCGTGTCCTGCGGCAGGTGGTCAGCCGGTGTTGCGCAGGCCGGCCGCCACGCCGTTCACCGTCAGCAGCAGCGCGCGGGCGAGCAGCGGGTCGGGCTCCTCGCCGCGGGCGGCGGCCTCGCGCTGCCGGCGCAGCAGCGCCACCTGGAGGTAGGAGATCGGGTCGAGGTAGGCGTCCCGGATCCGGAAGGTCTGCTGGAGCACCGGCTGCGCGTCCAGCAGCTCCGCCTCACCGGTGATCCGCAGCACCTCGGCGACCGTCAGCTCGTGCTCGGCCTTGATGACGTCGAAGACGTGCTTGAGCCCGTCGGGCACCAGGGTGCCGACGTAGTGCTCGGCGATCCGCAGGTCGGTCTTGGCCAGCGTCATCTCGACGTTGGACAGGAAGTTCCGGAAGAAGTGCCACTGCTCGTACGCCTCGGCGATGTCCGCCTCCCGGCCCGCCTCGCGGGCGGCCCTCAGGCCCGAGCCGACGCCGAACCAGCCCGGCACGATCTGCCGCGACTGCGTCCAGCCGAACACCCACGGGATGGCCCGCAGCCCGTCCAGGCCCGCCCCGCTGTCCGGGCGGCGCGAGGGGCGCGAGCCCAGGTGCAGCTCGGCCAGCTGGTCCACGGGGGTGGAGGCGAAGAAGTACGCGGGCAGGTCCGGGTCCTCCACCAGCCGCCGGTAAGCGGAGTGCGCGGCGTCGGAGACCACGTCCATGGCCGCGTCCCAGCGGGACAGCGCCTCCTCGGACTGGCGGGGCGCGGTGTGCAGCGCCGAGGCCTGCAGCGTGGCCGCGACCGTCAGCTCCAGGTTCTCCCGCGCCAGGGACGGGATCAGGTACTTGTCGGAGATGACCTCGCCCTGCTCGGTCACCTTGATCTCGCCCTCCAGCGTGCCCCACGGCTGCGCCAGGATCGCGTCGTGCGTCGGGCCGCCGCCCCGGCCGACGGTGCCGCCGCGGCCGTGGAAGAGCCGCAGCCGCACCCCGTGGCGGTGCGCCACGTCACGCAGGCTCCGCTGCGCCCGGTGGATCTCCCACTGCGAGGTGGTGATGCCGCCGAACTTGGAGCTGTCGCTGTAGCCGAGCATGACCTCCTGCACGTCGCCGCGGAGCGAGACGAGCTTGCGGTACGAGGGGTCGGAGAGCATCTCGTCGAGCAGCCTGTCGGCGACCTTCAGCTCGTCGGTGGTCTCCAGCAGCGGCACGATGCCGATCTTGGCGATCCCCGCGTGCAGGTCGATCAGCCCGGCCTCGCGGGCCAGCACCGCCGCCGCGAAGACGTCGTCGGAGCCCAGGCACATCGAGATGATGTACGACTCGACCACCTCGGGCCCGAACCGCTCGAAGGACTCCCGCACGGTGTCGAAGACGCCCAGCGTCTTCGCCCCCGCCGCGTCCAGCGGCGCCGGGGACGGCGCCAGCGGCCGCCGCGAGCGCAACTCCTTGGCGAGCAGCCTGCGCCGGTAGTCCCGCGGCATGTCCGCGTACCGCCAGGACTCCTCGCCGAGCCGGTCGAAGAGCTGGCCGAGGGCGTGGTGGTGGGCGTCGGCGTGCTCGCGGACGTCCATCGTGGCCAGCTGCAGACCGAAGGCGGCCAGCGTGCGGATGGTGCGGTCCAGACGGCCGTCCGCGATCAGCTCACCGCGGTTGGCGCGCAGCGAGTCCTGCACCAGACGCAGGTCGGCCAGGAGGCCGCCGGTCCCGAGGTAGTCGCGGCCGGGCACGTGCGGCGTGCCGCCGGCCAGCCGCTCCCGGGTGTTGAGCAGCTTCTGCCGGATGCAGGTGGCCTTGAGGCGGTAGGGCTCCTCCGCGTTCAGCCGCTTGTAGCGGGGGCTGATCTCCGGGAGGCGCTGCAGGTCCTGCTCCAGGTCGGCCAGCAGCTCGGGCGAGGCGCCCGAGTTGCGGATCGAGTTGGACAGCGCCGCGCGCAGGTCGTCGACCAGCTCCAGGGCGTCGGTGATGCCGTGCTCGTGCTGCAGGATCAGCACGTCCCAGGTGACCTGCGGGGTGACGTTGGGGTTGCCGTCCCGGTCGCCGCCGATCCAGGTGCCGAAGGTCAGCGGGCGGGTCTCCGCGGGCAGCGGCACACCGACCCGCTCCAGCTCGACCGCCAGGTCCTCCAACACGTCGCCGACCGCGCCCGCGTGCAGCTCGTCCAGGTAGTAGATGGCGTTGCGCGCCTCGTCGGCGGGCTCGGGGCGCACGACACGCAGTTCGTCGGTCTGCCAGAGCAGGTCGATGTTCTCCGCCAGACGCAGGTCGCTGCGGCGGCGGTCCCCGCCCCCCTCGACGGACTCGTCCAGCAGCGCGGCGATCACCCGCAGCTTGTTCAGCACGCTGCGGCGGGCCGCCTCGGTCGGGTGGGCGGTGAAGACCGGACGCACGTTGAGGTTGCGCACGGTCTGCCGCAGGTGCTCCGGGTCGGCGTCCTTGAGCAGGTCGGCCGTACGGGCCAGCAGCCCGCCGTCGGCCGCCCTGCGGGAACGCAGCTCACGGCCCCGGTGCACCTGCTCGGTGACGTTGGCGAGGTGGAAGTAGGTGGAGAACGCCCGTACCAGCTTGGCCGCGGTCTCCAGATCGGTCTCGCCGAGCAGGGCGGCGGCGGCCTCGCCGTCGCTGCGGGTCAGCGCCCGCACCCTCTCGACGAGATCGAGGAGCTCCGGGCCCTCCTGCCGGACGAGCGTCCCGCCGAGGAGGTCTCCCAGGCGGCGGATGTCCGCGCGGAGGGGGGCGCTGCCGGTGGTGTTGTCGGCGCTGCTCACAGGTGCGGCTCCTCGTGCAGTGGAATGGTCGGCGGCATTGTCCGGACCGCGCTGTCCGACGGCACAAGGATAGGTCGGGGCCGGCCCACGGACCGGGGCTGACCGCCAGGCGGACACCGTCGCGTCTAGGCTGGTCCGTATGAGTACGACGGGGGAGTACGTACCGGACGGGGCCGGCGGACGAAGCCGGGTGGTCGCCGGGCCGTGGTGGTGGCCCAGGCGGCGCAGCATGGTGCTCGACGTGTCCCTGGCCTTCGTCTCGGCCGTGGAATGCCTCCTGGAAGGCGCGGCCTTCGCCGAGAAGTCCGGGGTCTCGCCGGTCGTCACGGGTCTGTTCGGCCTGCTGGTCGGCTCGGTGCTGGTGCTCCGCAGGCGCTGGCCGGTCCTGGTCGTCCTGGTCTCCATCGCCGTCACGCCGGCCCAGATGGGCATCCTGCTGAGCATCGTGGGGCTCTACACCCTGGCCGCCTCCGACGTACCGCGGCGGATCATCGCGGTGCTGTCGGGGATGACCATGCTCGGCATGCTGATCGTCACCTTCCTGGAGATGCACGGTGACCTCGGCGGCGCGGCGTACCACGCGCCGCTGGCCGTGGTCGTCCTCACCTCCGTGCTCGCGGCGGTCGGCGTCACCGCGCCGCCGGTGCTGCTGGGCCTGTACGTCGGCGCCCGGCGCCGGCTCGTGGAGAGCCTGCGGGAACGGGCGGACGGCCTGGAGCGGGAGCTGTCCCTGCTGGCCGAGACGGCCACGAGCTCCGCGGAGCGTGCCCGCATGGAGGAGCGCACCCGCATCGCGCGCGAGATGCACGACGTCGTCGCACACCGGGTGAGCCTCATGGTCGTGCACGCGGCCGCGCTGCAGGCGATCGCCGTCAAGGACCCCGAGAAGGCCTCGGCCAGCGCGCAGCTCCTCGGGGACATGGGGCGGCAGGCGCTCAACGAACTGCGCGAGATGCTGGGCGTCCTGCGGGCGGAGCCGGTGACGGCGGCGCGGGCGGCGTCGGCGGGTGCGGCGGTCCGTGTCGTGGCCGCTGCGGAAACGATTGCGCCCGCCCCGTCCCCGCCCGCGGCCGCGGCCGGGGACGCCGAGACGGAGGACGAGCAGGGGCCGTGCCTGGCCGAGCTCAGGCGGCTGCTCGACGAGTCGCGGGCCACCGGGATGGACGTCGAGCTCACGGTGGAGGGGGAGGAGCGTCCGCTGGCGGCGCGGGTCGAGGCCACGGTCTACCGCGTCGTGCAGGAGGCGCTCACCAACGTCCACAAGCACGCGCCCGGCGCGTGGGCCCGCATCCGCCTCGCCTACCGCGAGGCGGAGGTCGCGGTCCTGGTGCAGAACGGCCCCTCCGACGGGGCGCCCGCGCTGGTGCTGCCCAGCGGCGGCAACGGGCTGGTCGGCATGAAGGAGCGCGTCACGGCGCTCGGCGGGGGGTTCGCCGCCGGCACGACCCACGAAGGCGGGTTCCGCGTCTCCGCGATGCTTCCCGCGTAGCGGTACGGCCCGGGGTGCCCCTTGCGGCCCGTTGTTGTGTGCGGGTTCGTTGCGCCTGCGGCGGGCGGTTTCCCCGCCCTCCCCTCATGGGCGCATCCCGCCACACCCCCTCCCACGGGTTGGGGCGCACGACGGCCCCGGTGGGGGTGAGTAAGGCACCTGCGGCAACCCCGAACCGCCTTGTCACCCCATCCATCATCGCTGCCATCGACGAGTGGCTGTGATCAGCACCTCCACAGACGTCCTACGCGACCCTGACCACGTACTTGCCCTGGACGCCGCCCGCCTCCAGCGCCCGGTGTGCCGCTGCTGTCTCCTCCAGGGGGAAGACCGTGTCCACCGCGGGGCTCAGCTTGCCCTCGACCACATGGCGGGCGAGGTCGTCGAAGTCCGCCCGCGTGGGGTTGCCGCTGAAGAAACGCACCCGGCCGTGTCCGTGGACCGCGCTGACCGCGAGGTAGCCGAGCGACGCCGCAGGCCGTTTCAGGTCGAAGGCGATGGTGACCATGCGCCCGCCCGGATTCAGTAGGCGCCGGAAGGCCCGCAGGTCGGTCCCCGCGGTGTCCAGGACCACGTCGAAGCGGCCCAGTTCCGCCGGCCGCACGGTCCGGTGGTCGATGGCCTTGTGCGCGCCGAGCCCGCGGACGAAGTCGAGGTTGGCTGCACGGGCCAGGGCCGTGACCTCGGCGCCGTACGCCCGTGCGAGCTGGACGGCGGCGTTGCCGACACCGCCCGCCGCGCCCCGGACGAGGAGTCGTTCGCCGGGGCGCAGCCCGGCTTTGTCCCGCAGCGCGGTGATGGCCGTGGTGGCCACCGGCAGCGCGGCGGCGTCCACCAGGTCAAGGCCGTCGGGGAGCCGGCCGACCCGCTCGGCGGGCACGGTCACGTACTCGGCGGCGCTGCCGAACCCGGCGGTGCGGCCCAAGACCCCCCATACGCGGTCGCCGGCCGTGAACCGTGTGACTCCGGCACCCAGCGCGGCGACCTCGCCGGTGAAGTCCAAGCCGACGCGCTTGGGGAAATTCCGGCCGCTCAGCAGGCGGAGACGGCCGGCACGGGCTGCCAGTTCGCCGCCGTTGACGCTGAACGCGCGCACCTTCACAAGGACCTCGCCGGGGGCCGGCTCGGGGCGTGGCACGCGGCCCGTATAGAGCACATCGGGGCCGCCATAGCGGTCGTAGAGCACTGCCTTCATCATGCGGTCCTTCATCGTTCTGCCTTTGCCGCCGGGGGCCCTACAGGGATCTGGCATCGACCGTAAACTCTTAAGTGGACGCAATCGTCCGCTTGGACCGGAAGCGAGAGACAGTGATGGCGGAATCCTCTCGGATCACCCCCCGGGACGAGGTGCGGGCGGACGCCCGGCGCAACCGGGAGCGCCTCCTCGTCGCCGCCCGTGCGGTCTTTGCGGAGCGCGGAATCGACGCCCCGATGGCGACCGTGGCCCGACGGGCCGGGGTCGGCGTGGCGACGCTGTACCGGCATTTCCCGACCCGGGACGCCCTGGTGGGAGGCGCGTTCGCGCAGCAGATGGAGACCTGCGCGCGGGCGCTCACCGAGGCTCTGGCCGCCCCTGACCCGTGGCAAGGCTTCCAGCAGCTGGTCGAGACGGTCTGCGCTCTGCAACGGGAGGAACGCGGGTTCCCGGCCGCGTTCGTCGCGGCCTTCCCGGAAAGCACCTCGGAACACGCGCAGTCCCGGCAACGAGCCGAGCGGGACTTCACGACCCTGGTACGCAGGGCCCAGGCGTCGGGCGCGCTGCGGGCCGATTTTCACCCTTCCGACCTCGCCGTGGTCCTGTTGGCACACTGCGGTCTGGTGAACGCCCTACCGGATGATGGTGCAGCGTCCCGGCGCCTGGTGGCCTATCTGCTCCAGTCGTTCCGCACCGACACGGCCAACGGTCCGCTGCCCCCGCCGGCTGCCCTGACACTGCGCAGCCTCCCGATCGCAACTGACGGTCCCCAGGGGCAGCGGCCCCCGAGAGCCTGACGGGAAACGGTACCTGCCGCAGGGCACATCCAGTCCGATGACTCCACTTTCGCAACAGGCCCTAGCGGTGCGGGCCTCGCGGGGTCGTTGTGGAGTCGGTGCCGCGCCGGGGTACGCCCCCAGGCTTCGGCCGGGGGGACCCCCAAGGGGGCACTCCGCCACACCCCCTCCTGCCGGTTGAGGCGACGCGCCGGGCAATCGGGCGGGAGGGTGGGGATGCCCGCCGCAGGCGCAACGCACCCGCACACAACAACCGGCCGCAAGGGGCACCGCAAACGCAACGACCCGGCGGCGCGGTCAGGTCGTGAGGCGGTGGGGGCGGGAGCCCGTCGTGAGGGCGCCGAGGGCCGCGTCGATGGTCGGGCCCAGGTAGTAGTCGCCGGTGTGGTCGAGGCAGTAGACGCGCCCCTCGGCGTCGATCGCGAGCTGCCCGTGGCCCGCGGACTCCTCCCCGAGCGGTGCGACCTCCGTGTCGAGCGCGCTGCCGAGGTCGCCGAGGGTGCGCGCGAGGTGCAGCCCGTGGAGCGGGTCGACGCGGACCGTGCTGGGTGCGACGTGGCGGCCGGGGGAGGTGACGGCCGGCACGGTGAGGCCGCCGAACTCGGCCCAGGCCTCTACGGCGGCGGGGAAGACGCTGTGGCGGTGGCCGCCGGGGGAGACGTAGGCGCGGAGCGTGTCGGCCCAGACCTCGGCCTGCCGGATGTCCCAGCGGCCGGGCTGCCAGCCGGCGGCGCGCAGGGCCACGTCGACGCCGACGGGGAAGCGGGTCGAGTTCATTCGGCGTCGGCTCCCGGGTCGAAGGCGCGGACGCCGAAGTGCGCGAGCAGCGCCTCGCAGGAGCGGCAGGGCGGGGCGTAGGTGCCGTGGGCGGGGTCGCCGTCCTCGCGTATGCGGCGGGCGGTGAGCTTGGCGCCCTTGAGGGCCTTGCGGGCCTCGCCGTTCGTGAGCGGCTTGCGCGCGGCGCGCTTGCTGCGGGCGCCGTCGACGGTGGTGAGGTGGCGGGACAGCAGCACCGGCTCGGGACATCGCCCGGTGAAGCGCTCACGCTGGGCGACGGGGAGGGCGTCGAGGACGTCCTGGACGAGCGGGTGGAGCGGGGGCGGCTGGTCCGCCTTGGCGCCGGTGCAGGTGAGGACCTCGTCCTTGACGGACAGCGCGGCGGCGACGGCCGGCAGGATCCCGTCGCGCCGGTGGCGCAGCGACGGTGGCGCGGGCGCTTCGTCGGCTCCCCAGTTGAGCCGCGGATCCGCGGCGTCTCTCGTCAGCATCTTCGTACGGCCCTCCGATCCGTCCTCGCGTCGAGGACGTCCCCCTATGTGCGTAAGACTGCCAAACGGACAAGGCGTTACGGAAGTCGGTTGTGAGGTGAGAGGTTTACTTTGTGCCGGATGTCACGGCACTGTGGGGAGATGCGTATCGTCGTCCGGTGTGCTGCCGCAGTGGCGCTCCTTGCGTTGGCCATTGGTTGTACGGATAGTAGCGCCGGGTCGGACGGGAGAGGGGCCAAGCCCACGGAGAACGGCCGGGATTCGACCACGGCCTCCACGGGAGGGGCACAACGCACGCTCACCGCAGCCCGGTTGAAGGCGGCGCTGATCACCTCCGCCGATGTGCCCGGCTACGTGGTGACGGGCGGCGCGGGCGTGCCCGTCCCCGAGGAGTCGCTGACCGCGGACCGGCCCGGGTGCCGTCCCCTGTCCGACCCCGTGAGCAGCCGCCCCGTCCGGCCGCGCACGGCCCAGGTGACGGCCGCCGTCACCACGCGCGGGGCGCTCGGCGGTGACGGCGGGCTGGACCTGCTGCTGCTCGCCGCCCACCGGCCCGGCGAGGCGGGCGAGGTCGTCGCCGGGATCACCGCCGCCCTGAGGCAGTGCCGTTCCTTCGGGACGACGGACGGGGAGGGAGGCGCCCGGCACTTCGCCGTCCGTCCCGCGCGGGCCCCCGCGGTGGGCGACGAGGCGGTCGCCTACGTGATGACCGACACCGCCGACGCCACGCGAGGCACCGCCACCGTCACCGTCGTGCGCACCGGGGGCAGCACGGCCACGTACGTCACGGTCAGGCCGTCCGGTGACCCGGGGGGACCGCCCCTGGCCGTCGCGCGCGCCCAGCACGGGAAACTCGCCGCGGCCGCCGTCCAGTCGTGACCGGAACCAGCTCAAGCGACTCTTGCCACACCCCATAGGCTGTGCCCAACACCGGATCCAGCATGGGGGCATCGGCAATGACGACAGGTCGGCCCGGGTATCGGGCCGCGCCACCGAACGCGGCTTACGCCGGTCAGATCGTGCACTTCCCGGACCCGGTGCGGCGCGCCCGCCACCCGCAGGGCGTACGCGTGGACGAGCGCGGCTTCCCCGACTTCTCGCCGTACGCCCGCGCGGCGGCCGAGATCGCCGAACCGCCGGACGGCTTCGGCATCGACGAACTCCGGCTGACCGACTACGTGTCGGCCAACGCCGCGCAGCACGCCGCCGGTCACGAGTTGTGGGGCAGCCTGTCCCCCGTCGCCACGCCGCACGGGTGGAGCTGGCACCACGTCGCCGGCAGCCGCCGTCTGGAGCTGATCCCCGCCGAGGTCAAGTCGTTGCTGCGGCACCACGGAGGCCTGGCCACCACCGCCTCCGCCGACCACGACAAGCGCGGCACCCGGCCGCTCCAGGAGACCCGGCCGGTCCACTTCGGCGTGCGCAAGGACGGGGTCGCCGTCACCGAGCAGCAGGTCCGGGACGTCGAGGAGGAGCTCGGCTACCGGCTGCCCGGCGCGTACCGCACCTTCCTCAAGGCGGCGGGCGGCAGCGCACCGCGCGGTGTGGCCCTGCTGCCCATGCTGGGACTCCTGGTCGACCAGCCCTTCTTCACCGTGCGGGACGAGGCGGCGGCCAACGACCTCGGCTACGTCAACAAGTGCCTGCGGGACCACCTCACCAAGGACTACCTGGCGATCTCCTACGTCCAGGGCGGTGTGCTCGCCGTGAAGGCGCGCGGCGCCGACCTGGGTTCCATGTGGCTGTGCCCGTACGACGACGTGCGGGACGCCGACGGCGCCTTCGGTTCCACCGAGGAGCGGGTCACCGGGCTGCTGCTGCCCTGCGGCGAGGACTTCGACGCCTTCCTCGCCGCGCTCGCCGGCGACCCGCCGGAGCTGGAGACGGTGGCGAACCTGATGGTGGACGGCGGCTTCGCCCGCGCCGTCCCGGTGGAGGGGTGAGGCAGGACATGGTCACGTTCGCGGAGGCGCAGGAACGCGCCGAGCGGTGGATCAACGCCGACGTCCCGGCCTACCTCGCACGTGAGGTGCAGGTGCGCGAGTTCGACCGGGGCTTCGTGGTCTGGTCCGAGCCGAGGGACGGCGGTCCGACCTCGGACGACGGGGAGACCCGCATCGTCATCGCCCGGGACAGTGGCGACGCCACGCTCTGGCCCGCGCTGCCCGTGGGCGAGATCATCCGCCGCTGGGAGGAGATCTACGGGGCCGCGGCCGGCGCGGTCGCGGACGCCGTGCCGGAGCGGCCCCGGCGGATCGACCTGGAGGCGACGTCCTTCCTGCTGAGCCCGCCGCAGTGGCTGCAGGACGCCGCCGACCGGCTCGGCATCCCCGACCGCCGTGACGTTCCGGACGGCGCCCTGTCCGACACCGTCCCCACACCGCCGCGCGCCCCGGCCCCGGTCAGCACGCCCGGTCCCGCCACGCCCACCCAGCCGTACGTCCCGACCCCGACCCCGCCGATGCCGACCCCGTACGGCGGCGCGCCCACCCCGCCGCCCGCCGCGTGGCGGGACGCCAACGACAGCCAGGGCGCGGGGGCGTCCGTGCCGCCGCCGGCGACCGTCTACGCGCCGCCGATCAGCGACTCGGACGACGCCCACACCCCGCCGCCGATGACGAGCGCCGACGCCAGCACCGAGCGGCTGCCCGGTGTGGCGGAGGCCGGGACGCCGCTGCCGCGGCCCCAGGCGCAGGGCGGTTACGGCCACCCCGGCGCCGGCACGCCGCCCCCGCCTCCGCCGCCCCCACCGGCTCCCGGGCCCGGCGCCTACGGCTACCCGGGCGGCTCGTCCACGCCCCCGCCGCCGGGGCCCCCGCCCTCCCCGTTCGGCGGTCCGGCCGTGGCCCCGCCGCCCCCGCCGCCGGTGGCCCAGCAGGGCCCGCCCCCGCCGCCGCCCGTGCCGTCCACCCCCGCCAGGCCCGCCCCCGGGGACGTGCACCACGCCGCGACGATGCTGTCCCGCCCGGACGGCCCGCCTCCGCCGCCCCCGCCGCCGCCCGGTCCCGGCCGCGGCGCCGCCGACGTGTCCGCCGCCGAGACCTCGAAGGCCGGCCCGCCCGGACCGCCCGCGCCGCCGCCCGGTCCGGGCGTGCCCGGCACCCCGGCCGCCGGGTACGTGCCCACGCAGCTGGTGCAGGCGCTCCCCGCGAACGACCGGCCCGGTCCGCCCGTACCGCCGCAGCCGGCGGCCGGGGACGTGCACCAGGCCGCGACGATGCTGTCCCGCCCGGACGGCGCCGCCGGGGCGTCGGCACCGCCCCCGCCCCCGCCGCCGCCCGGTCCGGTCGCGGCGCCGCCGCAGCCCCCGGCGTACGGCTACCCCCAGCAGCCGCAGGCCCAGCCGCAGCCGCCCACCGGGGTGCCCACGGTCGGCCCGGGCTACCTGGCCGTGCTCCGCTACCGCGCGCAGGACGGCTCGGAACAGCAGCTGATGCGCCGCTCCGCACCCGGCACGCCGCACCCGGAGTGGCAGATCCTGCACGAGCTGCGCGCCCTCGGCGTGCCGCCGCAGGCGGTGCTGGAGCTGCACACGGAGCTGGAGTCGTGCGACCTGCCGGGCGGCTACTGCGCCCGGATGATCCGCGAGACCTGGCCCCAGGTGCGGATCAGCAGTACCGCCCCCTACGGCAAGGACCACGCGAGCCGTCGCGCGGGCGTGCAGCACCTGCTGACGCACCTCGGCGAGCTGCACCAGGTGGCGAGTGCCCCGGCGCACGCGCACCCGCACCGGGTGCCGCTGCCCGAGCAGCACCAGGTCCAGCGGGTCCCCCCGATCCCGCTGGACGCGATCGGGCAGGAACTGGCGCAGTCCTTCGGGCCGCAGGGCGTGTTCCGCTTCGACCAGCGGGCGGTCGCCCGGCAGGGCGTGCCGGACCTCGTCGCCCAGACGCTCACCTGGTCCGGGCTGCCGGTGGACTTCGGGCCGTTCTTCTGGGCGCAGGCCCAGCCGGGGCGGCCGGTGCCGACCCTGGCGGAGCTGGCGGCCGAGCGCGGCGTGCAGCCGGCCCCGGACGCGGGCTCGTACCTGGTGATGGGCAATGACTTCGGCCGCCAGCTGTGCGTGCAGTACGGCACGGCGCACATCGTCGCGGTGCCGCTGGAGGCCGGGCCGGGCGGTACGGCTCCCGTGCCGCAGTTCGTCAACTCCAGCCTGCCGGAGTTCGTCCGCTGCCTGGCACTGCTCGGGAAGATGTGGCGCTGGCGGCTCGGCCTGACGCCCGAGCAGGCGGGCCGCTGGACGGTCGACTTCCAGAACCAGCTGGCCGCGCTCGACCCGGCGGCGGTGGCGTCGCCCGAGCACTGGTGGCCGGTGCTGATCGAGCAGATGTGGGACGGGATGCTCTAGGTCCCCGTACGGCGTCGCTCCGGCCGGTCTGCGGACCGGTCGGAGTGTCGCGTTATGGGTAAATCCGGCAAATCCCCGAGAATGGGGGTATGAGTACGGCACACCCCCGCGGTGGCCACGGCTTCGCCACCGTCCGTGGCCGCGGGTACCGCACCGAACAGGTCGACCGCTTCCTGGAGGAGCTGTCCGAGGACCGCGACGCTGCCTGGGAGCGTGCCGCGCGGCTCACCGTCCTGGCCAACGAGATGACCGCGGAGTGCGCCGCGCTGCGCGAGGCGGTCTCCACGCTCTCGCCGCCCACCTACGAATCCCTCGGGAAGGGCGCACTGGACCTGCTGCGGCTGGTCGAGGAGGAGGCGGCCTCCGTACGCGAACAGGCCGAGGAGGAGGCCCGGCACGCGCACGACGCGGCCGCGGCCGCCCGCCGCACGCTCATGGACGAGGCCCGCGCGGCCGCCCACGCCCGCCGCGGCACCGCGGACGAGCAGGCCGAGCAGGTGCTGGAGCAGGCCCGTGCCGATGCCGGGCGCATGCTCGGCGAGGCCCGCGACGAGACCGGCCTGCTGCGGGACGAGGTCGCCCGGGAGCTCGACGCCGCGCGGCGGGAGGGCGAACAGGCGCTCGCCGAACTGGAGAAGGAGCACCGCGAGCGCTTCGACACCCAGGAGCACGAACTCGCGGAGGGCGAGGCCGGGGTCGACTCGCGCCTCGCCGAACTCACCTCGTACGCCGAGGCCATGGTGGACGACGCCCGCCGGGCCCTGGCGGAGACGGAGGAGGCCGCGCGGCGTCGCCAGGAGGAGGCCGACGCCGCTGCCGCGGAGCTCCTCGCCCAGGCCAGGGTGCGGGAGGAGCGCATCCGTCTGGCCGCCGAACGCGAACTGCGCGAGCACGAGGTCCGCCGGGAGGAGATCCGCGAGCACCTCGCCCACGTCCGTGGCAGCCTCGCCGCCCTCACCGGCCGCGAGGCCCCCGACGCCGAGGAGGAACCGGGCCCCGCCGCCCCCGACGTGCCCTCCCCCTCACCCGGGGACGATCAGGAACCGTCGTAGGCGGGGAACTCCCCGCTGTCCAGGACCCACGGCCCCACGGGGACGGCGTCCCCGAAGGCGTAGTCGTGGCGCGCCCGGTAACGGGGGCCGTCGTCGCCGGGCGCCGGCCCCGGATCGGAGAGGACGGCCAGAGTCTTGTCGCGCGGGTCGATGATCAGGTAGAGCGGGATGCCCATGGCGGGGTTGTCCCGGGTCTTCTCGCGGTAGTCGTTCCCCGGGTTGGACGTGGCGGCAATTTCGGCCACCAGCGCGACGTCGCCGGGGTCGAGGAAACCAGGGGTGTCGAGGACCTGTTCCGGTACGACGACGAGGTCGGGGCGGCGCATGCGCCCTATGGCGGGCGCCTCGACCTCGGGACCGCTGTGGGCCACGTGACCGGCCCAGTCCGGATCGTCGGCCATCTGCCGCTCGATCTGCCGCCGCAGCCGCAGGGCGATCAGCTCGTGCCGGTTGACCGGCGGCATCATCTCGTGATGACGCCCTCGCCGATCTCCACGGCCCAGGTGTCCTCGCGCTCCATCAACTCGTCGGCGATGGCCCGCATGCGCGCGTAGGTCTTCGCGTCCACGGCGTCACCGTACCGCCGGGTCCTCCTCCAGGACCGGGAAGCGTCGGGGCGCCACCAGGAGGACGGCGGCCAGGGACAGGACCGCCGCGACGGCCGCGCCGGCGTACACGTGGTTGACCGCCGCCGCGACGGCGCGGCGCACGTGGTCGTCGATGTGCGCGGCGCCGGCGATGGAGTCGAGGTCGGTGCCCGAGCCGTGCAGGCGGGAGGCGAGGGTGGCGTTGGCGACGGCACCGAAGACGGCCGCGCCGACGCTCTGGCCGACCTGGCGGCAGAAGAGGATCGACGAGGTGGCGGTGGCCCGTTCGCTCCACGGGACGGTGGACTGCACGCCGACGATCAGGGGGAGCTGGAAGAGCCCGAGGGCGGCACCGAGCAGCAGCATCACCAGGGTGGGCTGCCAGGCGGGACCGGCGTACGGGAGCAGCACCAGTACGACGAGGACGACGGTGGCGGCCGCCATGCCCAGGGCGGCGGTGTTGCGGAAGCCGATGCGCAGGTAGACGCGGTTGCTGAGCGCGGCGGACAGCGGCCAGCTGAGCGTCATCACCGACAGCACGAAGCCCGCCGCTATCGGCCCGAGCCCGAGCACGGTCTGGGCGTACGTGGGGAGGAAGACCGTCGGGGCCACCATGAGGACGCCGAGCATGCCGAGGGCCAGGTTGACGGCGACGATCACCCGGCGCCGCCAGACCCAGCCGGGGATGATCGGCTCGGCGGCCCGGCGCTCGGCCCACACGGTGAGGGCGCCCAGGACGAGGCTGCCGCCGAGCAGCCACCACCGGGCGGGCCCGCCCTGCACGAGGCCGGTGATCAGCAGCCCGCCGGAGAGGAAGAGCAGCAGCGCGCCGGGCCAGTCCACGCGGTGCCGGGTCCGCTCGCCGACCCGCTCGCGCAGATGACGGGAGATGAGCAGGAGCGCGACCGCCCCGACGGGCAGGTTGATCAGGAAGATCCAGCGCCAGCTGGCGTAGCCGGCGAACAGCCCGCCGCACAGCGGCCCGAGGACGGCGGAGACGGCCCAGACTGTGGAGATCGCCGCCTGGATGCGGCCGCGCTCCTTGAGCGGGTACAGGTCGCCGGCGATCGTCTGCACGGTCCCCTGGATGGCGCCGCCGCCGAGCCCCTGCACGATGCGGAAGGCGATCAGGCCGGCCATGTTCCACGCCCCGGCGCACAGCACGGAACCGAGCAGGAAGATCCCGATGCCGGTCAGCAGCACGGGCTTGCGGCCGAAGGTGTCGGCGAGCTTGCCGTAGACCGGGAGGGTCACCGTGACCGCGAGCAGGTAGCCGGAGAAGAGCCAGGAGAAGACGGAGAAGCCGCCCAGCTCGCCGACGATCTGCGGCACCGCGGTGGAGATGATCGTGGAGTCCATCGCCGCCAGCGCCATGGCCATCATCAGCGCGGCGACCACCGGGCCGCGCCGCTGCGGCCCCGTCCCGGAAGCGGTGGCGGCTGCGGTCGCGGTCTGCTCGGTGCGCTCCACGGGACCCCCTGGTTGTGTGTACGACACACGATTTCATGCCGGGCCCCCGCGCGCACAGGGGGTTCCCGCAGGCCGGACGGCAGGGCTTGAACCTCCCGCGGCCGGAGGGTGCAGGCTCGACCCCGAGCCGGGTCCGCCGAAAGGTGCAGTCCCCCTAGGGGTCCCACCGGACTTTCTCCTACCCCCGGTTCGTACCGGCGGAGGACGAGGGAGCCCTCCTGGGCTCCCTAGCCTTCTGGTGGGGCTAACCCCCGGGCCGATACGGAGACCCGCACCATCGTCCCGGCCCCCTCCCCGAAGCCAGTCTTGGTACGCGACGCAGCCCGCCCCGAAACGGCGGCGACGACCACTCGAACAGGAGCAGTCCAGTGACAACGGCAGTATCGATTCCCAAGTCCGGGGGCAGCGGAGAACGTACGGCCGTGGCCGCCCGGGCCCGTCAGGTCACCAAGGCGTACGGCTCGGGCGAGACCCGGGTCGTGGCCCTGGACGCGGTCGACGTCGACATCGACCGCGGCCGCTTCACCGCGATCATGGGGCCCTCCGGCTCCGGCAAGTCGACCCTGATGCACTGCCTCGCCGGTCTCGACACCGTGACCGACGGACGGATCTGGGTCGGTGAGACCGAGATCACCAAGCTGAAGGACAAGAAGCTCACCCAGCTGCGGCGGGACAAGATCGGCTTCATCTTCCAGGCCTTCAACCTGCTGCCGACCCTGAACGCGGCCGAGAACATCACCCTGCCCATGGACATCGCCGGCCGCAAGGCCGACCCCCAGTGGCTGCAGCGGGTCGTGGAGACCGTCGGCCTGGCCGGCCGCCTCAAGCACCGGCCCGGCCAGCTCTCCGGCGGTCAGCAGCAGCGCGTCGCGGTGGCCCGCGCCCTCGCCGCCCGGCCGGAGATCATCTTCGGTGACGAACCGACCGGCAACCTCGACTCGCGCGCCGGCGCCGAGATCCTCGGCTTCCTGCGCCGCTCGGTCGACGAACTCGGCCAGACCATCGTCATGGTGACGCACGACCCGGTCGCCGCCTCCTACGCCGACCGCGTCCTCTACCTCGCCGACGGCCGGATCGTCGACGAGATGCGCGACCCGACGGCCGACTCCGTCCTGGAGCGCATGAAGGACTTCGACGCCCGCGGGAGGACCTCGTGACCGTCGTCAAGACCTCGATGCGCAACTTCGTCGCGCACAAGGGCCGCATGGCGCTGTCCGCCATCGCCGTTTTGCTGTCGGTGGGCTTCGTCTGCGGCACGCTCGTCTTCACCGACACCATGACCTCCACCTTCGACAAGCTCTTCGCCGCCACCGCGTCGGACGTCACGGTCACGCCCAAGGGCGCGCCCAGCGACGACGAGATGCAGATGACCACCAAGGCGGCCACCGTGCCGGCCGCCACGGTCGCGCGGCTGAAGGACGTCGAAGGCGTCAAGTCCGCGACGGGCGAGGCCAACAGCCAGACCCTGACCGTCACCGACGCCGCCGGCGAGAACCTCGGCCCGACCTCCGGCGCTCCCACCATCGCCACCAACTGGGACTCCACGGAGCTGCGTTCGGTGGACGTCACCTCCGGCCACGCCCCGCGCGGCCCCACCGAGGTGATGGTCGACGCCGACACCGCCGACAAGAAGCACCTCGAACTGGGCGACGAACTGCGCGTCATCGCCATCCCCGGCGAGTTCCACGCCCGGATCAGCGGCATCGCCACCTTCAAGGTCACCAACCCCGGTGCGGCGATCTTCTACTTCGACACCTCCACCACCCAGACCAAGGTGCTCGGCGCCAAGGACGTCTTCAGCAGCGTCGGCCTGACCGCGAAGGCCGGGGTCAGCGACGACCAGCTGAAGAAGAACGTCACCGCCGCCCTCGGCTCCACCGCCGGCTACAAGGTGCAGACCCAGGCCGAGTGGACCGCCGAGAACCAGAAGGACATCGGCGGCTTCCTCGACGTCATCAAGTACGCGATGCTCGGCTTCGCCGGGATCGCCGTCCTCGTCGGCATCTTCCTGATCGTCAACACCTTCTCGATGCTGGTCGCCCAGCGCACCCGGGAGATCGGCCTCATGCGGGCCATCGGCGCCAGCCGCCGCCAGGTCAACCGCTCGGTGCTGGTGGAGGCGCTGCTGCTCGGCGTGGTGGGCTCCGTGCTCGGCATCGGCGGCGGCGTCGGGCTCGCCGTCCTGCTCATGAAGCTCATGGGCAGCGCGGGCATGAACCTCGACACCTCGTCCCTGACGGTCAAGGCCTCCACCCCGGTCATCGGGCTCGTCCTCGGCGTCGTGGTCACCGTCCTCGCCGCCTACCTGCCCGCCCGGCGGGCCGGCAAGGTCTCCCCGATGGCCGCGCTGCGCGACGCCGGCACCCCCGCCGACGGCCGGGCGGGCAAGGTGCGCGCCGCGATCGGGCTGGTCCTCACCCTCGCGGGCACCGCAACCCTGTTCGCCGCCGTGCAGGCCACCAAGGCCGCGGACGGCTCGATGTTCCTCGGCCTCGGCATCCTGCTCACCCTGGTCGGCTTCGTGGTCGTCGGGCCTCTGCTCGCCGGCGTCGTCGTCCGGGTGATCAGCGCGGGCGTCCTGCGGGCCTTCGGCCCGGTCGGCCGCCTCGCCGAGCGCAACGCGCTGCGCAACCCCCGGCGCACCGGCGCCACCGCCGCCGCCCTCATGATCGGCCTCGCGCTCGTCGCCGGACTGTCGGTGGTCGGCTCCTCCATGGTGGCCTCGGCGACCGACCAGCTCGACAAGTCGGTCGGCGCGGACTTCATCATCGCCTCCGACAGCGGCCAGCCGATCACCCCGCAGATCGAGCGGGCCATCAAGGCCGCGCCGCACCTCGCCCACGTCACCGACTACAAGTCCCTCGACGTCAAGCTCACCGCCCCCGACGGGTCGGTGTCCGACACCTCCCTGTCCGCCGCGGACCCGACGTACGCCCAGGACCTCCAGGTCAAGACGGTCGCCGGCGAGCTGTCGGCCGCCTACGGCACCAACGCGATGTCGGTCGGCGAGAACTTCGCCGACAAGCACAAGGTCAAGCTCGGGGACGAGCTCGCCGTCCGCTTCGCGCACGGCGAGACCGCCACACTGACGGTCGCCGCCATCACCTCGGCGGACACCGTCTTCGACCAGGGCGCGATGTACACCAACATCACGACCGCGGCGCGCTACGTGCCGGCCGACCGGATGCCGATCAACGACATCATGTTCGCCGCCGCCAAGGACGGGCAGCAGGACGCGGCCTACGCCGGGCTGAAGAAGGCGCTGCACGACTTCCCGCAGGTCCAGGTCCGCAACCAGGCCGACTACAAGCAGCTGCTCAAGGACCAGATCGGCCAGCTGCTCAACCTGATCTACGGCCTGCTGGCCCTGGCGATCATCGTCGCGATCCTGGGCGTCGTGAACACCCTCGCCCTGTCGGTGGTGGAGCGCACCCGGGAGATCGGCCTCATGCGGGCGATCGGCATGTCGCGGCGGCAGCTGCGGCGCATGATCCGCCTGGAGTCGATCGTCATCGCCCTCTTCGGCGCGGTGCTCGGCCTCGGCCTCGGCATGGGCTGGGGCGCCTCGGCCCAGCAGCTGCTGGCGCTCCAGGGGCTCGGGATCCTGGAGATCCCCTGGCCGACGATCATCACCGTCTTCATCGGCTCGGCCTTCGTCGGACTCGTCGCGGCGCTGGTGCCGGCGTTCCGGGCGGGGCGGATGAACGTGCTCGGCGCGATCGCCACGGAGTAGGCCTTGCGGCCCATGGCCCCGGGTGCGCCTCGTGCGCCCCGGGGCCGTCGCCGTGTGCGGCTTGTTTGCGCCTGCGGCGGGCGTCCACCCGGGTGGGAGCACCCCCCACGGCCACCCCGGGGGCCCGCGCGCAAACGACCCCGGACCGGTCGCGGCGCCGGGTGTCCGCGGAGCGTCGTACGCTGGGACACCCCGGCTCGTTCGACGCGTCGGGCTGTTCGCGTTGCCCCGCCTGTCTGCCTCTGGGACGGAAAGCCACATGAGCCTGAACGGTCTGCTCGACGTCGTCGTGGACGACCCCGCGCTCGCGGAGGCGGTCCGCGGTGCCGCGGACGGCAACCGCCCGCACGTCGACCTGGTGGGTCCGCCCGCCGCCCGCCCGCTGGCCCTGGCCGCGCTCGCGGCCCGCGCCGGCCGCACCCTGCTGGCGGTGACGGCGACCGGCCGTGAGGCCGAGGACCTGGTCGCGGCCCTCCAGTCGCTGCTGCCCGAGGACTCCGTCGTGGAGTACCCGGCCTGGGAGACGCTGCCGCACGAGCGGCTGTCGCCCCGCTCGGACACCGTGGGCCGCCGCCTGGCCGTGCTGCGCCGGCTGGCGCACCCCAGCAAGGACGACCCGACCGCCGGCCCGGTACGCGTCGTGGTCGCACCGATCCGCTCCGTGCTGCAGCCGCAGGTCAAGGGTCTGGGCGATCTGGTCCCGGTGGCCCTGCGCACCGGGACGACCGCCGATCTGAACGACGTCGTGGACGCCCTGGCGGCCGCCGCGTACGCCCGGGTGGAGCTGGTGGAGAAGCGCGGCGAGTTCGCCGTGCGCGGCGGGATCCTGGACGTCTTCCCGCCCACCGAGGAGCATCCGCTCCGGGTGGAGTTCTGGGGCGACGACGTCGAGGAGATCCGCTACTTCAAGGTGGCCGACCAGCGCTCGCTGGAGGTCGCCGAGCACGGCCTGTGGGCGCCGCCCTGCCGGGAGCTGCTGCTCACCGACGAGGTGCGGGCGCGCGCCGCCGAGCTGGCCGAGGAGCACCCGCAGCTGCGCGAACTGCTGGACAAGATCGCCCAGGGCATCGCCGTGGAGGGCATGGAGTCCCTCGCCCCGGTGCTGGTGGACGACATGGAGCTGCTGCTGGACGTGCTGCCGGCCGGGTCGATGACCGTGGTCTGCGACCCGGAGCGGGTCCGTACCCGGGCCGCCGACCTCGTGGCGACCAGCCGGGAGTTCCTGGAGGCCTCCTGGGCGGCCTCCGCCGGGGGCGGCGAGGCCCCGATCGACCTGGGCGCGGCCTCGCTGTGGAGCATCGCCGACGTGCGCGACCGGGCCCGTGAGCTCGGCGTCCCCTGGTGGTCGGTGAGCCCGTTCGCGGCGGACGAGGGAACACCGGACGACGAGGGCGACACCCTCAAGCTCGGCATGCACGCCCCCGAGGTCTACCGGGGCGACACCGCCCGGGCGCTGGCCGACACCAAGGGCTGGCTCGCCGACGGCTGGCGCGCGGTCTACGTCACCGAGGGCCACGGTCCCGCCGCCCGCATCGTGGAGGTGCTGGGCAACGAGGGCATCGCCGCGCGCCTCGACACGGGGCTGGACGGGCCGGTCGAGCCCTCCGTGGTCCATGTGGCCTGCGGCTCGCTGGAGAGTGGCTTCGTCGACCCGGCCCTGAAGATCGCGGTGCTCACCGAGACCGACCTGTCCGGCCAGAAGTCCTCCACCAAGGACATGGGCCGCATGCCGTCCCGGCGCCGCAAGACCATCGACCCGCTGACGCTGCAGGCGGGCGACTTCATCGTGCACGAGCAGCACGGCGTAGGCCGCTACGTGGAGATGGTGCAGCGCACCGTCCAGGGCGCCACGCGCGAGTACCTGGTGGTCGAGTACGCCCCCGCGAAGAAGGGCCAGCCGGGGGACCGGCTGTTCGTGCCGACCGACCAGCTGGAGCAGATCACCAAGTACGTCGGCGGCGAGGCGCCCTCGCTGCACCGCCTGGGCGGGGCGGACTGGACGAAGACCAAGGCGCGCGCGAAGAAGGCGGTCAAGGAGATCGCCGCGGACCTGATCCGGCTGTACTCCGCCCGCATGGCCGCGCCCGGCCACAGCTTCGCGCCGGACACCCCCTGGCAGCGGGAGCTGGAGGACGCGTTCCCGTACGCGGAGACCCCGGACCAGCTCACCACGATCGCCGAGGTCAAGGAGGACATGGAGAAGTCGGTCCCGATGGACCGGCTGATCTGCGGCGACGTCGGCTACGGCAAGACCGAGATCGCGGTGCGGGCGGCCTTCAAGGCGGTGCAGGACGGCAAGCAGGTCGCCGTCCTGGTGCCCACCACGCTGCTGGTGCAGCAGCACTTCGGCACCTTCTCCGAGCGCTACTCGCAGTTCCCGGTCGTGGTGAAGGCGCTGTCCCGGTTCCAGAGCGACAGCGAGGCCAAGGCGGTCCTGGAGGGCCTGCGCGAGGGGTCCGTGGACGTCGTCATCGGCACCCACCGCCTGTTCTCGTCGGAGACCAAGTTCAAGGACCTGGGCCTGGTCATCGTCGACGAGGAGCAGCGCTTCGGCGTGGAGCACAAGGAGCAGCTGAAGAAGCTCCGCGCCAACGTCGACGTGCTGACCATGTCCGCCACGCCCATCCCGCGCACCCTGGAGATGGCGGTCACGGGCATCCGCGAGATGTCGACGATCACCACCCCGCCGGAGGAGCGGCACCCGGTGCTGACCTTCGTCGGCCCGTACGAGGAGAAGCAGATCGCCGCCGCGGTCCGCCGCGAACTGCTGCGCGAGGGCCAGGCCTTCTACATCCACAACCGGGTGGAGAGCATCGACAAGGCCGCCGCGCGGCTGCGCGACCTGGTCCCCGAGGCGCGGATCGCCACCGCGCACGGGCAGATGGGCGAGTCGGCGCTGGAGCAGGTCGTGGTGGACTTCTGGGAGAAGAAGTTCGACGTGCTGGTCTCCACGACGATCGTCGAGTCGGGCATCGACATCTCCAACGCCAACACCCTCATCGTCGAGCGGGGCGACAACTTCGGCCTCTCCCAGCTGCACCAGCTGCGGGGCCGGGTCGGCCGCAGCCGTGAGCGCGGTTACGCCTACTTCCTGTACCCGCCGGAGAAGCCGCTCACCGAGACCGCCCACGAGCGGCTGGCGACGATCGCCCAGCACACCGAGATGGGCGCCGGCATGTACGTCGCCATGAAGGACCTGGAGATCCGCGGCGCAGGCAACCTGCTCGGCGGCGAGCAGTCCGGCCACATCGCGGGCGTCGGCTTCGACCTGTACATCCGCATGGTCGGCGAGGCCGTGGCCGACTACCGGGCCGGCCTGGAGGAGGGCGGCGGCGAGGTCGAGGAGGCCCCGCTGGAGGTGAAGATCGAGCTGCCGGTCGACGCGCACGTCCCGCACGACTACGCGCCCGGCGAGCGGCTGCGTCTGCAGGCGTACCGGTCGATCGCCGCGGTGAACTCCGAGGAGGACGTCAAGGCCGTCCGCGAGGAGCTCACCGACCGGTACGGCAAGCTCCCGGAGCCGGTGGAGAACCTGCTGCTGGTCGCCGGGCTGCGGCTGCTGGCCCGCCGTCTGGGGGTCTGCGACATCACCCTGCAGGGCAGCAACGTGCGCTTCTCGCCCGTCGAGTTGCGCGAGTCGCAGGAGCTGCGGCTGAACCGCCTCTACCCCCGCACGGTCGTGAAGCAGGCGGCCAGGCAGATCCTGGTGCCGCGCCCCACCACGGCGCGGATCGGCGGCAAGCCGGTGGTCGGCCGGGAACTGCTCGCGTGGACGGCGGAGTTGCTGACCACGGTCCTGGACAGCTGAAGCCTCCAGGGACGCGAAAGGGCCCCGTCCGCGCGAGGTCGAGGTGCGCGGACGGGGCCCTTTCGCTCCGGAGGCCTCCCGCGGTTCAGCCCAGCAGGCGCCGCAGGTTCAGCCGGCCCCACAGCAGGCTGGTGGAGAACGACAGCACCATCACCGCCAGGACCAGCCCGACCAGCAGCACCGCGGCCACCGGTCCGCTCAGGTCCGGCGAGACCATGCGGTGGACCAGTTCCTCGACGAAGAGCACGTGCACCATGTACGCGCCCAGCGCCGCTCCGGCCAGGTGCTTCAGGCGCGGCTGGAAACGCTCCGGGATGCGGATCCGGCTGACCAGCAGCAGGACGCAGACGCTCATCGCGGCCACGAAGAGGTGGGCGTTGGGGATCACGTAGTGGACCCGCGTGTTGTACCAGAGGCACCCGGCCATGGTGAGCGGCAGCAGTACGACCAGCCACCGGCGCCACGGGACCGCGCCGGCCGGCAGGGCGAAGAGCATGGCGCCGCCGACCGCGTACACCAGGGAGTAGGTGCCGAAGCCCCAGGCCACGGGGGGCAGGTCGGTGTGGGTCAGGTCCCCGACCAGGGCCAGGACGCTCGGCAGGACCGCGATGCCCAGCAGCACCGCCCCCAGCCCCCAGGGCCGCTTGCCGTCCTTGATCAGCATCGCGAAGGCGAGCAGCACGATGATGGGGATGTAGTTGTACATGAACCACAGGTGGTAGGCGGGCTGCACGGAGCCGATGAGCGAGTCCCTCGCGAGCTCGGTCATGGGCCGCTCGTTGCGGTCCCGGAGCCAGGCCCACACCAGGTAGACCGCTGTCCACGCGAAGAGCGGGACGGTGTTGCGGATGATCCTCTGCCACATCCGGGCGCTGTCCCGCGGAGGGGCGCCGACCAGCACCGCCCATCCGGCGATGGCGAAGTACATGGGCACCGCGAACGGGTTGACCGCCTCGGCCACGTGCCCCGCCCAGTACGTCGCGGCCCCGTGGGACGCGTCGTTCCCGGTCGAGCGGATGAACTGGGAGCCCACGTGGCCCAGCATGACGGTGGCGGAGCACAGCAACCGCATCAGGTCGATGTCGTAGCGGTGTTCCCGCGCGTCGGCGGAGTGTCCGGGGGAGGCGGAACTGCGCTGCAACGGCAGTCGGACGGCTGTTTCATTCGACACCGCGTGATGATCGGGCACACGGATGTCGTGGAACCGAACGGTCGCCCAACTCCCCGGGGCCTGGCGGTGTCGGAACGGTCTCGGTCCGCCGGGCGGCCCCGGCGGCCCCGGCGCCCCCGGCGGCCGCGGTGGCCCGGGGTGCCGCCGCAGCCGCCCGGCGGGGTGCCCGTTCACCCGTGATTCGCCCTGATGTGGCGGGGGGTTCGTCCGGCGTCATCGGAGCGGGCTTTCCCTCACCCCTTCGGGTGTCATTGTCCGATGGCCGCAACGCGTGCGCGGCGCCGGGTCCCCTCTTCCCGCCTGGTGTTTCCCGTCCGGCCCGGCGTCCGGAGGTACCGGTGGGCGGCTTGCCCGGCGGGGGGCGCGGGGCTAGCGTCCGGCATCGCTGGACGGATCGTCCGGCGTGGGTGGACGGCGCCGGGACGCCCGCCCCGCCGCGGTGGTCCGACCCGCGCGCCGATGACTCCCGGGCCCGGGGATCCGCCGTCCCATCCCCCTTTCCATGGACGGATCCCCGGGACCCGGGCTCACCACCCAGCCCCCGGAGGAACACGTGCCCGGACCACACCCGCCCGCCCGGCGCCGCGCATGACGCACGGACCCTGGGACCTGCTCGCCCGCGGGGGAGTGGACGTCCTGTCCCTCATGGCGCTGGTGGGCCTGCTCTACCGGCGCGGCTGCCCGGCCCCGCAGATGCCGCTGGTGCTGACGGCGCTCAACGTCGGCCTGTTCGCGGCGATGAGCGCGATGGGCGCAGGCTCGTTCCCGGCCGGGGTGGGCTTCGGGCTGTTCGGGATGCTCTCCCTGGTCCGGCTGCGCAGCACCGCCTTCACCGCCCGGGACGTCGCGTACACCTTCACGGCGCTGGTGATCGCCCTGTGCGGGGGCCTGCCGCAGCGGGAGATCTGGTTCGTCGTGGCGCTGGACGTGCTGGTGCTCGCGGCCGTCCTGGTCGTCGACGACCCGCACGCCCACCGGCCGACCCGGGTGGTGCGCCTCACCCTGGACCGCCTGTACGCCGACCCCGCGGCGATCCACCGGGAGGTCGTGCTGAGGTTCGGCCAGGAACCGCTGGCGGTGCTCGTGGACGAGGTCGACTTCGTGCGCGAGACGACCCGGGTCTCGGTCCGCTACCGCGGCGACTCGCCCCTGGGCTGGGGGTTGCCGGACGACGGTGCGGGGCCGGCCGCCGGACGGGGCGGCCAGGACAGCCTGCTCGAGAGCAGGCTCGTGTGACCGGCCCGGAGGGCTTCGCCGAGGCGCTGGGACTGGCCCGGCTGCGCGGGGCGACCCTCGCCGAGGTCGACGCGGCCGCGGCACTGCAGCACCGGGTCGACCGCAAGTACCTGCTGCCGGCCCTGTCGGCGCGCTGCCTGGTCGCCGCCCTGGCGCCGACGCACCACGTGCTGGACGTCGGTGGCCGCCGCACCACCGGGTACCGCAGCACGTACTTCGACACCGCCGGGCTCGGCGCCTGGTACGCGCATGTGCAGGGGCGCAGGCGCCGCTGGAAGGTCCGCACCCGGCTCTACGTCGAGGACGGGCTGTGCCGCGTCGAGGTCAAGACCAAGGACGGCCGCGGCGCCACGGTCAAGCACGCCCGCATCCTGGCCGCCCGGGAGTACGGCCTCATCGGCGCCGGGGCGGCCGCCTTCGTCGACGACGTGCTCGGCGCCGCCGGGGTCCCGGTCCGCTCCGGGCTGCTGTCCCCCGCCGGGGAGATCCGCTACGTCCGCGCGGCCCTCGCCGACCTGACGGCCGGCAGCCGGGTCACCCTCGACGGCCGGCTCACCTGCCACCGCGGCCGGGCGACGGCCGCACTGAATCACGGCTTCGTCCTCGTCGAGACCAAGGGCGGACCCCGTCCGGGCGCCGCCGACCGGCTGCTGATGGGCCTGGGGGTACGGCCGCTGCCGCTCAGCAAGTACGTCGTGGGACAGGCCCTGCTCGTCCCGGGCCTGCCCGGCAACGACGTGCGCCGCCTGGTGCGGTACTGCTTCCACGCCCCCACGCGCGCCGAACCGGAGGCCCGGGTCCCCGGCCCGGCCGGACCCGCGTGGTGAGCACGGCCCACCGCAGGGCGCCGGTCCGCTCCCGGGCCCCCCGCACGGGCCGCCGGTACCCGGCCGTCGCCGTCGCCGCCGTGGCCGCGGCGGTCCTCGGCCTGATCGGCACCCACGTCACCGCCCCCGCGGACCCCGGGGCGGGCGGCGCGGTGCGGCGGATCGAGCAGGACCCGCCGCCCCCACTGTTCCCGGACGCCGAAGTGCGCGGCTGGACCACGCGGCTCGACGCGCAGCAGCGGGCCGCCGACGCGCTCTACGCCCGGTGGCGGTCGGGGCACGGCACCGCCCGCGACGACCCGGCGTTCGTCCGCTGGGCGGCGGACCAGATGCCCGGTCCGCCCGCGGAAGCCGCACGCGCCGCCGGACTCGGGGAGGTCCGCCGTCTCGCCCGTACGCGCACCGCCGCCGGCCGGACGGCCGCCGCGTGGCTCGCCGCCCACGGGGAGCGGGACATCTGGCGCCTGTACCTGGACGACCGGCGCGAACTGATGCCCCGCGCCGAGGGCGAGGCCGCCCGGGTCCGCCTGGACGCGGCGCTGGAGCTGGCCGGCACGATCAGCGGCCGGCTCGCCGGGCACTACCGGCGGTCCCGCCCCTCCGCCCTCGATCCCGCCCTGGGCCCGGCCCGGAAGGCCACCCCGGCCGCCGATTGCGCCTGCGCCTACCCGGCGGCGCCCGCGGCGCTCTCCTCCGCGGCCGTCGCCGTCCTCACCGCCTGGGCCCCGCGGCGCGCCGCCGAGTACCGCTGGATGCAGGTCCAGGTGGTGCACGCCCGGCTCTACACCGCCGACCACCTACGGGACGACCTCCTCGCCGGCGCCCTGCTCGGCGCCCTGGTCGGCGACTACATCCGGGCGGCGGACACCACCCCGACGAACCGCGCATGACCAACGGCACCCCCTGTGACCTGCGGCGCCAGCGCGTCCCCACGCCAGGTTCACCTGGACGCCACCCCGGGAACGCCGGTGTTCACCACATTCGCACCCCCCTCCCCCCATGGCGTCCCATAATCTGCCGGGGCAGGTGATATCGGACAGCGACCGGGACGGACCCATGCACATCGCCGTCTTCCCGAGGTGCCGGAGGCCGTGGGCCGGACCGGGCCGGCGGACGTGCCCGGCGAGGAAGCCGGGGAAACGGGGTACACGGGGGTCCAGGAACTGTTCGACATCGCCCGGTTCGCAGAGCGGATGGACCGCGCGTGGGGGCCGGCGGTCACGGACGGCCGTGCCGTCCCACCCACCGGCCCGCTGCCCACCGTGCCCGCGATGACGGACCGGGCCCCCGTCCACGACCATCCGATCCCGCAGCCCGGCCGGACCCTGGCCGAGCTCCGCGAGCGCACCCGGGAGTGACCGCCGATCTCCGCCCAGACGACCACCGCCGCCCCCGCCCTCACCACCGGTCACGCGACCGGGACGAGCGAGGCGTCCACCACGCCCGTCGCCCGGCCGCGTGAGCACAGATACGACATCGACCTGCTGCGCGTCCTGTGCTCCATCGGTGTCATCGTCTGCCACGCCGCCGGCCAGCTCCTCAACGCCGTGGGCCGCGAGCCCTCCGGCGGCCGGCCCGTCTACTGGACCGGGCTCGTCTCGGACGGGCTGACCCGGTGCGCGGTGCCGCTGTTCTTCGCGATCGCCGGCTGGGTCGTGCTGGTCGGCGCGACCCCCCGGGACGGCACGCAGGTCCGCAGACGGCTGACCCGCATCGTGGTGCCGATGGGCGTGTGGACCGCCGCGTACCTCGCCTGGGACTGGATCCGGGACACCAACTCCCGTCCCACGCAGCGGCTGGCCTTCGAGTCGCTGTTCGGCTCGATCCAACCCGCCTACCACCTCTGGTACCTGTACGCCTACGTGCCGGTGATCCTGCTGCTCTCGCTCGCCGCGCTGATAAAGGCGGGCAAGCGGCCCTGGGGCCTGGGCGGCCTGCTCGTCCTGCTGGCCATCGCGCCGACCTTCATGGGCGACCTCGGCAAGGTCCTCCACGTCAACCTGCCCGACTTCGAGTGGAACCTGTCCCCGTACCAGGTCGCGTACGCCGCCGCCGGGTCCGCGCTGCTCGCGCTGCCGCTCGCGGCCACCACCGGCCGCCGCCGGCGGCTGAGGTGGCTGGCGGCCGGGGTCTGCGCGTGGGCCGCGGTGGTCGCGTACGAACACTGGGTGCACTACCCCTCGCCCTACGCGGGCCTCGCCGTGCCGTTCCTGGCGGGCGCGCTGGTGATGGCCCTCAACCGGATCAGCATCCCGGAGCGCCTCCGCCCACTGGTGTCCCGGCTCGGCGGTGCGGCCTTCGGCGCCTACCTGGTGCACCTGATGTTCCTGCGGGCGCTCGCCCCGCACCTCGTCTCCGCCGACGCGGGCTGGCCGGGCGCCGTCCTCATGATCACGCTGCTGGTGACCGGGACCGTGGTGCTCTCCTTCGCCGCCAGCCTGCTGTGGACGCGCCTGCGGCTCAACCGCTGGCTGGGCTGACCCCCGAAGGCGCCGGAGCACGTGACGGAGGGGCGCCGTGTCGCGACACGGCGCCCCTCCTGGCGGACCGGTTCCCCCGGGAGGCTCAGCCGAGGACGGTCTTCAGCTTCGCCACGTTGTCCTGCGTCACCTTCCACAGCGCCTCCTGGCGCCCGTGGACGTCGGCGACGGTCGCCGACAGGTTGTCCAGGATGCCGATGGAGCGCTCCGCGAGGATCGCGCCGAGGTTCCGGTCGTGGACCGAGACGCCCCACTCCGGGCGCTCGATGTCGGACAGGAAGTACGCCATCTTCGGGTGGGAGATCAGGCTGATGATGGGCGTGCCGCAGCCGAACGGGATCATGCCCGCGTGGCCGCGCATGCCGATCACCAGCTTGGTGCGCGCGAAGGCGGTGCGCAGCTGGTCGGTGTCGAAGTCGTACATCGGCTCGACCGGCAGCGAGATGCCGTACTCACGCCGCAGGTCGAAGACGAAGCGCTCGTCGTCCAGCGCGTGGGCGGCGTAGCGGACCTCGGCGTGCTTGCCGATGGCACGGACCGCGGTGGCCATCTCCCGGAGGAAGTGGTCGTAGTCGTGGCCGAAGCGCAGCCCGGCGCGGTCGTAGGCGCAGTTGATCAGCACCGTGTCGTCCCGCTCGACCGGGTCCTGCCAGCCGGGCACCAACTGGCGGGAGACGGTGGTCGGGCAGGGCTGGAAGAGCACCCGGTCCTGCAGCTCCGCGGGGAGCAGCGCGCGGACCTTCTCCACCGAGCCGTGGTTGCGCAGACCGAAGAACGCCGACTTGGAGACCAGCAGCCGCAGGCTCTCCTCGAACCGGCGGCGCGTGTACGACTGGCCGTCGAAGGCGTTGTAGCCCACCGCGAAGACCGCCAGCGGGACGTCGATCTTCTCCAGCAGCCGGTCCGGCACGTTCCACTGCCAGGCGCTGTTGCCGTTCGGCGAGGTGTCCGGGATGAACAGTCCGCCGCCGCCGATGACCAGGCCGCGGCGGGAGTTCACCCGCTCCAGGGCCGCCTCGTCGAACAGCTTGTGCGCGTGGATGGAGTGCCAGCCGCGGTCACCGGTGTCCGGGCCGAAGCAGAGCCGGACCGTCTCGGGCAGGATCTTGTCGCCCGCGTTGCCCTGGCGCTCCATGTAGAACGCCACGTGCGCCAGCTGCTCGGAGGGGGTGCCGGTCTCGGCCGGGCGGGCGGCGATCGCCTCCGCGCGCTCGTACGAGATCCGGCAGGCGCGGTCGCTGACGTCCGCGTTGAGGCCGGCCAGGGCGTACTCGCGGGAGGCCGTGTTGTCGCCCAGGATCCACGCCATGTTCGCCAGCCGGCCGAAGGGGCGGGCGGCGGCCGGGGCGTGGGCCGTGGAGAGCAGCAGGTGGGCCGTGGCCTCCTCGTAGCGGGAGGTCGACATCAGGGCCTGGCCGAGCAGCTCGTGGGAACGGCTCTCGTCGGCCGGGATGGGGGAGCGGCCGAGGATCTCCACCGCGTCCTCGTACCGGCCCTTGGACAGGTACGCCTCGGCGACCTCGCGGACGCCGTCGTGCCGGCCCTCGCTCGCCACGAGGTGGCGGCCGAAGTGGATCAGCAGGTCCGGGTGCTTCTCGTCCTCCAGGGCCAGGAAGCGCTCGACGAAGTCCGCGTGGGGGAGGTCGTACTCCTGCCACGCCGCCTCGGCGCCCGAGTAGCCGTGCTCGCCGCCGTTCCACGGCTTGTGACGGCCGGTGAAGTGCAGGATGACGACGTCTTCCTCGTCGGGGGAGCGGTCGCCGGACAGCCGCCGCTTGACGAAGTTGTAGCGCGGGTCGATCTTGACGAACTTGCCCGCGAGCAGGGCGTTGAGGATGCCCTGGTCGTGCTTGTCGAGCTCGTACGTGCCGGAGGTGCCGACGGCGTCGATCTGCGCGCAGAACTCGTCGGTGAGGTACTCCTTCTGGATGACCAGCAGGCCGCTGTTGAGCTTCGACTGGTCCAGCAGGAACTGCGGCACCGCGCCGATGCCGTGCCGCATCCGCAGCAGCTCGCCCAGGTCGCCGAGGACGACCATGTCGGTGTCGAGCGTGATGACCGTGTCGTAGTCGCGGATCCGGAAGACGTCGAGGATGAAGTACGCCTTGCGGATCAGGTAGTTCTCCGGGTCGCCCTTGACGAAGGCGTCGTAGCGCTCGGGGACGACACGGCGCATGACCACGCGCGGGTGCAGCTTGCGGATCTCGGTGACCGAGGCCGGCTGCAGGTCGTCGTAGAGGACGACGAAGTCCTCGCAGAGGCCGGGGTTGGTCAGGGCCAGGCTGCGCAGCAGGGTGAGGAAGCCGGGCAGGTAGTTCTCGTCGACGTACGACGCGAAGGCGACGCGGCGCTTGCCGGTCAGCGTTTCGCTCCGGGGTGCCGGAACCGGGACAGAGGCGGTCATCGGAGCGATATCCTCATTTCAGTGACGTCCTGGGCGCGGGCCATGACCCATTCCTTCTCGTCCGCGTAGCCGTGCGCGGTGGCGATCGGGAGCTTCATCGCTTCCTGCAGGCGGTAGGCACCGCTGTCGTAGAAGTCGAACCCGATGAGGTCGATCTTCGGGTTGACGTCCAGGAAGTCCAGCAGCCACAGCATGTTGAAACCGCTGGTGGGGATGGACGGCATCGCGTCCTCGCCGATCCTGCCGATCTCGCGCACCGGCCAGCGCAGCGTGCGGTCGCCGACGTAGCGCTGGGCGCCGGGGACCAGGCGGCGGCGGACCGAGTTGCGCCACTGGTGGTGGCTGCCGCTGAAGACCAGCCGCGTCTGGACCTTCTTGTCCCAGTTGAAGTTGTGCAGGTGGATCGTCGCGTGGATGTCGGTCTTGGTGCCGGTGGCCGGCGCCTCGATCCGGTACGAGTTGAAGCGGACGACGAGGTCGTAGGAGTCGATCTCCTGACCCATCGTGCTGGAGCCCACCCGCTGGGAGTTGGCGACCAGGCAGATCGTCTTCCCCGCGATGAGGTTGCGGAAGTCGCTGAGGCCGACCATCTCGGAACCGGTCAGCGCCGGGTCCGGGATCGGGTCCAGCTCGCGCAGCCGGCGGTCGTCGGCGTACAGCTCGAGCAGCTGGGTCGAGCCGGCCAGCCGGCCGCGGTCCCGCTCCAGACGGAGGTTCACGTAGTCGGTCAGCGCCGCGCGCACCGAGGTGGCGGAACCCTCCTGCTCGCTCATCCCGACGAGCGCGGCCACGAGCCGGGGCTCGGCGCGCTCCCAGTCGCCGGCGTCCTTGAGGGCCAGGCCCTCGGCCCACAGCTCGGTCTCCGGGACGCCCGCGAACTCACGGGAGCCGGGGGCCTCCTTCTGGAGCAGCTGCAGCGTCCGCGCGAGGCGCTCGCCGCTCTCCCGCAGCTTGGTGATGCGACCCGCGATGTTGAGGTCGTCGTTGGGGGTCAGCGCCAGGAAGCGCTCGTACGCGGCGATGGTGGCCGCGTCGTCGCCGAGCGCGTCCATCAGGCGCGCCCGCAGGCGCCAGCCGGCCCGGGACTGCTTGCGGACGCCGAGGACCGTCTCGGTGATGCGCGTCGCGAGCTGCAGCTCGTCGGCGCCCTGCACGTCCACGGCCTTGTTGCCCACCTCGAGCAGGGCGTCGAAGACCTCGGGGTTCGACTTCGGCCAGGTGCTCTTCCCACCGGTGAGTGCGGCGGCGTCACCCGGATCCGTCATCGCGGCCGCGTACCGGGCCAGCAATTCCCGGATCGCCTCGGCGAGCTGGCCCTTTCTCCAGTCCAGGTTCTTGGCGAGCTTGCCGCCGTGGACCGCACAGGACCGGACGCACTCGGCCACGGAAACCGAAGCGATCGGAATATCCGCGCCCGCGGAGTTGTCCAATCTTTTCTCGAGCCATCCAGCCCGGAACTTGACCATGCTGCTCCCAACAATTACACGGCCGCTGGGGAGAACTGCATGGGTTTCCCGCGCGGATCAACAGACGCCGCCCGGGCACCTCGACGCACATGGACACGCGCACGGCACATGGGGCGGAGGCGATCACCATAGGGAGTGGATATGACGTTCAAGTGAACGAGGATCTAAGCGGATGCGAACGGGGAAGGCGGCGGTCGGGGGGCGTCGCGGGCGACATGGGGAAAAGTGGGAGTTCGTATTCCGTATTCCTTGCGTTCACCTTGCCGAAGCATTCCCGACGCCCTCTCTGGATCTAGTCCGATACGCTTGTCCTCCGGCACCGTCCGGGGGGCCGGAGTCCGTGGCCCGCGTCGAGATCGTCTGGATTCCCAGGTGCCCAAACTTTCGGTAATCGTCCCCTTCCGCAATATTCAGCCATATGCGCACGACATGTTGTGCGGGCTGGCCAACAATGCGGGGGCGGACACCGAGTTCATCCTCGTCGACGATCACTCGACGGACGGCACCCCGGAGATCCTGGACCACTGGGAGCACCGGCTGCCGGGTATGAGGGTGATCCGGCACGAGCAGAACAAGGGCGTCGCCCAGTCCCGCAACAGCGGGCTGGACGCGGCCGGCGGGACGTACGTGACCTTCCTGGACGGCGACGACTGGTACGCCCGCGGCTACCTCGACGAGCTCGTCGCCGGCATCGAGCGGCTGGGCTGCGACTTCGTGCGCACCGGGCACGTCAAGGCCACCGGCACCGAACGGGTCGTGCACCGCCCCCCTGCCAGGCGCTGGGACGCCGTGCTCGACCCGCGCGACGCGATCACGCCCGCGCATGTGTCGACCATGGTCGACTACCCCTTCGTCTGGGCCGGGATCTACCACCGCCGGCTCTTCGAGGACGGCGGCATGCGCTACAGCACCAGCCTGCGGACCGCGGAGGACCGCGAGTGGGTCTGGCGGCTGCACCTGACGGCCCGGTCCTTCGCGGTGATCCGCCCGGTCGGGGTCTTCTACCGGCGCGGGGTCAGCGACTCGCTCACCCAGATCAGCGACGGCCGGCAGCTGGACTTCATACCCGCCCACGACGCGATACTCGACGACGTGCTCGCCGACCGCGAGGCCGAGCGCTTCCTGCCCAAGATCGTCCGCACCTACTGCGCGCTGATCGCCTTCCACATGTCCAACGTGCGGCGCTACGACGCCGGGACCGGCAGGCAGCTCAAGCGGCAGTCCGCCGTCGCCCTGGCCCGCATGCCGCAGGACGTGCTGGACCGGACCCTCGCCGAGATGGACGTCCAGCGCGCCCACGTGCTCCAGCGGCTGCGCGCCGACGCGCGGAAGGCGGCCTGACGATGACCCTGCCGACGGCCGAACGGGCTGAGGAGAGCATGAACCACGACCGGGCCCAGATCTTCGAGGTCTCGACCCTCTACGGCGCCGCGACCCTCGCCGCCGCCCTGGACGCCGGCGCCTTCGGGCCCCGTACCGGCACCCGGCGCATCCTGCTGGTGAGCAACAACGCCCCGGTCCCCGAGACGGTCGTCCAGCTCTCCGACATGCACGGGTACCAGCGGATCGTCACCCGCTTCGACGAGGTCGTCTCGTGGAACGAGGTGATCCACCCGCACCGGCCCTCCAAGTGGGCCCCGTTGGAGGACGAGAGCTCCATCTGGCAGCGGTTGTTCCGGCACTCCTGGGGCCTGGGCGACGTCCCCGTCGAGCTCGTCGTGGAGTCGATCCAGGTCAACCCGGCACGTGCGCTCGCCACGATCTTCGCCGAGAGCGCCGTCCACGTGTACGCGGACGGCCTGATGAGCTACGGGCCCACCCGTGAGAAGCTGCCGGGCCCCCTCGGCAACCGCGTCCAGCGGGTCCTCCACCTCGACCTGGTGCCCGGACTGCGCCCGCTGCTGCTGGCGGAGACCGGCGCGGAGCCCGAGCTCGTCCCCGACGACGCCTTCAGGGCCGTGCTCAAGGAGATCGCCGTCGAGGCGGCGGACGACCCCCGGCTCACCGCCCTCGCCCAGGACCCGCCGACCGCGGTGCTGCTCGGCCAGTACCTCGCCGCCCTGCGCATCCTCACCCCGCAGGAGGAAGAGGAGCTGCACGTCACCATGGTGCGCGGCGCGATCGCCGCGGGTCACCGCTCGATCGTCTTCAAGCCCCACCCCACGGCGCCGGCCGGCTACTCCCAGGCGATGGAGGAGGCCGCGGCCGCCGAGGGCGCGCGGCTGCGCGTCCTGGACGGCCCGCTGCTGGCCGAGACGCTGTACGAGGTCTGCCGGCCGGAGCTGGTCGTCGGCTGCTTCTCCACCGCGATGCTCACCGCGAGCGCCTACTACGACGTCGCGATCGCACGGGCCGGGACCCGTCTGGTGCTGGACCGGCTCACGCCGTACCAGAACAGCAACCGCGTCCCGCTGACCATCGTCGACCACCTCGTGCCCGACGTCGCCACCCCGGGTGCCCAGGGCGGCGCCGCCGGGGAACTCGCCCCGCTCGTACGGGCCGTGGGCTTCTGCATGCAGCCCAGGATGCACCCCGGGCTGCGTGAGGAGACCGCGGCGTGGCTGCGGGACCACCTCGGCCCGGACACCGAGTACTACTTCCGGCGCCGCCGCCTCACCTCGCTCGGGCTGCCCGGCGGCGGCCCGCTCAGCGCCACCCAGCGGCTGCGCGGCAACACCACCGTGCGCCGCATGGTGCGCGTGGCCCGCCGCCTGCGCTCCCGGCGTTAGGCGCCGGCCGCTAACGCCCGACCTGCCCCAGCCAGGTCAGCGTCCGCCGTACCTCCAGCGAGAAGGGGTGGTGCGGGCCGTGCACCCGGTCGGAGTCGTACAGCAGGCGGGACAGCACGTCGTGGGCGGCCATGCGGTCGCCCACCGACAGCAGCAGGTGGCCGATGCGGCGCCGCACCTCCAGCGGCAGCTCCGGGTCGGTGGCGCGGTACTGCTCGAAGGAGGGCAGCAGCGCCCGGTACTCGGCGAGCGCCGCCGGGGCCTCGCCCAACTGCTCCAGGCACTGCGCGGCCTCGTAGCGGTACTGCAGCGACTGGCGGCCCAGCGGCCCCGACTCGGCGGCCAGTTCGTCCGCGAGCCGGCGCAGCTCCGGCAGGGCGCGGCGGTACTGGCCGTCCTCCATCAGCGTGGCCGCGTACTGCTTGCGCAGCATCCGCACCACCGGTGACTGCTCGCCGTGCTTCTCCGCGGCGGCCGGCAGCACGCCGCCCAGGATGTCGACCGCCTGCGTGATGCGTCCGGCGTCGAGCAGCCGCTTCACCTCGTCGACGGCCTCCGCGATGCCGTGGCCCGCGGGGGCCCCGGTCGCGCCCGGGGCGGGGGTGGGCTGCGAAGGGGCGGCCGGCCGGTCGGGCCAGGGCGCGAGCGGACGCAGGAAGGGGCGGGTGGGGTCCATCGGCCCGAGGGGACGGTGGACGACGCCGGGCACCGGCAGCAGCGGCGCCAGCCGGCGGTAGGTCTCCTGGGCGTCGGCCGGGCGGTGCTGCGGGTCCTTCGCCAGCAGTTGCAGCACGAGCGCCTCCAGCGGTTCCGGCACCTCCGGGCGCACCTGTCGCAGCGGCACGGGCTGCTCGTACAGGTGACGGTGCAGCACGCCGAGCGCCGTGGCGCCCGCGAACGGGACGGTCCCGCTGACCAGTTCGTGCAGCAGCACCCCGAGCGCGTACAGGTCGGTGCGGGGCCCGACGGCGCCGCTCATCGCCTGCTCGGGCGCCATGTACGCGGGCGTCCCGATGGGCGTGCCGGTGTGGGTGAGCCGCGTCGTGTCGGTGTCGAGCACGGAGGCGACGCCGAGGTCGAGGACGACCATGGTGCCGTCCGGACGCACCATCACGTTGCGGGGCTTGAGGTCGCGGTGCACGATCGGCACCGCGTGCACCGCCGACAGCACGGCGCACAACTGCGCGGCCACGGCGACCGCCCAGGGCCAGGGGTAGGGGTCGTGCTCGGCGAGGTGGTCGGCGAGGTCGGCGCCCTCCACGTACTGCATGACGAAGTACAGCTCGTCCGCGTCGCTGCCCGCGTCGTGGACGGTGACCAGCCCCGGATGGTCGACCTGGGCGGTGACCCGGCACTCCCGCTCGAAGCGCCGGCGCAGTTCCTCGGCGTCGCCCCCGCCGGCCACCTTGTCCGGGCGCAGCAGCTTCACGGCCACCCGCCGGTCCAGCCGCCGGTCGTACGCGGTCCACACCTGGCCCATGCCGCCCTGACCGAGGACCGTGGCCAGCTCGTAACGGCCGGCGACGATCCGTCCGTTCACTGACCGCCCTCCTGCTTGCGCAGCAGGTCGCTCAGCTCGTCCAGTTCGGCCCGCACCTGGTTGATCCGCGGCGGGTGCGGGTGCGGGTGCGGGGATGCGGGCGACTGCGGCGGCACGGAGGCCTGCGGCGCGGCGGGCGGGGGCGGGGTCGTGCGGTAGGGGTTGTAGTCCACCGGCGGCTGCGGCGGCGCCTGCTGGTGCGGCGGGGGGTACGGCACGGTCGTGGCGTACGACGGGTAGCCGGGCACCGCGGCCGCCCGGTGCAGCGCCAGGTCGGCCACCAGGTAGTGGACGCCGACCAGGGGGACGAGGGCGATGGCGGTGAGCATCGCCACGTCAGTCCAGGGGCTCTCCTCCGGCAGCGTGCCGACGGTCGCGAAGGAGGCGATGCTCACCGCGGTGCAGATCCAGAAGAACACCCAGTCCATGGTCCGGCGCCGCTGGATGGCCAGGTGCAGCAGCGGGAGGCCGGACAGGAAGCCGCAGCTGATCGCGGTGATCGTGAGGAAGATGGCACGGAGCGTGATCGCCGTGGCCTTGGACTGAGCGGGTGGGTACGGCGGGACCGGGCCGGGGCCGTTCATCACTGCTCTCGTACTCCCTGGACATCAGTGCGGAGGACAGCTGCGGGTGGTATCGCGAGAGTATCCGCCGTCGCCGACGGGCTGTCACCCGATCCCGTAACTATTCGGGACGCACCGTGCCGTCGGTCAGCCCGTCGTAGAGCCCCTGCACCAACTGCTCACCCAGCTGTCCCGCCAGCCGCAGGGTCTCCTCGAAGGCGGCCAGGGTGCGGAAGCGTTCCCCGTACCGGCGCTGGTCGGCCGGCGGCAGCCGCGGCACCTGGAGCCGGCGGACGTCCAGCCGCGTCGCGGTGGAGGCGTAGCTGCTGGCCTGGCGGTTGTTGGCGGTGCCGCGCAGGAAGCCGGCGAGGAACCAGGGGTCCAGGGCGGCCGGGTCGGGGCGCAGCAGGTGGAGGTTGCGGCCGAGGGCCGCCCCGGCGGTGGCGGCGTCGACGACGCGGGCGGCCGAACCCCGGCCGAGCACCGGGACGACCACGTCGCCCTCCTGCGTGAGGACCGGCTCCTCCTCGGGCGGCCCCTCGGGCAGGCTGCCGCTCGGCGCGCCACCGCCGAGGACGTCGTGCTCGGTGAGCACGGCGGGACCGCCACCGGGGCGGGCGCTCCCGGTGCCGCCCGCGCGCAGCACCAGCGCCCCGGCACGGGCCAGTTCGCCGACCGTGGTGAGCGGCCAGCGGGCGGGCTCGGCCGCCCCGGCGGGGGCGGGGGTGAGCTCGGCGGTGCGCAGCAAGGTGGCGGCCAACCGGTCGCGCACCCCGGAGAGTTCGGCCGCCCCGCCGCCCGCGGCGGGCGGCGGCAGGTGGCGGGCGGGGGCCAGGTCCACGTCGTCGTCGAGCAGGTCGATGACCTTCAGGGCGCGGCTCACACCGGGCCGCTCCTCCGTGGTGCCGTGCCGGTCGAAGGAGTGCCAGGCGTCCAGCACGGTGGCGCGCACCGACTGCCAGGGCACCTTCTCGCCGCCGGGGGCCGCGTCCTGCGACCCCGCGGTGTCGACCAGCAGCAAGTGCGGGGAGGCCGCCGTGCCGGCGCCCGGCCTGCGCAGCACCCACAGGTGGAGCGGGATGCCGTACGGGGGCGCGGCGCCGGCCGGGAGCGCGACCACCGCGCGCAGGGCGCCGCGCCGCAGCAGGTCGGCCCGGATCCGGCGGCCGGAGCGGCGCGAGGCGGCGGCGGGCGGCATGAGCAGCACGACGGTCCCGCCCTCCCGGACTCGGGCCAGGCAGTGCTGCACCCAGGCGAGTTCGGACTCGGTGCGGGCAGGGAAGCCGTACTCCCAGCGGGGGTCGTAGGCGAGGTCCTCGTGGCCCCAGTTGCGCTCGTTGAACGGCGGGTGGCACAGCACCGCGTCGGCGGCGAGCCCGGGGAAGGCGTCGGCGCGCAGGCTGTCGCCGCCGGCGACCCGCACCACGGCGGCGGGGTCGGCGTGCAGGGCCAGCCGCAGCGCCGCCAGCGCGGCCAGGTCCGGGTCGGCCTCCTGGCCGTACACCTCGTGCGGGGCCTCGACGGCACGCAGCAGGGTCCCGGTGCCGCAGGCGGGGTCCAGCACGGTACGGGCGGGGCCGGCGAGCGCGGCCATCAGCTCGGCGGGCGCGGCCGGGGTCAGCGTGTACTGCCGGGGGTTGGCGTCCAGGTGGCGTCCGAGCAGGAACTCGTAGGCCTGGCGCGGGCCCATCCCCGCGGCGAGCTCGGCGGCGCCGCGCAGCAGTTCGGCGTCGACGGGGGTGCCGAGGGCGAACCGCCCGCCGAAGTGCCGCTCGAAGAGGTCCCGTACGGCGTCCTCGGCCTCGGCGCCCTCCATCGGGAGCCCGTCGGCGGGGTGTTCACGGACCAGCAGGCAGACGGCGCCGGCCTGCCGGAGCGCGGCGGCGGTGCCCGAGGGATGGGACTCGGCCCGCTGCCAGACCCGTTCACGCAGCGGGACCTCGGCGAGTTTGCCCTGGGCACGGAGCCAGCTCTCGACCTCCGGCAGCGCGAAGGCCGGGCTGGTGTCGGTGCCCCCCACGGGCTTGGGGAAGTCGGCGTGCCTGCGGCGCCAGTTGCTGACGGCCGCCCGCCCCACCCCGGCCAGCCGCGCGATCCCGGCGGCGGTCACCTCGCTTGCGTTCTCCGGCACCTGGCTGGCTCCCTTCCCGCGGCGGGTGCGGCTGTGGCCCCGAGCATAGCGGTGAACGAAAGATCCGACCCTTCACGCGTGAACTCATGTGAATCGAGATTTTATGTTGACTCGGTTCACAGCTCATGCTGTCATTGACCCATCGGTTCACGGAGTCCCCGGGCGTTCCGCCGGCCCGCAACCGTCATCCACACGCTGTCCACCAGGGGGGACGATCCTCATGACCACCACTCGCGGAGCGCTCACGGCGCTCGGCTGCGTCACCGCCGCCCTCACCATGGCCGCCTGCGGCCCGCTCGGCGGCACGGCGGAACCGGCCGCCACCGGCCTCGCCGACCAGCCGGCCACCACCATCGAGAAGAAGGCCGTGGCCGCCATGAAGTCCGCCCCGGCGATGACCGTCGACCTCGACGGCATCTCCGACGGCGAGCGGGTGAAGTTCCGCATGACGATGAGCAGGACCGGCGACTGCAAGGGCGAGGTCACCGCCGAGGGCGGCACCGTCCAGCTCATCAAGGCGGGCCCCTCGCTCTACATGAAGGGCGACGACGCCTTCTGGAAGAGCCAGGGCTCCGACGGCGCCGCGATGAAGGACCTCCTGGCCGGCCGGTGGATGAAGACCAAGGCCGACACGCCGGACAACAAGGACCTCGTCAAGGCCTGCGACCTGAACGAGTTCCTCGTCGAGGTGGAGAAGGACTCGGACGGCGAGCTGGGCGGGAAGAAGGGCGAGCCCACCACCGTGGCGGGCAGGCCCGCCGTGCCGATCACCAGCAAGGACCGGGCCGAGACCACCACCGCCTACGTGGCCACCGAAGGCAAGCCGTACCTGCTGAAGCTGGTCGTCAAGGGCGGCAAGGAGCCCGGCACGATGGTCTTCTCCGACTTCCACGAGACGGCCGCGATCACCGCCCCGGCGGCCAAGGACACCGTCGACATCGACAAGCTCGCCGGCTGAGCCACCGGCTACGATCCCCGGGCCCTGGCGCGCGCCGCGCCAGGGCCGTCCCCTTCCCGAGAACGGCGGAACGCACCATGGAAGACCGGATACCCGACGACATCGCCGCCCTCGCCGCGGCCGAGGGGCTCGGACGGCACCGCCTCACGATCATGCCGAAACGGCACGGCTTCCTGATGACGTGCAACTTCGTGTTCATGATCCTCGTGGGGCTGGCCTGCTTCGTGCTGCCCGGCCTCTGGTTCCTCCACCATGCCCTGCGCACCCCCAACTTCTCCCGCAAGGCCGCCGCCCGGCGCCTCCACTTCTTCGAATCCGGGCTGGTCGAGATCGACCACGCCGGCGTCCCCGCCGCCTTCCGCTGGGACTCGATGACGGTGCTGCAGGAGATCACCGAGTCCTACGTCAACGGCATCCACGTCGCCACCGGTTACCGCTACACGCTGCACAAGCCGGACGGCACGGTCCGGAAGATCCTCAACTTCTACGCGGAGCCGGAGCGGTGGGGGCCGTTCATCCAGCAGGAGGTCGCCGCCTTCCAGTTGCCGGGAATGCTGCGGATGCTGGCGGAGGGGCGGACGCTGACCTTCGGGGACATCTCGGTCAACCGCTCCGGCGTTGCGACGCCCCGGCGCGGGGCCGTCACCTGGCAGGAGATCGAGGGCGTCCGGGTCACCGACGGCGTGCTCGTGCTGAAGAAGGCCGGCAAGTCCCTGTCCTGGTCGTCCAAGAAGGTCAAGGACATCCCGAACTTCCTCCTCTTCCTCTCCCTTGTGGACGAGCTGCGCCGAACCTCCGTCGCGCACTGACCGTCCGGGCGCCGTACGCCCCCTGCCCGGCCCCACCTCCCACCCCCTAGAGTGCCAAGGTGCTGACAACCAGGGCGGGATCGGCAGCGGCAGCGGCAGCCGTCGCCGTGCTGCTCGGCGTGGGTCTGGCCGGGTGCACGGGCGAGGGCCTCGGCAGCGGGGCCGGGAGCGACGGGGCCCCGAAGGGCAGCGCGCTCAAGGCGGTCGGCGACCTGGCGGTGAAGGGCCGGGCGCCCAAGACGGGCTACGCGCGGGACGAGTTCGGCGCGGCCTGGGCGGACACCGACCACAACGGCTGTGACACCCGCGACGACATACTCCGCCGGGACCTCACCGGCACCTCCTTCCGCGCCGACCGGGGCGGGGACTGCGTCGTCGCCTCGGGCACCCTCGACGACCCCTACACCGGGAAGCGGATCGACTTCACGCGCGGGCGCAGCACGGTCGACATCGACCACGTTGTGGCGCTCTCCGACGCCTGGCAGAAGGGCGCCAAGTACTGGTCCCGCGACAAGCGCAAGCAGATCGCCAACGACCCGCTGAACCTCCTCGCCGTCGACGGCCCGACCAACCGCGGCAAGGGCGACGGCGACGCCGCGACCTGGCTGCCGCCGGACAAGGCCTTCCGCTGCCCGTACGTGGCCCGCCAGGTGGCGGTGAAGAAGAAGTACGGGCTGTGGGTCACCGGGGCAGAGAAGGCCGCCATGGAGAAGGTGCTCGGCACCTGCCCCGACGAGCCCCTGCCGGACGCCGGCAGGCCGGTGACGTCCGCAGGCGGGAACGGCGGCAGCGGCGACAGCGACGGCTCCGGTTCGGGCGACGGGAAGGAGGGCACCGCCCCCTCCCCGGGTGCCTCGTACGCGAACTGCGCCGCGGCCCGCGACGCCGGTGCGGCCCCGCTGCACCGCGGCGACCCCGGCTACTCCCGGGCGCTGGACCGCGACGGCGACGGGGTCGCCTGCGACACCTGAGGTGCCGCGGATCGTTTGTGCAGTGTGTTGTGCGGATCGCTGGATATCCCGGTGCCCTGCTCAATATCCTCGATCACTGCATCACTGCCAGGTCGTGCACCGTCGCTCGATCCCTTGCCGGGAGGCAAAAATGCTCCGCCGCAGGACTGCTCTCTCCGCCACCGCCGCCGCAGCCGTGCTGCTCGCAGCGCCACTGCTGACCTCCTGCGGCACGCCGCACGCAGGTGCCGCGGCCGTCGTGGACGGCCGGCAGATCACCGTGGAGACGGTCCAGGCGAAGGTCGCCGCGGTGCGCGCCGCGCAGGAGAAGACCCCGCAGGCCGCCCAGCTCATCGAGGCCAGCAGCGACCTCCAGCGCAACGTCGTGCACCGGCTGGTGCAGAACGAGGTGATCGAGAAGGCGGCGCAGGACGTGGGCGTCTCCGTCACCCGCAACGAGCTCCAGGAAGCCCGCGGGGACACCGAGAAGCAGGCGGGCGGCAAGGCGGCGCTGGAGGCCCAGCTGCTGCAGACCTACGCGATGGTGCCCGCCGACATCGACGAGAGCATCCGTACCGACCTGCTGATGCAGAAGGTCGCCGCCCACTACGGCGCCGACGTGCAGACCCCCGAGGGCCAGACGGCGCTGATCAAGGTGCTGCGCGACACGTCGAAGAAGCTGAACATCGACGTCAACCCGCGCTACGGGAAGTGGAACTCCGACAAGCTCGACCTGGACGCCACCAAGGACCCGTGGCTGACCGAGGTGAGCCGCCGCGCCGCCCAGGCCTAATGCACCGGAACCGGGGCCGGGTCCGACCTCGGACCCGGCCCCGGCGCCGTTGCGCGGCGAGGTAGTTTCGTCGGGTGGACCACTCCGATGACTCCGCCCGTCCGGGCCGCCTGGTACTGCTGACCACCACCCACCGGGTCGCCCCCGGCCTGCTCTCCTGGCCCGCCTGGGAGCTGCTGTGCGCCGCCGACCTGGTCCTCTGCCCCGACCCCGGGCACCCGCAGCTGCCGTACCTGCGCGAGGCCGGGGTCGCCGTCGAGGCGTCCGCGCCCACCGGACGGGAGCTGGTCGACCTCACCGAGGGCGGCCGCACCGTGGTCTACCTGGCCGGCGGCGAGGGCGACCGCGGCGTCACCGACGAGCTCGCCCGGCTCGGCGGCTCCGGCCGGGTCCGCATGCCGGACCTGGAGCTGCTGCCCGGGTCCTACGACCTGCCGGGCGCGCGGCTGCTCGACCTGGTGCAGGTGATGGACCGGATCCGCCGCGAGTGCCCCTGGAGCAGCGTCCGCACCACGCAGGAACTGGTGAAGTACGGCATCGAGGAGGTCTACGAGCTCGCCGAGGCCGCCGAGGAGGGCGACCGGGAGGCCCTGCGCGAGGAACTCGGCGACGTGCTGCTGCAGGTCGTCTTCCACGCGCGGATCGCCCAGGACGACCCGGAGGAGCCGTTCTCGATCGACGACGTCGCCGCCACCATCGTGGAGAAGCTGATCCACCGGCACCCGCACGTCTTCGGCGACGAGGTCGCCGAAACGCCGGAGGACGTCCGGGAGCACTGGCTGCGCACCAAGGCGGAGGAGAAGCGGCGCGGCTCGGTCACCGAGGGCATCCCCCTCGGCCAGCCCGCGCTCGCGCTCGCCGCCAAGCTCGGCTCCCGGGCCCGCCAGGCGGGCCTGTCCGTGGCCGCACCAGGCCAGGACGCCGCCGACACCGGCGAGCGCCTGCTGGCGCTCGCGCTCGCCGCCCAGGAGGCCGGCATCGACCCGGAGTCCGCCCTGCGCGCCGCCGCGCGCCGCTACCGGGACGCGATCCTGGAGGCCGAGAAGGCGGAGGCCGAGAAGCAGGGCTGACCCTCCGTTCCGGGTCATCCCCGCTGTCCCGAGTGAGTTGGGGCAGAGCGGGTAAATGGGTCATATGATGCGAGCACTGGAACAGATCCAGCTGGCCGTGCCGCACGACTACATCGTCGGCATCGCGCCGCTGGTAGTGGGCATTTTCCTGGTCGGGATCCTCGTCGGCGCGGTGTCGATCGGGATGTGGGCCCGGGGCAAGGAACCGCCCCCCGAGCAGAAACCGCAGCCCCGTGGCGGGGCGTGGCACACTCGCCAGGAGTACGGCCGGGAGACCCCGGCCGACCACGGCCCCGGCCACCAGGACGGTGAGCGGCACACGCTCACCGAATGGCGGGAGCCGGACGAATGGCCGCAGGACGGCGTCCGGCGCCTCCCGCACTCCCTGAAGGGCTTCGGCAACTGGGGCTCCCACGGCGTGCCCGGCCCCGAGGGCGCCACCCGCGGCCCCGCGGGCACCCGCAGCCCCGAAGGCGGCACCCGCAGTCCCGCGGGCACCGCGGGCGGGTCCCCGGGCGGCGCTCCCAGGGGCGCACCGACCCGTTCCGGGCCGGGACAGGAGGAAGGCGGCAAGGAGGAGCACTGAGCCGCGGCCACCGGGCCCGGCCGCGGCCGCTCTAGGCTGGCGGCCATGCGCATCGACGTAGGGCACGCGTGGCCGCGCGACGAGGCGGAGGCCCGGGCCCTGCAGGACCGGCTCCGTCCGCTGGCGGACCACCGCGGGCCCGGCCCGCAGCGACCGCGGTACGTGGCCGGACTGGACGTCGCCTACGGCGGCGGTCACGGTGTCGAGGGCGACGCCGTCGCCGCCGCCGTCGTCGTGCTCGACACCGCGACGCTGGCCCCCGTCGAGCAGGTCACGGCGACCGCCCGGGCCACGTTCCCGTACGTCCCCGGGCTCTTCGCCTTCCGCGAGCTGCCCGTGCTGATCGACGCGCTGGAGAAGCTCTCCGTCACGCCCGACCTGCTGCTCTGCGACGGCCAGGGGCTGGCGCACCCGCGGCGCTTCGGGCTCGCCTGCCACCTGGGCGTGGTCACCGGCCTGCCGGCGGCGGGGGTGGCGAAGACGCCCTTCGTCGGCACCTGGGACCCCGCCGCGCTCGGCGACGCCCGGGGATCGACCGCACCGCTGGTGGACGCGGGGGAGACGGTGGGCCGGGTGCTGCGGACCCAGGCCGGGGTGAAGCCGGTCTACGTCTCGACCGGCCACGGCGTCGACCTGGACACCGCCTGCCGTCATGTGCTCGCCCTGGCCCCCTCCTACCGCCTCCCGGAGACGACCAGGCTCGCCGACCGGCTCAGCCGCGACCGGCTAACGTCATGGGGTGCATGAGAGCGTGACCCCCGACCCCGGCATCCCGGCCGCCCCCGAGCTGTTCACCTGGCAGTTCGCGACCGATCCGTACCCCGCGTACGCCTGGCTGCGCGAGCACTCCCCGGTGCACCGCACGACCCTGCCCAGCGGGGTGGAGGCCTGGCTGGTCACCCGGTACGCGGACGCCAAGCAGGCGCTCGCCGACGCACGGCTCAGCAAGAACCCCGTCCACCACTCCGAACGCGCCCACGCCAAGGGCAAGGTGGGCATCCCGGGCGAGCGCAGCGCCGACCTGATGACGCACCTGCTCAACATCGATCCGCCCGACCACACCCGGCTGCGGCGGCTGGTCTCCAAGGCCTTCACCCCGCGCCGGGTGGCGGAGTTCGCGCCGCGGGTGCAGGAGCTGACCGACCGCCTGATCGACGGTTTCGCCGCCAAGGGCGAGGCGGATCTCATCCATGAGTTCGCGTTCCCGCTGCCGATCTACGCCATCTGCGACCTGCTGGGCGTCCCCGCCGAGGACCAGGACGACTTCCGCGACTGGGCGGGCATGATGATCCGGCACGGCGGCGGGCCGCGCGGGGGAGTGGCCCGCTCGGTGAAGAAGATGCGGGCCTACCTGCTGGAACTGATCCACCGCAAGCGCTCGGAGCTCGGCGACGACCTGATCTCCGGACTGATCCGGGCGAGCGACCACGGTGAGCACCTCACCGAGAACGAGGCCGCCGCGATGGCCTTCATCCTGCTCTTCGCGGGCTTCGAGACGACCGTCAACCTCATCGGCAACGGCACCTACACCCTGCTGCGCCACCCCGAGCAGCGGCGGCGGCTCCAGGACTCCCTCGCCCGTGGCGAGCGCGAGCCGCTCGCCACCGCCGTCGAGGAACTGCTGCGCTACGACGGGCCGGTGGAGCTGGCGACCTGGCGGTTCGCGACCGAACCCCTCACCGTCGGCGGGCAGTCCGTCGCCACCGGCGATCCGGTGCTGGTCGTCCTGGCGGCCGCCGACCGCGATCCGGAGCGCTTCGCCGACCCGGACACCCTGGACCTGTCGCGCCGCGACAACCAGCACCTGGGGTACGGCCACGGCATCCACTACTGCCTGGGCGCCCCCCTCGCGCGGCTGGAGGCGCAGTCCGCCCTGGCGACGCTCCTGACCCGGCTGCCGGACCTGCGACTGGCCGCCGAGCCGGCCGACCTGAGGTGGCGCGGCGGCCTGATCATGCGGGGCCTGCGGACCCTGCCGGTCGCCTTCTCACCGGAACGTGACTGACAGGACGTCAGAACGTGATCTTCGCGTGATCCGTGAGACACCGACTTGTGATGCATGGGCCAAGACCACTACCGTCGGGCGCCATCGCAGTATTCGAATGTGAAAGGCGATGCCGCAATGCTGAAGTCCGGGAACGGCCGACACCGCAAGCCGCGTCAGGCCCCGACCGCCATGGTCGCGGTGGCGGCGACCGGGGCGGGCCTCACGCTCCCCCTCTTCGCAGCGAGCGGCGCCAGCGCCGCCGACGCCAACAGCACCTGGAACGCTGTCGCCATGTGTGAGAGCGGCGGTCTGTGGAGCTCCAACACCGGCAACGGGTTCTTCGGCGGCCTGCAGATCACCGAGGAGACCTGGGAGCAGTACGGCGGCGCCCAGTACGCCGAGCGCCCGGACCTCGCCAGCCGCAACGAGCAGATATCCGTGGCCGAGAAGATGCTCGCCGAGCTCGGCCCGGACGCCTGGTCAGGCTGCGCCGACTCCTCCGGCCTCACCGACGCCCTCGACGACCTGCTGCACGGCGGCCAGGACCAGGACGGCCAGGGAACGGGCGACTCCACCGGCTCCGGCGACCAGGACACCGACGGGGACGGCGCCACCTCCGGCGACGACAGCACGGGCACCACCTCCCCGGGCACCGACGAGGACACCACCGCCACCCCGGACGCCGACGCGACCGAGGGCCCCGACGCATCCGCGACCGCCTCCGCCGACGACAAGGGCAAGGGCAAGGGCGAGGGCAAGGGCACCGGCAAGCACCGCAAGCCGGAGGCCGGCACCGCCACCGACGGCACCGGGAACACCACGGGTTCGACCGGTACCCGCAGCGGCGACCCCGCCGGCCTGCCGGCCCACTTCGTGGAGGGGGAGGCCGCCTGGGGCGTCGTCCCGCTCACCACCGACACGCGCGCGGAGACCAAGCAGGCCGACACCGGCCGGGACAGCGGCACCAGCGCCAAGACCACCACCGGCAGCCGCTACCTGGTGCAGGAGGGCGACTCGCTCTGCGAGATCGCGGTGGAGCAGCACGTCGGCGGCGGCTGGCGCGGCCTGTACGACGCGAACCGCGACGTCATCGGCGACGACCCGAACGTGATCAGCCCCGGCTCGTACCTGGACCTCGGCCGCTGAGGCCCCCGTGCGCCGCCGGGCCGGGAGTCCACCCCCGCCCGGCGGACACCGGCTGACATCGGGCTGAACTTTCTCCTCCGTTCCGCGCACGGGCGCGTCCATCCCCCGAGCGTGCCCGGCCGGGGCTTTTCGGGTCGGTTAGGCTCATGCCGAAACGAAGAGACATCCAGAAGGAGACCCACGTGCCGTCCATCGACGTCGTCGTAGCCCGGGAAATCCTCGACTCGCGAGGCAACCCCACCGTCGAGGTCGAGGTCGGCCTCGACGACGGCAGCACGGGCCGTGCAGCCGTCCCCTCCGGTGCGTCCACCGGTGCGTTCGAGGCCCTCGAGCTCCGCGACGGTGACAAGAGCCGTTACCAGGGCAAGGGCGTGGAGAAGGCCGTGCTGGCCGTCATCGAGCAGATCGGCCCGGAGCTGGTCGGCTACGACGCGACCGAGCAGCGGCTGATCGACCAGGCGATGTTCGACCTGGACGCCACCCCGGACAAGTCCTCCCTCGGCGCCAACGCCATCCTCGGTGTCTCGCTGGCCGTGGCCCACGCGGCCTCCGAGGCCTCCGACCTGCCGCTCTTCCGCTACCTGGGCGGCCCGAACGCCCACGTGCTGCCGGTCCCGATGATGAACATCCTGAACGGCGGCTCGCACGCCGACTCCAACGTGGACATCCAGGAGTTCATGATCGCGCCCGTGGGTGCGGAGTCCTTCTCCGAGGCCCTGCGCTGGGGCGCCGAGGTCTACCACACCCTCAAGGCGGTCCTGAAGGAGCGCGGCCTGTCCACCGGCCTCGGCGACGAGGGCGGCTTCGCGCCGAACCTGCCGAGCAACCGCGACGCCCTCGACCTGATCGTCGAGGCCATCAAGAAGGCCGGCTACCAGCCCGGCCAGGACATCGCGCTCGCGCTCGACGTGGCCGCCTCCGAGTTCTACAAGGACGGCAGCTACTCCTTCGAGGGCAAGTCCCTGTCGGCGGCCGAGATGACCGCGTACTACGCCGAGCTGGTCGCGGCGTACCCGCTGGTCTCCATCGAGGACCCGCTGAACGAGGAGGACTGGGACGGCTGGAAGACCATCACCGAGGAGCTCGGTGACAAGGTCCAGCTGGTCGGCGACGACCTGTTCGTCACCAACCCCGAGCGTCTGCAGCGTGGCATCGACAGCGACACCGCCAACGCCCTCCTGGTCAAGGTCAACCAGATCGGCTCGCTGACCGAGACCCTCGACGCGGTCGAGCTGGCCCAGCGCAACGGCTACAAGTGCATGATGTCGCACCGCTCCGGCGAGACCGAGGACGTCACCATCGCCGACCTCGCCGTCGCCACCAACTGCGGCCAGATCAAGACCGGCGCCCCCGCGCGCAGCGAGCGCGTCGCCAAGTACAACCAGCTGCTGCGCATCGAGGAGATCCTCGACGACGCCGCGGTGTACGCCGGCCGCTCCGCGTTCCCCCGCTTCAAGGGCTGACCCCGTCCGGTGCCGCCCGCCGCGTCCGCGGCGGGCGGCACCGTGCGCCAGCAAGGGCCACCCGAACCCCACCGGAGGTGCACGTGCCGGATCGCTTCTCCACCGCGACACGCATCCGTGCCCTCGGGGCACAGGCGCAGGCCCGCGTCTACCGCGCGGCCGGCCGCCCGCGGCCGGTGCTGCCCCGTGGACGCAACCGGCTGACCGGCCGGGCCGCGCTGCTGGCGCTGGTCGTCTGCGCCCTGGTCGTCGCCCTCGCCTACCCCATGCGCCAGTACGTGGCGCAGCGCTCGCAGATCGCCGACCAGCGCAAGCAGGCCGAGCAGGCGCGCAAGCGGGTGGACGAGCTGCGGGAGGAGAAGGCCCGCTGGCAGGACCCGGAGTACGTCAAGGCGCAGGCCCGGGCCCGGCTGCACTACGTACTGCCGGGCGAGACGGCGTATACGGTGGTGGAGCCCACCGGGGCCGCGGCTCCCGAGGACTCCGGCGCCCGCCGCAGCGACAGCGCGGCCCGCCGCCCCTGGTACGCGAACCTGTGGGACGGCGTCGACCACGCGGACGCCGCCGCCACCACAGCACATCGTTGACGCAAGCCCCTGAGAGAGACACGCCCAGGCATGGAAAAGCCCCCGCCGCAGACCGAGCACGCCCCGCCCACCGAGGCGGACATCGCCGCCTTCAAGGAGCAGCTCGGCCGCCCGCCGCGCGGCCTGCGGGCCATCGCGCACCGCTGCCCCTGCGGCAACCCCGACGTGGTGGAGACGGCGCCGCGCCTGGAGGACGGGACGCCGTTCCCGACGCTGTACTACCTGACCTGCCCGCGCGCCGCCTCGGCGATCGGCACCCTCGAGGCCGAGGGCGTCATGAAGGAGATGACGGCCCGCCTCGCGCAGGACGAGGAGCTGGCCGCCGCCTACCGCGCCGCGCACGAGGACTACATCGCCCGCCGGGACGCCCTCGAGGTCCTGCAGGGCTTCCCCAGCGCCGGCGGCATGCCGGACCGGGTGAAGTGCCTGCACGTCCTGGTGGGCCACTCCCTCGCGGCCGGCCCCGGGGTGAACCCGCTGGGCGACGAGACGATCGCGATGCTGCCCGAGTGGTGGCGCAAGGGCCCGTGCGTGAGCCCGTGCGGCACCGCCGGGCAGGAGGAGGGCGAGGACCGGTGACCCGGGTGGCCGCCATCGACTGCGGTACCAACTCCATCCGCCTGCTCGTCGCGGACGCGGACCCCGCGACCGGTGAGATCAAGGACCTGGACCGCCGGATGACCATCGTCCGGCTCGGCCAGGACGTGGACCGCACCGGCCGGCTCGCCCCCGAGGCCCTGGAGCGCACCTTCGCGGCCTGCCGCGAGTACGCGGGCGTGATCGAGGAACTGGGGGCGCGCAAGGTCCGGTTCGTGGCCACCTCCGCCTCCCGTGACGCCTCCAACCGGGACGACTTCGTGCGCGGCGTGGTGGACATCCTCGGCGTGGAGCCCGAGGTGATCACCGGCGACCAGGAGGCGGAGTTCTCCTTCACCGGCGCCACCAAGGAACTGACCGGACGTACGGACCTGGAACGGCCCTTCCTGGTCGTGGACATCGGCGGCGGCTCCACCGAGTTCGTCGTCGGCGACCGCCACGTCACGGCCGCGCGTTCGGTCGACGTCGGCTGCGTGCGGATGACCGAGCGCCACCTGGTCCGCGACGGTGTGGTCACCGATCCGCCCACCGCCGGGCAGATCGCCGCCATGACGCGGGACATCGACGCCGCCCTCGACCTTGCCGAGCGGACCGTCCCGCTGCGCGAGGCCCGCACCCTCGTCGGCCTGGCCGGGTCCGTCACCACGGTCGCCGCGATCGCGCTGGACCTGCCCGAGTACGACTGGGCCGCCATCCACCACTCCCGCGTCCCGGTCGGGACGGTGCGGGAGATCAGCGCGCGCCTGCTCTCCGCCACGCACGCCGAACGCGCCGCGATCCCGGTGATGCACCCGGGACGGGTCGACGTGATCGGCGCGGGTGCCCTGGTGCTGCTGCGGATCATGGAGCGTACGGGCGCCCGGGAGGTCGTGGTCTCCGAACACGACATCCTCGACGGGATCGCCTGGAGCATCGCCTGAGCAGGGCCTTTTCCAACTGAGCGGGCTTTCGGGGCGGGCGTGACACGCCCGCCCCACAAAGTTCGTGAATTTCTTCACATGAAAGTTCCCGCCGGACGGCCCAACTTTCCGGGGCCGGCACCCCGCGAGCCCTCCAAAACCCTTGGTGCGCCCGTGTTTCGGGGGTGTTGCGGGACGGTGGCGTGGTGCCCCCGGATGCCGATCGCCGCTGGTCGGACGGGGCGCTCAACGCCCGCGCCACCCACCGGGTTCCCCCTGGGTGCTGTGGCCCTGGTCACGAAGCGGCGCAGTGTAGCAGAGGGCACCGCAAACCTTGTGAAGGGGCTCACGAGGTACCCCCTGGGGCGTGGTGAATACTCGAAGCATGAGCACCACGGAGCGTCCCAGGATCCTCGTAGTAGGCGGAGGGTACGTCGGCCTGTACGCGGCGCGGCGCATCCTCAAGAAGATGCGTTACGCGGAAGCGACGGTGACCGTCGTCGACCCGCGCTCGTACATGACGTACCAGCCGTTCCTGCCGGAGGCCGCCGCCGGCAGCATCTCCCCCCGCCACGTCGTGGTGCCGCTGCGCCGCGTGCTCCCCAAGGCGGAGGTCCTCACGGGCCGGGTCACCACCATCGACCAGGACCGCAAGGTCGCGGTCGTCGAGCCGCTCGTGGGCGAGACCTACGAACTGCCCTTCGACTACCTGGTGGTCGCGCTCGGCGCCGTCTCCCGCACCTTCCCGATCCCCGGCCTCGCCGAGCACGGCATCGGCATGAAGGGCGTCGAGGAGGCCATCGGCCTGCGCAACCACGTGCTGGAGCAGCTCGACAAGGCCGACTCCACCAACGACGAGGACGTCCGCCGCAAGGCGCTCACCTTCGTCTTCGTGGGCGGCGGCTTCGCCGGCGCCGAGACGATCGGCGAGGTCGAGGACATGGCCCGCGACGCGGCCAAGTACTACACCAACGTCAAGCGCGAGGACATGCGCTTCATCCTCGTCGACGCCGCCGACAAGATCCTCCCCGAGGTCGGCCCGGAGCTGGGCACCTGGGGCCTGGAGCACCTGCGCGAGCGTGGCATCGAGGTCTACCTCGGCACCTCCATGAGCTCCTGCGTCGACAAGCACGTGGTGCTCGCCAACGGCCTGGAGGTCGACGCCTCCACCATCGTGTGGACCGCGGGCGTCAAGCCCAACCCGGCGCTCGCCCGGTACGGCCTCCCGCTCGGCCCGCGCGGCCACGTGGACACCGCCCCGACGCTCCAGGTCCAGGGCACCGACTACATCTGGTCCGCCGGTGACAACGCCCAGGTCCCCGACCTGGCCTCCGGCCCCGGCGCCTGGTGCCCGCCGAACGCCCAGCACGCGCTGCGCCAGGCCAAGGTGCTCGGCGACAACGTGGTGTCCGGCATGCGGGGCTTCCCGCAGAAGGAGTACAAGCACGCCAACAAGGGCGCGGTGGCCGGCCTCGGCCTGCACAAGGGTGTCGCCCTGATCCGCTTCGGCAAGCTCAAGCTGAAGTTCAAGGGCCGCCTGGCCTGGTACATGCACCGTGGCTACCACGGCATGGCGGTCCCGACCTTCAACCGCAAGATCCGGGTCCTCGCGGACTGGACGCTGGCGATGTTCCTCAAGCGCGAGGTCGTCTCGCTCGGCGCCATCGAGAACCCGCGCGAGGAGTTCTACGAGGCCGCCAGGCCGGTCCCGGCCGCGGCGGTCGCCGCCGAGGCCACCAAGGCCAAGGCCTGAGCAGGTAACGGTCCGGCCGAAGGGCGTCCGCCATCCGTGGGGCGGGCGCCCTTCGCCGTGCCCGTGTCCCTGGCCCCGGGGCACAGGACATGAGATGGGTAGAGGTAAAGAAGCGGTAGTGCGGGAATGTCGGTGTATCCCGCATCCGTTTCCCAGCCCAGTGGACCCGTCTTCATGGAGGCACGGAGGTACCCGCCATGGCCGATGCGGCCGGACGACTGACCGCTCTCGCCGAGCAGGCGCTCGGCGTTCCCCTCCCGCTGCGCATCCGCGCGTGGGACGGCAGCGAGACCGGACCGCCCGACGCCCCGACGCTGGTCGTGCGGCACCGCCGGGCGTTGCGCCGGCTGCTGTGGAAGCCCGGCGAGCTCGGCCTGGTCCGTGCCTGGGTGGCCGGTGAACTCGACGTCGAGGGCGACCTGTACGAGGCGCTGGACCGGCTCTCGGGGCTCGTCTGGGATCGCCCCACCGAGGACGACGGGGCGTCACCGCGCCGTCTGCTCGGTCTCGCGCGCGACCCCGAGACCTACCGGCTGGCCCGGGAGGCCCTCGCCCTCGCCGGACCCGGACTGCCGCCGCCCCCGCCGCCGGAGGAGGTCCGCCGGCGCTCCGGGGTGCTGCACAGCCCGATCCGCGACCGGCAGGCGATCAGCCATCACTACGACGTCGGCAACGACTTCTACGGGCTGGTGCTCGGCCCGTCCATGGTCTACTCGTGCGCCTACTGGGAGGGGCCCGACGCGACCCTGGAGGACGCCCAGCGGGCCAAGCTCGACCTCATCTGCCGCAAGCTGGAACTGCGGCCCGGGCAGCGGCTGCTGGACGTCGGCTGCGGCTGGGGCTCCATGGTGATGCACGCCGTCGAGCACTACGGCGTCCACGCCACCGGCGTCACGCTCTCCACCGAGCAGGCCTCCTCCGCGCGCAAGCGGGTCGCCGACGCCGGCCTCGCCGACCGGATCGACATCCGCGTGCAGGACTACCGGGCGGTCGACGACGGGCCGTACGACGCCATCTCCTCGATCGGCATGGCCGAGCACGTGGGCCGCGAGCGCTACCGGCAGTACGCCGGGGTGCTGTACGGGCTGCTGCGGCCCGGCGGGCGGCTGCTCAACCACCAGATCGGCCGCCGCCCCTGGGCCGACGAAGAGGCCTACCACGTCGACGAGTTCATCGACCGGTACGTCTTCCCCGACGGAGAGCTGGCTCCGCTCGGCTCCACCGTCTCCCGGCTGGAGGAGGCCGGGCTCGAGGTACGGGACGTGGAGGCGATCCGCGAGCACTACGCCCTGACCCTGCGGCAGTGGGTCGCCAACCTGGAGGCGCACTGGCCGGAGGCCGTCCGCCTCGCCGGAGCCGGCCGCGCCCGTGTCTGGCGGCTGTACATGGCGGCCTCCGCGCTCTCCTTCGAGCAGAACCGCATCGGCGTCAACCAGGTGCTCGCCGTCCGCCCGACCAAGGACGGCGGCTCCGGGATGCCCCGCACCCGGGCCGACTGGCTGGGCCCGGGCCGGCAGGACTGACATGCCGGGGGGCGGAGGCCGTCGCGGCCTCCGCCCCCCGGGCGCCTCCCGCCGTCCCGCTACTCGGCCTTGATGGCCTCCAGCATGTTCAGCCGGGCCGCCCGCCGGGCCGGCCACAGCGCGGCCAGGACGCCCACCAGGGCGGCCATCGCCAGGAACACCCCGATCCTGTCCCAGGGCAGCGTCATCGCGTAGCTCGGCAGCTGTGGCTTGATCAGCCCGCCGACGGCCCAGGCGAGGAACACCCCGAGCCCGAGGCCCAGTACCGCGCCGAACAGCGAGATCACCAGGGACTCCAGCCGGATCATCCGCTTGACCGCGGCACGGTCCAGGCCGATCGCGCGCAGCATGCCGATCTCGTGCTTGCGCTCGAAGACCGACATCGCCAGCGTGTTGATCACACCCAGCACCGCGACCAGCACGGCCATCGCGAGCAGCCCGTAGAGGATGTTCAGCATCAGGTCGATCGTGGAACTGAGCTCGCGGGAGATGGCCGCCTTGTCCTGGACCTTGATCACCGGGTTCTCGCCGAGCGCCTTCACCAGCGCGTCCTGGTTGGCCTCTTCGGCACCGCCGGCCATCCGCACCAGCACCCGCATGTCCCCTGCTTCGGGGGTGTGCGGGGTGACCGTGGCGTTGTCCATGATCACGCCGTTGATGAGGTCGCCGCCCTCGTAGACGCCGCCGATCGTCAACCGCCCCTTGGTGCCGTCGTCGTAGCGCACCGGCAGGCTCTGCCCGGTGTGCCAGCCGCGCCGCTCGGCGGTGTCGGAGTCCACGACCATGGAGTCGCCGTGCACCGAGGCCAGGGAGCCGTGGGTGAAGTCCAGGGTGAGCAGCCGCCCGATCTGCGGCGCGTCGACGCCGGTGACCCACTCGTCCTCGCCGCCCAGTTCGGTGTGCGCGTCGCGCACCGCGCTGGAGTCGCTGACGCCGTCGATGCCGGCGACCCGCTCGGCCACCTCGGGCGAGAGGTTCCGGCCGGTGGCCATCGTGATCTGGTAGTCGGCCTTCAGGTGGGCGGCGGCCATTTCGTCCACGGTGGTCTTGACCGAGATGGCCACCACCGTGAGGGCGGTGATCAGGGTGAGACCGATCATCAGGGCCGACGCGGTCGCGGCGGTGCGCCGCGGGTTGCGCACCGAGTTCTGCCGGGCGAGCTTGCCCGTGACCCCGAAGGGCCGCAGCAGCGGCGCGGCCGCGGCGACCACCGGCCGGGACAGCAGCGGCGTGAGGACGAAGACGCCGATCAGCAGCAGCCCGGCGCCGCCGCCCAGGACCATGTTGCCGTTGTCCTTCATCCCCGAGCCGGCCAGCACCAGGACCACACCGGCCGCCGACAGCAGCGCGCCGAGGGTGTTGCGCAGGAGCAGGCCCTTGACGGTGGCCGGGGCGTGCACGCTGCTCATCGCCGCGACCGGCGGGATCTTGGCGGCCCGGCGGGCCGGCAGCCATGCGGCGAGCATGGTGACGCCCACACCGACGGCGAGCGCAGCCCCGGCCGTGCCGGGCTGTACGGACAGGGCGCCCTCGGGCAGTTCCGCGCCCGCCGAGCCGAGCACCGCCCGCATGACGGCCGCGATGCCGATGCCCAGCAGGAACCCGGTGGCACCGGCCGCCACGCCCACCACGAGGGCCTCGACCAGCACCGACCGCGTCACCTGTCGGCGGCTGGCGCCGACCGCGCGCAGCAGCGCGAGTTCCTTGGTGCGCTGGGCGACGAGCATGGTGAAGGTGTTGGCGATGATGAAGATGCCGACGAAGAGCGCGATGCCGGCGAAGCTGAGCAGGGTGGTGTTGAAGGTGCTGAGGTCGGAGGCGATCTGCCGGGCCTCGTCGTCGGCCAGTTTCTGCCCGGTGGTCGCGGTGGCGTCCTTGGCGTAGCGCGGCAGCAGCTTTTCGATCTCGGCCCTGAGCGTGGCCTGCGCGGTGCCCGGCGCCGCCTTGACGTCGATCTCCTCGTACGTGCCCGGCTTGCCGAAGAGCTTCTGGGCCGTGGCCGTGTCGAAGAGCACCAGGCTGCCGCCCGCGGCGACGTTGCCGTCGTCGGTGGAGAAGACGCCGGTCACCTTCTGCCGCATCACCGGGCCGTCGATGGACATCCGGACGGTGTCGCCGACGGCGTAGCCCGTCCGCTCCGCGGTCTTGGAGTCCAGCGCGATCTCGGAGGAGGTCCGCGGGGCGCGTCCCTCGCGTATCGGATAGCGGTCCGCACCGGCATAGTTGCCGCCGCGGGTGGACCAGCCGTCGCCGACCAGCCGGCCGTCCTTGCCGGCGACCGCGGTGAAGCCGGTGACGGTCGCGGTGGTGGACGCGGTGCCGGGCAGCCGGCCGATCTCGTCCACCAGCCGCTGGGGGAGCGGATGGTCGACGTCCCCGTAGGTGACGGCGACCGAGACGTCGGAGTAGCTCCTCGCGGAGGCCTTGCGGAGGGCATTGCCGATGGTGTCGGTGAACACCAGGGTGCCGGAGACGAAGGCGACGCCGAGCATCACGGCGAGCACGGTCATCAGCAGTCTGGCCTTGTGCGCCAGCACATTGCGCAGGGCGGTACGGAACATGTCAGGGCTTGTCTCTCGGTCGTGGCTCGTGGTCGGCGGCGCGGATCAGCTGGTACGGCCCTTGGCGTCGAAGCGCTTCATGCGCTCCAGCACCGTGTCCGCGGTCGGGCCGTGCAGCTCGTCGACGATCCGCCCGTCGGCGAGGAAGACCACGCGGTCGGCGTAGGAGGCGGCGACCGGGTCGTGGGTGACCATGACGACCGTCTGGCCGAGCTCCTTCACGGAGTTGCGGAGGAAGCCGAGGATCTCCGCGCCGGAACGGGAGTCGAGGTTGCCGGTCGGCTCGTCGGCGAAGATGATCTCGGGCCGGCTGGCCAGTGCCCGGGCGACGGCGACCCGCTGCTGCTGTCCGCCGGACAGCTGGGACGGCCGGTGCGACAGCCGCCCGGACAGTCCGACCGTCTCGACGACCCGGTCCAGCCACTGCTTGTCGGTCCTGCGGCCGGCGATGTCCATCGGGAGCGTGATGTTCTCCGCGGCGGTGAGCGTCGGCAGCAGGTTGAACGCCTGGAAGACGAAGCCGATCTTGTCCCGGCGGAGCTTGGTGAGCTGCTTGTCCTTCAGCGAGGACAGCTCGGTGTCGCCGATCCGCGCCGAGCCGGACGAGACGGTGTCCAGGCCCGCCATGCAGTGCATCAGCGTGGACTTGCCCGAGCCCGAGGGCCCCATGATCGCGGTGTACTCGGCGGCTCGGAACTCGACCGTCACCGCGTCGAGCGCGACGACCCGGGTCTCGCCCTCCCCGTAGACCTTGCTGAGGTCGGTGGCGCGGGCGGCCGTGGCCGTGGCGGTGGGGTGTGCGGTGGTGGTGGTCACGGCACGCTGCTCCTGTCGGGACGGGGGGAGTCGATCGGACCCCTCCATCGTCCCGACGGGAGACGTCGCCGGGATCCGTCCACATCGTGGTTCTGCAGGCAGTCCCGAGAGGTACGCGCGGACCCCCGCGTCCTACTTGGGGATGACGGGGACCCCGACATCCCGCCCCCGGGTGGAAGCGATTTCGCGTCATATGCAGCGGGTGCGGTCCGCCGCCCGGACCGCCCCGGGCCTGTGCTTTCCTCCGGACGGGACAGATCTGATGGACCGTCAGTCAGCCTTAAAATCAGACAACATGACGAATCCTGGGCCCTGTTCCACCCGCCCCGCCGGATAGGGTCGTACTGCGCTCTCGCACCGCCACGCCCGGATGGTGGAATGCAGACACGGCGAGCTTAAACCTCGCTGCCCCTTGCGGGCGTACCGGTTCGAATCCGGTTCCGGGCACTCACTTCCTCACCGGCGTGGCACCACCGCCACGTTCTCAGCCCTGTTCCCGTTCCACCGGGAGCCACAGTTCGGCCTCCGCCTCGGTCCCGTCCGCGGACGGACGGGCGCGCAGGATCTCGGGGCCGGGGCGGCTGCGGTACGGGTTGGAGGGGAACCACTGGGTGAACACGTCCCGCCACAGCTCCTGGATGGCCTGCGGCGCCGGCCCTGAGGTGGTGAAGACCGCCCAGGTGCCCGCAGGCACGGGGAGGACCGTGGTGCCGTCGGGCGCGGCCGCCGACGTGATCACCCCCTGGTGGTAGTCGAGAAAGGTGCCTTCGGCGCGGCTCGGGTCCAGGTCGTCGCAGACCGCGACGACCCCCCGCGGTTCCTGGTCCGACAGCTCCTCCAGACGCGCCACGAGCCGCGGGTCGATCCCGCGGACGAAATCGACGATCGCCTGGTTCGGCCCCGAGTGCACCAGGGGGACCCGGGCCTTGAGACCGACGACCCTGAAGTCCGGCCTGTCCACGACGCGGTAACGCATGCTGCTGCTCCCTTCGACGGTGAGGCGGAAGGCCAACCGGGGCTGGGAGACCAGCGCGGCGCCGGTGCGCCGGGCCTCACCCGGCCCGACCCCGTGCACGGCGCGGAACGCCCGGGCGAAGGCCTCGCCCGATCCGTACCCGTAGCGCACCGCGACCTCCAGCAGCGTCGCCGGCCCCGCGAGCACCTCCGCACCGGCGACGGTCAGCCGGCGGCGCCGTACGTACTCCGAGAGCGGCATGCCCGCGAGCGCGGAGAACATCCGGCGCAGGTGGTACTCCGAGGTGCCCGCGACACGTGCCAGCTCGGCCACGTCGACCTGCCCGTCGAGATGGCGCTCGACCTGCTCCAGGGCCTGGTTGAGACGTTCCAGCACTCCCTGTCCCCTTCCTCTTCCACGACCCACGCTAGGCGTCGGGCACCCCGCCGGACCCGACATCCCGTGCCCGGTCGGGTCGGGTGGCCGCGACGTCCGCCGCCGCACGGGCGAACGCGCGGACCCGGGCCGTGGTGTTGCCGTGCCGCCACACCAGGCCGCGCTCGATGGGCGGTGCGTCGTGGAGGGGGACGTAGGCGAGGTCCGGCCGGGGGTAGTAGCGGCGGGCGTGCTCCCCGACGGGGAGGACGCCCCGGCCCAGCGCCACCAGGGTGAGCATCTCGGAGAACGACCCGCCGGCCGGCCCCTTCGGGACCGTACGGCCCGACGGGGTGCGCTCCGGGGTGCGGTCCCGCTTGAACGCCACCGAGGTCACCTCCGGGTACTGCACCACGGGGTGGTCCGCGAGCACCTCGAGCGACACCGACTCCCGGCCGGCCGCCGGGTGCCCCGCGGCCACCGCGAGCACCCGGCGCTCCCTGAGCAGCACCGGTCCGCGGACCATCCCGTCGAAGGGGAAGGAGGCGAGGAGCACGTCGACGGAACCGTCCAGCAGGCTCGCCCGGGAGGTGGCCAGCTGGACCTCGCGCACGTCCACCCGGCAGTCGGGGTGGCGCTCGGAGAACAGGCGGACCACCCTCAGCAGCGTGGGCGCCGTGCCCTCGCCGAGGAAGGCCACGCGCAGCGCGCCGGTGATGCCGCGGCCGGCGTCGGCGGCCCTGCGCAGCGCCTCATCCATCCCGGCGACGAGGGGGAGCAGATCGTCCGCGAGCTGCCTGCCGACCGGGGTGATCCGGACGCTGCGGCTGTTCCGTTCGAAGAGCGGGCAGCCGATGGTGCGTTCCAGCTTGCCCACCACCTGGCTGACCCGCCCGGTGGTGACGCCCAGGCGCTCGGCGGTCCGGCCGAAGTGCAGCTCCTCGGCGAGGGTGAGGAAGGCCTCGATCTCCACCCGCTCCAGCACGCTTCCCCCTCGGCGTTGAGTTCCGCTCAACGATCGTACGGCGATCATGCCTTGATGACGGCGGCCCCCCGGCGGATCGTGGAGGACGTCCACGGCACACCACCCCTGGAGGAGACATGACCGTGCTGCGCGTGAAGGCCTTCGACCACCTGGTCCTCAACGTCGCCGACGTCGAGCGGTCCCTGGCCTTCTACACCGGACCGCTCGGCCTGGAACCGGTGCGCGTCGACGAATGGCGCGCGGGGAAGGCCCCGTTCCCGTCGGTGCGGGTCACCCGGGAGACCATCATCGACCTGGTCGCCGGGCCCCGCGGCGAGTCCAACGTCGACCACATCTGCCTCACCGTCGAACCGCTGGACTGGGAAGAGGTCGTCGCGTCCGGGGTGTTCACGGTGCTGGAGGCCAACGTGCGGCGGTTCGGCGCGCGCGGCTCCGCTCTGTCGACCTACGTCGAGGACCCGGACGGCAACACGGTCGAACTGCGCTGGTACCCACAGGACGCGCAGGACTGAGCGCAGCTCCGGGCGCCGCCTTCGGCGCCCGGCCCGGTTGCTACAGTGCGCCCGTGTCCGACTCCTCGCGTGAATCCCTGTCCGGCGCCGGCTGGGAGAGCCAGCAGGCCGGCGCCTACCGGGAGTTGATGCCGGCCCGGGTGGTCAACCTGTCGTGGCTGGACCCGGTGACCCTGTGGAAGGCCCGCAACGGCCCGCTCGCCTCATTGTTCGGCGACCCGACCGGCCGGGACCGGCAGCGCTGGGTGAACGGCCAGTTGGAGCGAGGGGCGTCCGGCGCGGACCTGGTGATCGAGCGGGACGACCCCGACACCTTCTCCTTCCTCCTCCTCGGCGACACCGGCGAGGGCGACGACCCGCAGTACGCCGTCGTCCCCGGGATGCTCAAGGCGGGCGCCGGCACGCGCTACGCCGTGATCTGCAGCGACGTCCTCTACCCCGTCGGCAGCGCCAACGAGTACGACACGAAGTTCTTCCGGCCCTACCGGGACTACGACGCCCCCGTCTACGCCATCCCCGGGAACCACGACTGGTACGACGGGCTCAACGGCTTCATGCGGGTGTTCTGCCGCGCCCCCGCCCTGCCGCCCGCGCCGCGCCCCCGCCGGTTGACCCGGGCCTGGTGGCGCAGCCTGCTGTGGGCGAAGCCCGACGTGCCGGACGACGCCCGGCTCGACGAGGCCCGCCGGATGCGCTCCGCGCCCTCGCAGGCGGCCTCCCAGCCCGGCCCGTACTGGGCGATCGACTCGGGGCCGATACGGATCATAGGCATCGACACCGGGCTGCTCGGCGACATCGACAGGGAGCAGGGCGAGTGGCTGCGCCGGGTCTCCCTGGGGCCCCGCCCCAAGATCCTCGTCACCGGTTCCCCGATCTACGTGGACGGCGAGCACCACCCCTGCGCCATCGAGGGCGGCGGCACGGTCGACGAGGTCGTCCGCGACCCGGAGCACAACTTCGTCGCCGTGATCGGCGGGGACATCCACAACTACCAGCGCTACCCGGTGGACGTGGACGGCCGGAGGATCGAGTACGTCGTCTCCGGCGGCGGGGGCGCCTTCATGCACGCCACCCACACGATCCCCCGGGTGGAGGTCGGCGGCGTCACCGAGGACCGCTTCCGCTGCTACCCGATGCGCGGCGACTCCCTCGCCTTCTACAGCCGGCTCTACGGCCGCCGGCTCCACCTGCGCCGCCTGTTCGACCTGACCCCGGACGAGGCGTCCGCGGTCCTCGCCCGGCGTCTCGGCATCCCGGCCACCCGGGCCACCGGCGCCCGCGTGACCTGGCGGACCCGCTTCGTCGCCGGCGTCCTGGGCGCTCCGCCCCGGCCGCACCGCAGGCGCCGGCTGCGCCTGCCCGTCCGCCGGGTGCTCACCCGTCTGCTCTCCCCGGGCTCGGCGACGTACAGCCCGCCGTTCTTCAAGAGCTTCCTGCGGCTGGACGTCAGCCCGGCCGCCGTCCGCGTGCGGTGCTTCGCCGCCACCGGCCTGCTGGCGCACGAACTGGACCCGCCGGTCGAGGACGACTTCACCGTCCCTTTGCCGTAGACGAACGGTACGTGAACGGCGCGCCCGTTCCCCCGGCCCTCCCCGCTGCGCGCATCACGATGCCCCGCGACGGCGGTGATCTGCACGAACGCGCCGGATGCGGCCGTGCGGGGCGGCCCGCACGTGAGGCTGCCGCGACCACCTGTACGGACAAGTCCGGGCCTAGGCTTTTACCGTCACCTGAAGGTTCCGTCGCGTTCTGGACATCTGCGCTTAGTCAACCTTCCCCCTAAGGCTCCTAAGTTCACAGCCAAGCAATGGCAAGCAGTGAGCAACGGAGGTCGTTGTGTCCGAGGGTGTACGCAGGGCCCGGCGGTACGCCGCGCCCGTGGCGGCTGCGGCCGCCGCCGCGGTCGTGACCATGGTGGTCAGCCCGACGCTGGGTGCGTCGGCCACGGCCCCGCAGACCGCAGGCAAGGGCAAGGCCCCGGCTGCGAAGAACGTCATCTTCATCAACGGCGACGGCATGGGTGCCGCCGCCCGGCAGGCCGCGCGCCTGCACCTGACCGGTCTGAACGGTCAGCTCGCGATGGACAAGCTCCCCTACTCGGGTCAGCTGACCACCGAGCCGGACGACCCGAAGGCCGTCGTCACCGACTCCGCCGCGGCCGCGACCGCGTGGGCGACCGGTGAGAAGACCTACAACGGCGCGATCAGCGTCGACGTGGACGGCAACCCGCTGGCCACCCTGGGCCAGCAGGCCAAGGCCGCCGGCAAGGCCACCGGCCTGGTCACGACCGCGCAGGTCACCGACGCGTCGCCGGCCGCCTTCTTCTCCAGCACGGCCAACCGGTCGGCGCAGGACGAGATCGCGCGCCAGTACATCGAGGTCAGCAAGCCCGACGTCATCCTGGGCGGTGGCGAGGACTGGTGGCTGCCCGCGGGCAGCCCCGGCGCCTTCCAGGACAAGCCCGCCGAGGACACGTCCGAGGCGAGCAAGGGCACCAAGGGTGACCTGATCACGAAGGCCAAGAAGGCCGGCTACTCCTACGTCTCCAGCGCGGACCAGCTCAGCCGCGCCAAGGGCGGCAAGCTCCTCGGTCTCTTCGCCAACGAGGAGATGTTCCAGCAGCGTCCCGAGGGCCAGGGCGACGTGTACAACCCGGTGGTCGGCCTGTCCACCATGACCAGCAAGGCCCTCAGCACGCTGGACAAGAACAAGAAGGGCTTCTTCCTCATGGTCGAGGAGGAGGGCGTGGACGAGTTCGCGCACTCCAACAACGGCACCCGCGTCCTGCAGTCCATGCAGGAGCTGGAGAAGGCCGTCGCGGTGGCCCGCGCCTACGTGGCCACCCACCCCGACACCCTGCTGGTCGTCACCGGTGACCACGAGACCGGCGGCCTGGCCGTGGAGGAGGCCGACTCCGCCGACGAGTCCGGCGACGGCATCTCCGCCGAGGACGGTCCGTTCAGCATCCGCGGCAGCGACAAGTCGTTCTACATCGACTGGACCACCTCCGGTCACACCGGTGTCGACGTCCCCGTCACCGCGGCCGGCCCGCTCGCGAACCGCTTCACCGGCAAGCACGCCAACACCTACGTGCACGACGTGCTGAGCGAGATCCTGGCGACGCGTCGCTGAGCGAGGATCCACTTCCGGCGGGTGCCGGGGAGGGGACCGCCCCTCCCCGGCACCCGCCGTTCCTCCCCCGGCGGTGTGGCGCCGCGGGGACGGGGAAAGGCGTGGTGGCAGGCATGGTGAGCGGGCCGCAAAAGATCCTCCTTGAGGCGTAGGCGACCCGCTTTGCCATACCATTACTCTTGGTGCGGAGCCGTATCGCGCGGCCATGGAGGAGTGACAGATGAGGAGCAGCAACCCGGTCTTCTCGCGGCGTGGGTTCTCCCGCGGGGAGGGCTACGCGGGCTTCGGCGGTCAGCCGCAGACGCAGGGTGTCCCCCAGTCGGGCGGCAACCCCTACGCGGGCACGAACCCGTACGCGGGCAGCAACCCCTACGACACCACGTACCAGGCCCCGCCGGGCGCCCCCGTGCAGACCGGCCGGATGACGATGGACGACGTCGTCATGCGCACCGCCATGACCCTGGGCACCGTGGTGCTCGGCGCGCTCGTGGCGTGGTTCGTGCTGCCGGTCTCGGAGAAGAGCTACGGCCTGGCGATCGGCGCCTCGCTCGTGGCCCTGGTCCTGGGCCTGATCCAGTCGTTCAAGCGTGAGGCCTCGCCCGCGCTGATCCTCGGCTACGCGGTCTTCGAGGGTGTCTTCCTCGGCATCTGGAGCAAGATCCTCAACTTCATGTGGCCGGGCATCCCGCTGCAGGCCGTGCTGGGGACCATGGCGGTCTTCGTCGGCATGCTGGTGGCGTACCGCACCCGCCTCATCCGGGTCACCGCCCGCTACGCCCGCATCGGCATGGCGATCGCCATCGGCTTCGTCATCCTGACGTTCGTCAACCTGATCGCCGCGATGATCGGCGGCGGTGACGGCCTCGGCCTGCGCAGCGGTGGGCTCGGCATCGTGGTCGGCATCATCGGGATCGCGCTGGGCGCGTTCTTCCTGTCGCTGGACTTCAAGCAGATCGAGGACGGCATCCAGTACGGCGCTCCGCGCCAGGAGTCCTGGCTGGCGGCCTTCGGGCTCACGCTCTCCCTGGTCTGGATCTACCTGGAGATGCTGCGGCTGATCGCGATCCTGCGCGGCGACGACTGAGTGCGCTGACCCGCGAGGGACATTCAACGGGCCCCGGAGGCAATGCCTTTCGGGGCCCGTTCGCATGTGCGGGAGGGGAGGCGCGTCAGCCGAACCTCCGCGCGGCCCGCCTCAGGTCGTATTCGTGGACGATGGCCTTGGCGTGTCCGTAGGACAGGTCGTGCTCGCTGCGGAGCCAGCTGACTTTCTCCTCGAAGCGGAGGAAAGCGGGCCCGTCGTCGACCGTGCGAAGCCATTCGCCGATCTCGCGGCCGGTGCAGTGGGGGATGTGGGAGAGCAGGTTCCGGTGGGTCTCTTCCGAGAAGGTCTGTGACATCGGCGCCTCCGGTATGCGTTCCGGTCACCCCACCGTGCCTGAGCCGTCGACCGTTGGCAACAGTGCAACGCACTCGGTTGTGTGTACGCACCGGTAGGCTCGCGCCGTGCTGGACTGTACGACGCTCCGCGACGCCGCCGGACTCCTGGCGGCGCGTTACCGCTCCCTGCCGCAGAGCCGGCTCCGTGGCGAGGTGGCCCGGGCGGGCCTGGAACTCGCCCGTGAACTGGCCGCCCTGGCACAGCGGATCGAGTTCCCCGGGCGGGAACCGCTGCCGGTGCCGGACGAGGGGGTCTTCGTGATCGGCGACCAGATCTCCGTGGCCGCCCACGACCTGGCCGCCGCCCTGGAACCGCATCCGGAACTGGCGCACGTACGCGACGCGGCCGTGTCCCGGATCGGGGACACGGCCGCGCGGTGCGGTCTGTAGGACGGGGAGGACGGGGAGGACGGGCTACAGCGAGGCGACCACCCGGTCGGCGAGCACGTAGACGGACTCCTCGCCGTAGGTGAAGGTCAGCGCGTAGCCGCCCGCGACGGCGGAGCCGCCCAGCAGTATCGGGGACTCGCCCTGGTCCAGGGCGTCGCAGAGGCGGTCGGCGGTGTCCCGGTCGCCCGGGGTCATGCAGAGCGTGGTGCCGTCGGCGAAGACGTACACGTCGAGCGTGCCGAGCGGGCCGGGACGGACGTCGGCGAGCGGCATCCGCAGGTCCGCGAGTTCGGACAGGCGCTCGGCGGTCTGCTCCTGGTTGGCCACGACCGGTGCCGGGACGCCGAAGTCGGGGTCGGAGGGGTGCCGGAAGGGCGCCGGGCCACCGGGCTCCAGGCCCGCGAGGTCGGCCTGGCGGGGCAGGAACGGGCCGTACGGCAGCACCTCGTAGTCGGTGCCGGCGGTGCCCGGAACCGGGCCGGCCCCCTGGCCGCCGAAGAGCTGGGCGTCGAGCTGCGGGTCCACGAGGGCCTCGCCGGACTCGCCCGTCCCGTAGCCGAGGGGGGCTTCCTGAGCGGCCCAGAAGGCACGTGCCTCGGCCAGTTCGCGCTCCCGCTCGTCGGCGAGCGCGTCGGCGACGGCGGTGCGGATGGCCTCGGCGTCCGGAGTGGTGCGTGCGGCGGGAACCCCGGCCGCCCGCCCGGCACGGGCCTCGGCCAGGTCCGCGCGCAGGGCCGCGACGTCACGACGTACGCCGCGTGTGGCGAACAGCGCGGCGGAGCCGGCGGCCACGGCGGTTGCCGCGCCCGCCAGCAGGACGAGGAACATGGCGCTCACTGGCGTACTCCCGACTGTGCTTTCCCGAGCCTGGCCCCCTGTACACCACCACTCTGCACCGGAATCCATGGCCTCTGCAGTGCGGAACGTCACGAAATGGGAGGGTCCAAAGTCTCGCCCCGTACCAGTGGCACGCCTCTGACCTGCCTAAACGACCGCCCCCGGGATTAGGTCACATCCAGGGGGCGGTTCGATTGCGACTTGTGTCTCGAACGTACGTCCGAGAGTCGGGAAGGGCCGGCGGGGCCCGTTACGACAGGCGCTCGATGACCATGGCCATGCCCTGGCCGCCGCCGACGCACATGGTCTCCAGGCCGAACTGCTTGTCGTGCCACTGGAGCGAGTTGATCAGCGTGGTGGTGATGCGGGCGCCCGTCATGCCGAAGGGGTGACCGACGGCGATCGCGCCGCCGTTGACGTTGAGCCGGTCGATGTCGACGCCCAGATCCCGGTAGGAGGGGATGACCTGCGCCGCGAAGGCCTCGTTGATCTCGACCAGGTCGATGTCGTCGATGGTCAGCCCGGCACGCTTCAGTGCCTGGCGGGACGCCTCGACCGGGCCGTGGCCCATGATCTCGGGGGAGAGGCCGGAGACGCCGGTGGAGACCACCCGGGCGAGCGGGGTGATGCCGAGCTCGCGCGCCTTGGTGTCGCTCATGACGACCAGCGCCGCGGCGCCGTCGTTCAGCGGGCAGCAGTTGCCGGCGGTCACGGTGCCGTCGGGGCGGAAGACCGGCTTCAGGCCCTGCACGGCCTCCAGGGTGACCCCGGCGCGCGGGCCGTCGTCCTTGGCGACGACCGTGCCGTCGGGCAGCGTCACCGGGGTGATCTCGCGCTCCCAGAAGCCGTTCTTGATGGCCTCTTCGGCCAGGTTCTGCGAGCGGACGCCGAACTCGTCCTGGTCGGCGCGGGTGACGCCCTTGAGGGCCGCCAGGTTCTCGGCGGTCTGGCCCATCGCGATGTACGCGTCCGGGACCAGCCCGTCCTCGCGCGGATCGTGCCATTCCCCGCCGCCCTGCGCGGCGCGGGCCGCGGTGCGGGCCTCGGCCTCGGCGAAGAGCGGGTTGTGGGTGCCGGGCATGCCGTCGGAGCTGCCGTTGACGAAGCGGGACACGGTCTCGACGCCGGCGGAGATGAAGACGTCGCCCTCGCCCGCCTTGATGGCGTGCAGCGCCATCCGGGTCGTCTGCAGCGACGAGGAGCAGTAACGCGTGACCGTGCAGCCCGGGAGGTGGTCCATGCCCATCTGCACGGCCACGATCCGGCCCAGGTTGTGACCCTGCTCGCCGCCGGGCAGGCCGCAGCCCAGCATCAGGTCGTCGATCTCGCGCGGGTCGAGCTGCGGCACCTTGGCGAGGGCCGCCTGGATGATCGTGGCGGTCAGGTCGTCGGGGCGCAGGTCCTTCAGGGACCCCTTGACGGCCCGGCCGATGGGGGAGCGGGCGGCAGAGACGATCACGGCTTCGGGCATCGCGACTCCTCGACGAGGCGGCGGGGGTACGGCTGGGACTCTCTGGGAAGTTACCTGTACGTAGCGGAGGGAGTCACGGCCTGGGGGCTGTGACGCGGACCTCTTTCTGAGCGCTTGCTTAGTCCATGATGGCGCATCCTCGTGGCGAACGCGCCCCCCCGTGCGATGCTGACGTGGTGAATCCGGACGACCTGGTACGGCTGCGGCGCGCCCGTGACGCGATGGACCGCGACTACGCGGAGCCCCTCGACGTCCCCGCACTGGCCCGCGCGGCGCTGATGTCCCCCGGCCACTTCTCGCGCAGCTTCCGGGCCGCGTTCGGCGAGTCCCCGTACAGCTACCTCATGACGCGCCGGATCGAGCGCGCCAAGGCCCTGCTGCGGCGCGGCGACCTCACGGTCACGGAGGTCTGCTTCGCGGTCGGCTGCACCTCGCTCGGCTCCTTCAGTTCGCGCTTCACCGAACTCGTGGGCGAGACCCCGAGCGCCTACCGCGCGCGCGACCACGGGCCGGGCGCGCCGATCCCGGCGTGCATCGCGAAGCGGTACACCAGGCCGGTCAGGAACAAGGAAGCGAAGACCGCGGCACGGGCCTAGCGTGGTCCGCATGGACATCACGCTGTCACAGTGCTTCATCGCCGTCGACGACCACGACAAGGCGCTGCCCTTCTACCGCGACGTCCTCGGCCTGGAGGTCCGCAACGACGTCGGCTTCGAGGGCATGCGCTGGGTGACGGTCGGCTCGCCCGACCAGCCGGGCGTGGAGATCGTGCTCGAACCGCCCCTGGCGGACCCGGGCGCCTCCGACGCGGACAGGCAGGCCATGAGCGAGCTGCTGGCCAAGGGCATGCTGCGCGGGGTCATCTTCGCCACCGGTGACGTCGACGCCACCTTCGAGCGCATCCGCGACGCGGGCGGCGAGGTGCTCCAGGAGCCCATGGACCAGCCCTACGGCGTCCGTGACTGCGCCTTCCGCGACCCCTCCGGCAACCTGCTCCGCTTCAACCAGCGCAAGGCCGGCTGACGCCGGTTCCGGGCGTCATGGCCGTTGGGGCAGACGGCGGCGGGTGAAGGCGCGGGGCTGCCGCACAGCGCGCATCGCCGCCCCCGGGGGCCGCACCGCGCGGGGGTCGACCCCCTGCGGCAAGCGGTGGGCGGCATCCGCGTCGGGTGCCCTCGCGGGTGGATTGGGAGAACGCCCCCGCCGCAGGCGCAGCGGCCCCGCGGACGGCGGCGGCGGGTTGCCGTGCGGCGCGTCCCGCCGCCCGGAGGGCCGCACCGCGCGGGGGTGGCCCCTGCGCCTTCTGCGGACGGCGGCGGTCCGCCTCGGGGCCTGGTGGTCCGGAGTTCGGGCGGGTGGGTGGGAGACAGCCTCCGCCGCAGGCGCAGCGGACCCGCGGGCGGCGGCGGGTACCGCCGCCCGGAGGGCCCGCAACCTGCCGGAGGCGCTAGTTCTGGGCGGCCTCGGCCGCCGCCGCGGCGGCGGGTTCCGTCGCGTCGGGGAGGCGGCGACGGCGGCGGCGCTTGAGGAGGGCCCAGCGGCCGCGGGGGCCGGAGACCGTGCCGGCGGCCGCGGTGACCTCGGTGCCGGCCTCGCCCGCGGCTTCCGCGGCGGCCTGGGCCACCGGGAGGAAGCCCTCGCCGCGCCGGGCGTCGGGGCGCTCGTCCTCCTCGGGCCACAGCCCGACCGCGGAGCACAGCGTCGGCAGCATCGCCATGGCCGCGGTCGCGTAACCCTCGGCCGACGGGTGGTAGTTGTCCGGGCCGAACATCTCGCGAGGGCGGGACTCGAACTCGGGCCCGAGCAGGTCGCCCAGTGACACGGTGCGGCCGCCGAGGCCGACCACCGCGATGGTCTGCGCGGCCGCGAGCTGACGGCTCAGCCGCCGCGCGATCCAGCGCAGCGGCTGGTAGACCGGCTCGATCGTGCCCAGGTCGGGGCAGGTCCCGACGATCACCTCGCAGCCGGCCTCGCGCAGCCGCCGCACCGCGTCGGACAGCATCCGCACCGAGACGGCCAGCGGCATCCGCCGGGTCACGTCGTTCGCCCCGATCATGATCACGCACAGATCGGGCGCGGTACCGGGAACGGGCCCCAGCAGAAGATCGACCTGGCGGGCCAGGTCGTCGGACTGTGCGCCGGGATTGGCCACGTTGACCAGCCGCACCGGCCGTTCCGCCACCGCCGCCACCCCGGAGGCCAGCAATGCGCCGGGGGTCTGGCTCGCCCGGTGCACCCCCTGCCCCGCCGCCGTGGAGTCGCCCACGAGGGCCAGCACGATCGGCCGCTCGTCGGTGCTCAGCGCGAAGGCGGCGCCGTAGACGCCGTCCGCGCGGGGCGGGACGGCGTCGGAGCCGCCCACGGTCCTGCGGGCGAGCGCGGCCTCGGTCAGCACCAGGCCGACCGCGGCGCCGCCCAGCAGCCCGATGCCGCCACCTCCGTACGCGGCGGCCGTCGCGATCCGCCGCGCCACCCTTGCCCTGGACAACGTCCACCTCCCGCGCCGGGTGTGCGGACCCTCGTGGCCCGACCCGTACAACGATTTGTTGCCCCGTCCGATGCCCGCCGCAACCGCTGGGCGGCCCCGACTCAGGTCAGTCGCTGCTGCGCGACGAACCAGGCGAGCTGGGTGCGGTTGGCGGTTCCGGTGGACTCCATCAGGGACCGGATCCTGCGCTGCAGCGTGCGCAGGGATATCCCCAGCTGGGAGGCGATCGCCTTGTCGGGCAGCCCGGACATCAGCAGCGAGAGCAGCTGCTCGTCGAGCTCGGGGGAGCCGGGGAACTCCGGGTCCTCCTCCGTCTCGCCGAGCGAGGGCATGCGCAGCGGCGTGCCGCGCAGCCAGCGGTCCTCGAAGAGCTCCAGCAGCGCGTCGACCAGCACCGAGGGGTGGAGCAGCAGCAGGCCGGCGGAGGAGACCACGGACCGGTCGCGGCCGCCGGACAGCGGCAGCAGCGCCCGCTCGGCGTCGACGATCATCAGCTTCATCGGCACGGTCGGCGCCGCCCGGGCCAGCTCGCCCGGCTCGACGAAGCCCGGCATGTCGGCCGCCCCGGGGTACACCAGGGCCGTCGTCTCGTACAGGGAGCGGTACTCGACCCCGGCGGTCAGCCGCTCCTTCTGCACGACGTTGCCCGCCGCGGCGACGTACGGCGGCCGCACGAAGGTCAGCACCTCCTTGCGGGCCTCGCGCTGCAGCTGCTCGATCATGTGCTGCTGCTCCGTCTCGCCGTGGATCACCTCGGCGATCCCGCCCGGCATCACCGGCTCGGCCGGCCGGGACGGGCGCACGGCGGCGAGGGCCGTGAGCCGTTCCCGCACGGAGGCGAGGCCGGACTCCACGGCGGCCAGGCCGCTGAGGGCGGCGGCGTAGTCGGCGTTGCCCGTGCCCGCTTCGGTGGTGTCCGGGTGTTCCTGGTCAGGCATTGCCCACCCCCCGGTTGTATAAGCCCGGTGTCGTAACAGCGACGTGTCGTGATCGCGCCACGGTGTGACTCTACAACCGGACCTTCCGGGGCGTACGTAACACCAATGTGAAGCGTGCGACGCCCGGTGCCCGCGTGGGCGACCCCCCACCGGAAAACCGCTTACCCTGGCCTCACAATCACGGAGAACCCGGAGACAATGGTGCAGTTCCACGACTCGATGATCAGTCTCGTCGGCAACACCCCGCTGGTGAGGCTCAACAGCGTGACGGCAGGAATCCAGGCGACCGTCCTGGCCAAGGTCGAGTACTTCAACCCCGGAGGTTCGGTCAAGGACCGCATCGCGCTGCGGATGATCGAGGCCGCGGAGAAGAGCGGCGAGCTCAAGCCCGGCGGCACGATCGTGGAGCCCACCTCGGGCAACACGGGCGTCGGCCTGGCGATCGTGGCCCAGCAGAAGGGCTACCACTGCATCTTCGTCTGCCCCGACAAGGTCTCCGCGGACAAGATCAACGTCATGCGGGCCTACGGCGCCGAGGTCGTGGTCTGCCCCACCGCCGTGGACCCCGAGCACCCGGACTCGTACTACAACGTCTCCGACCGGCTGGTGCGCGAGACCCCGAACGCCTGGAAGCCGGACCAGTACAGCAACCCCAACAACCCGGCCTCGCACTACCACTCCACCGGCCCGGAGCTGTGGGAGCAGACCGAGGGGAAGATCACGCACTTCGTGGCGGGCGTCGGCACCGGCGGCACCATCTCCGGCACCGGCCGCTACCTGAAGGACGCCTCGGACGGCAGGGTGAAGGTCATCGGCGCCGACCCGGAGGGCTCCGTCTACAGCGGCGGCTCCGGCCGGCCGTACCTCGTCGAGGGCGTCGGTGAGGACTTCTGGCCCACCGCCTACGACCGCACCGTCGCGGACGAGATCGTCGCGGTCTCGGACAAGGACTCCTTCCAGATGACCCGCCGCCTCGCCAAGGAGGAGGGCCTGCTCGTCGGCGGCTCCTGCGGCATGGCGGTCGTCGCGGCGCTCCGCGTGGCCGAGCGGCTCGGCCCGGACGACGTCGTGGTCGTCCTGCTGCCGGACTCCGGCCGCGGCTACCTCTCGAAGATCTTCAACGACGAGTGGATGGCCGACTACGGCTTCCTGGAGGAGGGCACTGGCCAGGCCCGCGTCTCCGACGTGCTGGACCGCAAGGACGGCGGCATCCCGCAGCTGGTGCACATGCACCCCGAGGAGACGGTCGGCCAGGCCATCGAGGTGCTGCGCGAGTACGGCGTCTCGCAGATGCCGATCGTGAAGCCGGGCGCCGGGCACCCCGACGTCATGGCCGCCGAGGTCATCGGCTCGGTCGTGGAGCGGGAACTGCTCGACGCGCTGTTCACCAAGCGCGCCACCCTGGACGACCCGCTGGAGCGGCACATGAGCGCGCCGCTGCCGCAGGTGGGTTCCGGCGAGCCGGTCGGCGACCTGATGGCCGTGCTGGGCTCCGCCGACGCGGCGATCGTGCTGGTCGAGGGCAAGCCGACGGGTGTGGTCAGCCGCCAGGACCTGCTCGCCTTCCTCGCCGAGGAGGCCAAGTAGCGGCACCCGGGGACGTGCCCGGGACGCCCCCGGGAGGTCCGCCACGGGTTCGCGGAAGTGGTACACCCACGTCACGTGGCCGCAGCACGCGCTTAACACGGGTCCGGCACATTGGTGGATGTCGGCGGACGGCACACCGGTCGCCCGGCCGACACCACGGATGTGGCGCCAAGGACCTCCGGAGCGGCTCCCGGACCTCCATGGTGACCCCAGGACGTGTGGCCCGGCCCTGATCCGGCCCACGTCCCTCGCGGGGACCGCCGTCGTCCCGCCCCCCGGGTGACCGGGGGTGCGGCGGTTCCCGCGCAATCTGTGGAAGAGCGGTCCGCGTCCACGCGCGGGCCGCTCTTCTGGTTGAGTGGCCGCCGTGATCAGCGCACAGACGTTCGCAGCCGTCGAGGAGTCCATACGCACCGTGGCCGACGAGGAGGCGCTCGCCCGCTTCGGCCGCCTCGCCGAGGGCGACGTCGACGAGAAGAAGGGCCCGCTGGACCTCGTCACGGTCGCCGACCGCCGGGTCGAGGAACGCCTCACCCGTACGCTCACCCGCCTGCTGCCGGGCTCCGCCGTCATCGGCGAGGAGGCCGTGCACGCCGACCCCGCGCTGCTCGGGGCACTGCTGGGCGAGGCTCCGGTCTGGATCGTCGACCCGGTCGACGGCACCTCCAACTTCGTCCGCGGCGACTCCTCGTTCGTCACCCAGGTCGCCCTGGCCGCGCGCGGTGAGCTGCTCGCCTCCTGGACGTACCGGCCCGTCGACGGGGTCCTCGCCACCGCCCGGCGCGGCGAGGGCGCGCACCTGGGCGGCCGTCCGCTGCGGCTGGGCACCGGCGGCGCCCAGGACGCGGACGAGGTGCTCCTGGTGGCCGGCGCCCGGCCCGCGCACCTCACCGCCGACCAGCACCGGAGGCTGTACGAGCTGGGGGCCGCGCACGGCGTCAAGCCCTGGGCGAGCGGCTCCGCCGGCTGCGACTACCTCGACGTCGCGCTCGGGCGGCTCGACGCGGCCACCTACGCCTACGACAACCCCTGGGACCACTCCGCTGGCGTCCTGCTGGTCGCCGAGGCGGGCGGAACGGTGCTGGGCGCGGACGGGCTGCCGTTCCGCATGGCCGCCGGGCCGCTGCCCTTCGCCGCGGCACGCGACGAGACCGCGGCCCGCCGCGTCGTGGCACTGCTCACGGCGTAGCGCGAGCAGGCGGCGGCGCGTCGGACCCCCGGGGCCCGCCGTCGAAGGACCTTCTCCCCGGCGCGGCGCCGGCTGCGGTCGCGGAGTCGGGCACCCGCGTGCCGGGCCATGCGTCCCCGACTCGTGCGGCGCCCCGCCGCGGACGCGTTCCGGCCCGCGCGGGGGCCGCCCGCCGCCTCAGGGCCGTCAGTCCTCCCAGGCGTCCGGGTCCTTGCCGCGGCGCGGCGCGCTGCCCCGCTCGTTGAACAGCCACCCCAGCGAATGGGCGGCGTTGACGGCGACGATGCCGACCCAGGCGACGAGGAGCCCGGGCAGGTCGCCCTTGTCGGCCGCGATGGCGGACAGCGGGATCGCCATGATCAAGGAGAACGCCCCGAAGCCGTAGCGGGCGCCGAAACGGCCGCCCCCAAGGCCGCGCGCCTCCGGGCCGACCCGGCGCCCGGCACGGGCGAACGCCGTCTGGTGCTCGGCCAGTTCGCGGCGTACCCGCCGCTCGACCTGGGAGTCGATGCGCCGGTCCATCTTCTCCAGGAAGGAGTCGATGAGGGCCGACTCGTACTCCTCCCCCAAGTCCTTGCGCGCCTGGATGGTGGCGGCGAATTCCTTCTTGAGCTCTGGGTCAAGGGCGTCCATGACGCCACCGTACGGACCGGTCGGCCCGGTGGCACTGGGGGAAACCCCCGAACCTTCCCGGAGGTCGCCCCAGTAGGGTCGTGGGGTGACCGGACACGCGCCGCGCCTGCTGACCGCCCTGCACCACGCCCCGTCCGACCGCCCCGACGCCGTCACCGTCGACGGGCGCCCGAGCTCGCGCGAGGAACTGCTCGGTGCCGCGGGCGCCTTCGCGGCACGCGTCGCGGGTGCCCCGGCGGTCGCCGTGCACGCGGCGCCGTCCCTGGAGACGGTCGTGGCGGTCGTCGGCGGCCTCCTCGCGGGCGTCCCGGTCGTCCCGGTGCCGCCCGACGCGGGACCGGCCGAGCGCGACCACATCCTGCGCGACTCCGGGGCCGTGCAGGCGCCCCCGGTCGTGGTCACCGAGCGCAGGTCCTGGGACGGCCCCGAGCCGGACCCGGACACGACGGCCCTCGTCCTGTACACCTCGGGCACCACCGGGGCGCCCAAGGGCGTGCTGGTCCCCCGCCGCGCGGTCGCCGCCGGACTCGACGCCCTCGCCGGGGCCTGGGAGTGGACGCCGGAGGACACCCTCGTCCACGGCCTGCCGCTGTTCCACGTGCACGGCCTCGTGCTCGGCGTGCTCGGCGCGCTGCGCACCGGGAGCCGTCTGGTCCACACCGGCCGCCCCACCCCGCAGGCGTACGCGGCGGCGGGCGGCAGCCTCTACTTCGGCGTGCCGACCGTCTGGGGCCGGGTCGCGGGGGACCCGGAGTCCGCCAGGGCGCTGAGCGGCGCCCGCTTGCTGGTCTCCGGCAGTGCGCCGCTGCCGGCGCCGGTCTTCCGCGAACTGGAGGCGCTGACCGGGCAGCGGCCGGTCGAGCGCTACGGCATGACGGAGACCCTGATCACGGTCAGCACCCGGGCGGCCGGTGAGCGGCGCCCCGGCTCCGTCGGGCTGCCGCTGCCGGGGATCCGCACCCGGATCGCGGCCGAGCCGGGCGCGGAGATCGGTGAGCTCCAGCTCACCGGGCCCACCCTCTTCGACGGCTACCTGGGACGGCCGGAGGCGACCGCGGCCTCGTACACCGAGGACGGGTGGTTCCGCACCGGGGACATCGCGGCGATCGAGCCGGACGGCATGCACCGGATCGTCGGCCGGGCCTCCACCGACCTGATCAAGTCCGGTGGCTACCGGATCGGCGCGGGCGAGGTGGAGAACGCCCTGCTGGACCACCCCGCGGTGCGGGAGGCGGCCGTGGTGGGCGCCCCGCACACCGACCTCGGCCAGGAGGTCGTGGCCTACGTGGTGGCGGACGGCGTGAGCGAGCGCGAGCTGATCGACTTCGTGGCCGGTCACCTGTCGGTGCACAAGCGCCCGCGCAAGGTCCGCTTCCTGACCGAACTGCCGCGCAACGCGATGGGCAAGCCGCAGAAGAAGCTGCTGCCGCCCGTGTGAGCCGGGGCGCCTTGCCCTCCTGCATAGAATCATGCAGAGTCATCGGCACATGAATGGCCGACCGGAGAGGGCGTCATGGCCACCGAGAACGCCACCGGAGCCGACGGGACCGACACCGCGTCCGCGCGCCTGATGAAGCTGTTCGAGGCGCACCGGCTCACGCCCACCCAGCGCCGCATCGCGCACTGCCTGGTGCGGCGGGCCGCCGACGCGCCCTTCCTGTCCAGCGTCGAGGTCGCCGAACTGGCCGGGGTCAGCCAGCCCTCCGTGACCCGCTTCGCCGTCGCGCTCGGCTTCGACGGCTACCCCGCGCTCCGCCGCCACCTGCGCGACGTCGCCCCCGCCGCAGCGCCCCAGGGGCAGCCGGACGGCGACCGGTACAACGAGTACCAGGAGGCCGTGCAGGCCGAGATCGAGAACCTGCGGCACCTCGCCGCGCTGCTCGCCGACCCCGCCCCGGTCGCCCGCGCGGGGGCCCTGCTCGCCGCGTCCCGGCCGCTGCCCGTGCTGGGACTGCGGGCCGCGGCCGCCCAGGCCCGCGGCTTCGGCTACTTCGCGGCCAAGGTGCACCCCGACGTCCGTCTCCTCGACGAGGGCGGCAGCATGCTCGCCGACCGCGTCGACGCGGCCGTGCGCGCCGGGGCGAGCGCCCTGCTGTGCTTCGCGCTGCCCCGGCATCCCCGTGAGGTGGTCGAGGCCCTGGAGTACGCCCGCTCCGCCGGGCTGACCGTCGTCACCGTCGCCGACAGCGCCTTCGCGCCGGTCGCCGCCCACTCCGACGTCCTGCTCCCTGCGGCCGTCGGCACGGGACTCGCCTTCGACACCGCGTGCGCGCCGATGCTGCTCGGGCGGGTGCTGCTGGAGGCGATGTGCGACGGGCTGCCGGACGCGCAGGCGCGGCTGGAGGAGTTCGACGCCAAGGCCGCGGCGCAGGGCCTGTTCGTGGAGTGAGCCGCCCCGAGGCACGGGGGCGGGCGGCGGGTCGGACGCCGGGTCAGGCGCCCACCCCGTCGTGCTCCACGACCAGATGGCGGGGACCGCGCAGCACCGGGCTTCGCCGGTACGGCGGCGGGTCCTCCGCCAGCCGGAGGTCGTCCAGGTCGCGCAGCAGCGCGGTGAGGGCGATCTGCGCCTCCAGCCGGGCGAGCGGCGCCCCGAAGCAGCTGTGCACACCGCTGCCGAAGCCCAGGTGCTGGTTGTCCGTGCGCTGCGGGTCGAAGCGGTCGGGGTCACGGAAGCGCTGCGGATCACGGCTGCCGGAGGCGAGCACCAGGACCAGGGGCGCCCCCTTGGGCACGGTGACCCCCGCGACCTCGACGTCCACCAGCGGGGTGCGCTGGGGCAGCATCTGCACGGGCGGCTCGAACCGCAGCAGTTCCTCCACCGCCTGCGGCATCAGGGCCGGTTCGCGGCGCAGCAGGTCCAGCTGGTCGGGCCGGCGCAGCAGGGTGAGCATGCCGTTGGTGATCAGGTTGACGGTGGTCTCGTGCCCGGCGACGAGCAGCAGCACCGAGGTCACCATCAGCTCGATCTGGGTCAGCCCGCCGACCGGGTCCTGGTCGTTGACGAACGCCGACAGCAGGTCGTCGGAGGGCTTGCCGCGCCGCTGCTCGGCCAGCCCGCCCAGGTAGACCCCCATCGCCCTGCGGGCCTCGGTGGCGGCCTGCGTGCGCTGCGTGGGGTCCTCGTCGGGGTTGAGGTCGAGTCCGCCGACGATCTGGTCCGACCAGCCGCGGAACATCGGCTCGTCCTCCTGGGGCACGCCCAGCAGCCGGCAGATCACGGTGACCGGGAGCGGGTAGGCGAAGTCGTCGACGACGTCGATGCGCTGCTTGTCCCGGAGCCCGGCGAGGAGGCCGTCGGCGATCCGGACGATCTCACCGTGCATGGCGTCGACCCGGCCCGGGGTGTGCGGCGGGCCGAAGGGCCGCATGGCGGTGCGGCGGAGCCGGTCGTGCTCGGGATCGTCCACGCCGATGAAGGACGGCGCCAGTTCCCCGGCCAGCCGGGCCTCCTGCGGGTCGCTGCGGTGGCGCCGGTCGGAGCTGATGCGCGGGTCGTGGAGCAGGGCCGTGATCTCGTGGTAGGTGCCGACGAGGTAGCTGCCGTCGTCCTGCGGCGCCACCTTGCTCTCGCGGAGTTCGGCGTAGAGCGGGTAGGGATCGGGCCGGCTGGCGTAGTCGGTGATCCTTCGGAACAGCGTGTCCGCAGCCATGCGCGGGGCTCCTCGTCGTCGTGGGCCGCGGCGTCCTGCCACGGCCCGTCCGCGGCGCCGGCGGCGGCGGCCTCAGCCGCCGTGCCGCACCAGGGTCAGGCGCCGGTCCGGCAGATGACCGGTGAGGGCGACCGTCGGGCCGTGCGAGAGCACCGCGGGGTCCGGTACGTCGGACGGCAGGGGGATCATCGGGACGGTCCGGTCGGCGGCCCCGGGCTCGGGCGGGAACGGCGCGGCCGTCTCGATCAGGTTCTGGTAGTAGTCCAGCCACTTGGCCCGGTTCACCGACACCGCCGCCGTGATGCGGCCCTTGTAGCCGTAGACGACGACCAGCCGGGCCTCGCGCAGCGAACCCTGGGCGACGACGACCTGGTCGGAGTAGGTCGGCACGCCCACCGACTTGATGTTGTGGCCGAACTGGCTGGACCAGAAGGCCGGCACGGCCAGGTGCGGCCGCCGGAACGGGCCCGCGCTGACCATGTTGTGCGCCGCCACCTCGGCCTGCGCGACCGCGTTGCCCCAGTGCTCCAGGGCGAGCAGCTGGTAGCCGAACAGGGGGTGCGGGAAGCGGGCCACGTCGCCGGCGACGAACACGTCGTCGGTGACGATGCCGTACATGTTGAAGGCACGGCAGCCGGCGTCGCAGGTCACACCGCGCGGGCCGGCGGCCAGGCCGGACTCGGCCAGCCACTCGGTGTTGCGGACCGCGCCGAGGGCGACCACCGCCACGTCCGCCTCGACGGTGCTCCCGTCGGAGAGCCGGGCGCCGGTCAGCCGGCCGTCCCCCTCCAGGGAGGTGACCTGCACCCCGCAGCGGAGGTCCACCCCGTGCCTGCGGTGCATCTCGGCGGCGACCGCGGCGAGCGTCCCGCCGAGCGCGCCCACCAGGGGCGCGGGGCCGCGCTCCACCACGGTCACGGGGATGTCCCGCTCCCGGCAGGCGGACGCGATCTCCGAGCCCGTGAAACCGGCGCCGATCACCAGCACCCGCCGGGGCCCGGCGTCCAGCCGTTCGGCGAGCCCGGCCGCGTCGTCGCTGGTCCGCAGCGCGAACACACCGTCCAGGGCGGCCTCGGCAGGGTTCGGCCAGGGCCGCGCGCGGGTGCCGGTGGCGATCAGCAATCGGTCGAAGGGCAGTTCCTCGCCGTTCGCGAGGAAGACGCGCCGGCCGATCCCGTCGACCCCCGTGGCGGCGACGCCCAGCTTCCACTGCGCGTCCACCTCCCGGCGGGCCGGCAGCCCGGTCGCCGTCGCGGGCACGCGCCCGAGCAGCACCTGCTTGGACAGCGGCGGCCGGTCGTACGGCGGGTGCGGCTCGTCGCCCACCAGCGTCAGCGACCCCGCGAAACCCTCGTCGCGCAGCTTCTCGGCGGCCCGCAGGCCGGCCAGGGACGCGCCGACGATGACGATGCGCCCGTCGCGCAGTTCACCGGACATCGGCACCCGCCGCCCCGCCCACGAGGATGGCCTGCACCGGGCACGCCACCGCGGCCCGGTGGACGCGCTCCTGCTGGTCCTCCGGGACGGCGGGGACGTACAGCAGGGCCTCCTCGCCGTGCAGTTCGAAGACTTCGGGAGCGAGGAACGCGCACTGCGCGTAGGCCTGGCAGCGATTGAGGTCGACCACGATGTTCATACGCACCACTCCAGCCCCGAAGGCCCCCGCTCTCAGTGGTAGCACTGCCTCCGCGGCCCCGCATGCGGTGCCGTTCTCACGGAATTTTGATGTTCCGTGAGTAACCTCCCTCCCCAGCACTGACGGAACGAGCCGTGGAGGAAGGGAGACAGCGGTGGTGCGCGGAGCGTATGCGCTGGCGCGGGTGGCGGTCCTGGTACGGGTGCCGGCGCGGTGGCTGTGGTGGCTGGGGGTCGTGGCGGCGGTGGTCGGGGTCTTCGTGCCCGGACTGACCGGACGCCGCATCGGGGTGCTGGGTGGCGCCGCACTCTTCGTGGTCGCCGCGGTGGTGGCCTTCCTGGTGCGCCGGCGGCGGTACACGGCCCTCGCGGAGGCGGCCGAGCGCGCGCCCCGGGGCGTCTTCCTGCAGGACCGCCGGGTCACGGCGCGCGCCTGGACCCGGGCCCGGCGGTGGTGGCTGCTCGCGGCGTTCGTGGTGGCCCTCGCGTCCGGCGCGGCCGCGCCCGCCGCGGCGGGGATGCTGCTCGCGGGCGCCGGAGCGGGGCTGTGGGCCAAGGCGGTGCGCCTGGGGCGCTGGGAGCGGGCGCACGAGACGCTGCTGTGGGTCAGGCCCGAGTACGTGGGACGCGGCCCCGCCGCGGCGTCCGTCCCCGGCTACGAGGCCACCGGACCCGTGGCCGGCGACGCGGGCCCCGGCGGCTCGTCCCGCCGTCGCGCCGCGGCGGCCCGCTGACCCGTCCGGGTGAACGAGCCACGGCCGCGCGGCCGTGGCTCAGCCGCCGCTCTCCCGTACGAGGTCCTCGATCGTCTGGGCGCGGCGCAGGGTGCGGAAGTCCGGGCCGGGCCCGCAGTAGCCGTGGACGGCGGGGCGGGGCAGCGAGTTGTACGCGAAGTGCGTCGAGAAGTAGTACGCCCCCGTGTCGGGCAGCGCCACGAGGTCGCCCTCCGCGAGCAGCGGCAGCTCGCGCGCCGTGGCGACGAGGTCGCCCGCGAAGCAGCACGGCCCGGCGATGTCCTGGACGACCGGGGCGCCGTCCTTGGGGCGTCCCTCCGGGTCGAGCGCCAGGACCCGCAGCGGCCAGGCGCCGGGCGCGAAGACGGTGCGCGTGGCGACCTGGGCGCCGGCGTGCGTCACGGCGATCGCGCGGCCCCCGGCCGTCTTGGCGTACTCCACGCGCGCCAGGATCGTGCCCTGCTTGGCCACCAGTGACCGCCCGAACTCGGTGACCAGCGCGTACCGCCCGTCGAAGAGTCCGGGCACGGCCGCGCGGAGCGCGTCGGCGTAGGCGCGGAAGCCCGGCCGGACCTCGTCGGAGGCGAAGTTGACCGGCAGGCCGCCGCCGATGTCCAGCGTGGTGACCTGCCGGCGCCCGGCCGCCGTGTTGATCTGCTCGGCGAGCTCGTACGCCGCGCGGACGCCGGCCGCCATCAGTTCCAGGGGTACGCCCTGCGAACCGGTGTGGGTGTGCAGCCGGGTGAGCCAGGGACGGTCGAGGTAGGCGCGGACCACCCACTGCGCCGCGCCCTCGTCGCGCAGGGCGACGCCGAACTTCGACGTGGCGGTGGCCGTGCTCATCGCACCGATGCTGCCCGCGCCGACCTGGGGATTGACCCGCAGGCCCAGCGGGGCGGCGGTGGTGCCGGGCGGCACGAGCCGGTCCAGGCGCGCCAGCTCCTGCGGGTTGTCGGCGTTGAGGGCGATGCCGAGGGCGAGCGCCTCCCGCAGTTCGTCCGGGGTCTTGGCGGGGGAGTCCAGCACGATCCTTCCGGCGGGTACGCCCGCGGCCCTGGCCAGGGCGAGCTCGCCGGGGCTGGCGACCTCCGCGCCGATGCCCTCCTCGGAGAGCAGCCGCAGCACCGGCACCAGGGACGCGGCCTTGACCGCGAAGGTGTGCGTGACCTCCACCCCGGGCGTGGCGAAGGCCGCCCGCAGATCGGCGGCGGCCGCCCGGACGCCGTCCAGGTCCAGCAGGCCCACCACCGGCCTGTCGGTGCCGATCAGTCCCTGCCCGACCGCCGCGCGAAGTGCCCGTTCCCGTCGTACCGCGGGTTCCTCCGTCATACCGCCATCGTGTCAGGCCGAGGCCGTCGGGGCGGGACCGTGACGGACGGGCCCCCGGCGGGTACGACCTGCCCGTGGGGGACGTGACCCCGACACGGCCCCGCGGGACGCGCCGGAGGCACGTCGCCCCGGTTGACTAGTGCTATTCAGAAGGCGAGGATGTGAATGACTCAATCCAGTCGCGAGGAGGCAGGGGCATGACCGGAACCGGCGCCGGACCGAGGACCGTACGCGCACCGCGCGGAAGCGCGCTCACCGCACAGGGCTGGCAGCAGGAAGCCGCGCTGCGCATGCTGCAGAACAACCTCGACCCGGAGGTCGCCGAGCACCCCGAGAAGCTGGTCGTGTACGGCGGCACCGGCAAGGCCGCCCGCGACTGGCGCTCCTTCGACGCCATGGTCCGCACCCTGCAGGGGCTGAAGCAGGACGAGACGATGCTCGTGCAGTCCGGCCGCCCGGTCGGCGTGATGCAGACCCACGAGTGGGCGCCGCGGGTGCTCATCGCCAACTCCAACCTCGTCGGCGACTGGGCCACCTGGGAGGAGTTCCGCCGCCTGGAGGTGCTGGGCCTGACCATGTACGGCCAGATGACGGCCGGTTCGTGGATCTACATCGGCACCCAGGGCATCCTGCAGGGCACGTACGAGACCTTCGCCGCCGTCGCGGAGAAGAAGTTCGGCGGCAGCCTGGCCGGCACCATCACCCTCACCGCCGGTCTCGGCGGCATGGGCGGCGCCCAGCCGCTCGCCGTCACCATGAACGGCGGCGTCGCCATCTGCATCGACTGCGACCCGCGCGCCATCGAGCGCCGCATCGAGCACCGTTACCTGGACGTGCGCGCCGACTCCCTGGAGCACGCGCTCGCCCTCGCCACCGAGGCCCGCGACCAGCGCAAGCCGCTGAGCATCGGCGTCCTGGGCAACGCGGCCGAGCTGGTGCCGCAGCTGCTCGCCATGGACGCGCCCATCGACGTCGTCACCGACCAGACCTCCGCCCACGACCCGCTGGCGTACCTGCCGATCGGCGTCGACTTCGAGGACATGACCTCGTACGCGGCCGAGAAGCCCGCCGAGTTCACCCAGCGCGCCCGCGAGGCGATGGCCAAGCACGTCGAGGCCATGGTCGGCTTCATGGACGCGGGCGCCGAGGTCTTCGACTACGGCAACTCCATCCGCGGCGAGGCCCAGCTCGCGGGCTACGACCGGGCGTTCGCCTTCCCCGGCTTCGTCCCGGCCTACATCCGCCCGCTGTTCTGCGAGGGCAAGGGCCCCTTCCGGTGGGCGGCGCTGTCCGGCGACCCGGCCGACATCGCCAAGACCGACAAGGCGATCCTGGAGCTCTTCCCGGAGAACGAGTCGCTGGCCCGCTGGATCAAGATGGCCGGTGAGCGGGTCCACTTCCAGGGCCTGCCCGCGCGCATCTGCTGGCTCGGCTACGGCGAGCGCGACAAGGCCGGCGAGCGCTTCAACGAGATGGTCGCCGACGGCACGCTGGCCGCCCCGGTGGTCATCGGCCGCGACCACCTCGACGCGGGTTCCGTCGCCTCCCCGTACCGCGAGACCGAGGCCATGCTCGACGGCTCCGACGCGATCGCCGACTGGCCGCTGCTCAACGCCATGGTCAACGTCGCCTCCGGCGCCTCCTGGGTCTCCATCCACCACGGCGGCGGCGTCGGCATCGGCCGCTCCATCCACGCCGGCCAGGTCACCGTCGCCGACGGCACCAAGCTGGCGGGCGAGAAGATCCGCCGCGTGCTCACCAACGACCCGGGCATGGGCGTCATCCGGCACGTCGACGCCGGGTACGACCGCGCCGACGAGGTCGCCGCCGAGCGCGGTGTGCGCGTGCCCATGCGCGAGGGCGGCGAGGGCGTCGAAGGCGGGGAGGCGTGACCTCCTCGTTCCACGAGATGTGGACGGAGTTGCGGCCCATCGGCCGCGACTCCGGCTCCGGCGGCTACCGCCGCTACGCCTGGACCGGCGCGGACGCCGACTGCCGCGCCTGGTTCAAGGCGCAGGCCGAGGACCGGGGCCTGGCGTACGAGCTCGACCGCAACGGCAACCAGTGGGCCTGGCTGGGTGATCCCACCGCCGGCGACGCCGTCGTGACCGGTTCGCACCTGGACTCGGTGCCGGACGGCGGCGCCTTCGACGGGCCGCTGGGCGTCGTGTCCTCCTTCGCGGCGCTGGACGAGCTGCGGGCCCGCGGCGCCGCGCCCGCCAAGCCGCTGGCGATCGTCAACTTCGGCGACGAGGAGGGCGCCCGCTTCGGGCTGGCCTGCGTGGGCTCCCGGCTGACCGCGGGACAGCTCACCGCCGAGAAGGCCCACGCGCTGCGCGACGGCGACGGAGTCACCCTGGCGCACGCCATGGAGCGGGCCGGGCACGACCCCGAGGCGATCGGCCCGGACCCCGCACGCCTCGCCCGCATCGGCGCGTTCGTCGAGCTCCACGTCGAGCAGGGCCGCTTCCTGGCCGACACCCCGCACGCGGTGGGCGTCGCCTCCGCCATCTGGCCGCACGGCCGCTGGCGGTTCGACTTCCACGGCGAGGCCAACCACGCGGGCACCACCCGCCTGGAGGACCGCCGCGACCCGATGCTGACGTACGCCAACACGGTGCTCGCCGCCCGCAAGAAGGCCCGGCTCGCCGGCGCGCTGGCCACCTTCGGCAAGGTCGGCGTCGAGCCCAACGGCGTCAACGCCATCGCCTCCCTCGTACGCGGCTGGCTGGACTCGCGCGCCGCCGACGAGGCCACCCTCGCCGAGGTCGTCGGCGGGATCGAGCGCGCCGCGGTCGAGCGGGGCGAGCGCGACGGGGTCCGGGTGGAGGTCACCCGGGAGTCCTTCACCCCGGTCGTGGAGTTCGCGCACGGCCTGCGCGACGAACTCGCCAAGCTGCTGGGGAACGCCCCCGTGCTGCCGACCGGGGCGGGACACGACGCCGGCATCCTCTCCGAGGCCGTCCCGACCGCCATGCTGTTCGTACGGAACCCCACCGGGGTCTCGCACTCCCCGGCCGAGACGGCCACCGAGGACGACTGCCTGGCCGGGGTGACCGCACTCGCCGACGTACTGGAGGGCCTGGCGTGTCGCTGACGCCGCAGAGCTACTGGGCCGAGTACGCGTGGACCGGCGGCCGCGTCGAACGGGGCGTGGTCGTCGACACCACCGCCGACGGCCGGATCGCCGCCCTGCGCACCGGGGCCGCCGCGCCGCCCGTCGGCGCCGTGACGCTGCGCGGGCTCACCCTGCCGGGGCTGGCCAACGCCCACAGCCATGCCTTCCACCGGGCCCTGCGCGGCACGGTGCAGCAGGGCAGCGGCACCTTCTGGACCTGGCGCGAGGTCATGTACCGGGTCGCGGCCGCGCTGACCCCCGACACCTACTTCGACCTCGCCCGCGCCGCGTACGCGGAGATGGCCCTGGCGGGCATCACCTGCGTCGGCGAGTTCCACTACGTGCACCACCGGCCCGGCGGCGCCCCCTACGACCAGCCCAACGCCATGGGCGAGGCGCTGATCGCCGCCGCGGACGAGGCGGGCATCCGCATCACCCTCCTCGACACCGTCTACCTCTCCTCCGGCTTCGGCGCCGCCCCCGAACCGCACCAGCTGCGTTTCGGCGACGGCGACGCCGAGGGCTGGGCCGAGCGCGCGTCCGCCCTCGCCGACCGGCCCCACGCGCGGATCGGCGCGGCCGTGCACTCGGTGCGCGCGGTCCCGGCCGACCAACTGGTCACCGTCGTCCGATGGGCCGAGGACCGCCAGGCGCCGCTCCACGTCCACCTGTCCGAACAGCCCGCCGAGAACGAGGCCTGCCTCGCCGCCCACGGCGTCACCCCCACCCGGCTCCTCGCCGACCACGGTGTGCTCGGCCCGCGCACCTCGGCGGTGCACGCCACCCACCTCACCGACGAGGACATCGCGCTGCTCGGCGGCTCCGGCACCACGATCTGCATGTGCCCCACCACCGAACGGGACCTCGCCGACGGGATCGGCCCGGCCAGGCGGCTGCAGGAGGCGGGCAGCCCGCTCAGCCTCGGCAGCGACAGCCACGCGGTGATCGACCTGTTCGAGGAGGCGCGGGCCATGGAGCTGGACGAGCGGCTGCGCACCCGCACCCGCGGCCACTGGACCGCCGCCGAGCTGCTGCGCGCCGCCACCACGGACGGTCACGCCGGCCTGGGCTGGGCCGACGCCGGGCGACTGGAGGCGGGGGCGCTCGCCGACTTCACCACGATCGCGCTGGACAGCGCGCGCACCGCGGGCCCCCCGGCCCGGCTCGGCGCCGAGACCGCCGTCTTCGCGGCCACCGGCGCCGACGTCCGCCACACGGTGGTCGGCGGCCGCCACGTCGTCCGCGACGGCGCGCACCAGCTCGTCCACGACGTGGGCGCGGCCCTGACCGCCGCGATCTCCGCCGTATCCGCCGCCGAAGGAAGCCCGTCATGAGCAGCAGCGTCATCACCAACATCGGCAGCCTGGTCACCAACGACCCGGCGCTCGGCGAGGGCCCGCTGGGGCTGCTGGAGGACGCGGCGCTCGTCATCGACGGCGAGCACGTGGCCTGGGTCGGCCCCTCCGCCGCGGCGCCTGCAGCGGACGAGTCGTACGACGCGGCCGGCCGGGCCGTCATCCCCGGCTTCGTCGACTCCCACTCGCACCTGGTCTTCGCCGGCGACCGCACCCGCGAGTTCAACGCCCGCATGTCGGGCCAGGCGTACACCGCGGGCGGCATCCGCACCACCGTCGCCGCCACCCGGGCCGCGAGCGACGAGGAGCTGCACGCCAACGTCGCCCGCTACGTCGCCGAGGCGCTGCGCCAGGGCACCACGACCATCGAGACCAAGTCCGGCTACGGCCTCACCCCGCACGACGAGGCCCGCGCCCTGCGCATCGCCGGCGACCACGCCGACGAGGTCACCTTCCTCGGCGCGCACATCGTCGCCCCCGAGTACGCCGACGACCCGGCCGGCTACGTCGACCTGGTCACCGGCCCCATGCTCGACGCCTGCGCCCCGTACGCCCGTTGGGTCGACGTCTTCTGCGAGCGCGGCGCCTTCGACGGCGACCAGGCCCGCGCCGTCCTCACCGCCGGTGCCGCCCGCGGTCTGGTCCCGCGGGTGCACGCCAACCAGCTCGGCCACGGCCCGGGCGTGCAGCTCGCCGTGGAGCTGGACGCGGCCTCCGCCGACCACTGCACCCACCTCACCGACGCCGACATCGACGCGCTCGCCGACAGCCGCACGGTCGCGACGCTGCTGCCCGGCGCCGAGTTCTCCACCCGCGCCGTCTACCCCGACGCGCGGCGGCTGATCGACGCGGGCGCCACCGTCGCGCTGTCCACGGACTGCAACCCCGGCTCCTCCTTCACCAGTTCCATGCCCTTCTGCGTGGCCGTCGCCGTACGGGACATGCGGATGACCCCCGACGAGGCGGTGCGGGCCGCGACCCTGGGCGGGGCGCTGGCGCTGCGCCGGGACGACGTCGGGCGGCTCGCGCCCGGCGCGCGGGCCGACGCGGTGCTGCTGGACGCCCCCTCGCACGTCCACCTCGCCTACCGGCCGGGGGTACCGCTGGTGTCCGCCGTGTGGCGGCGCGGGGTGCGCGCATCGATCTGATCCGCCCCGGTGCGGGCGACGCGGCCGCTCCGGTGGTAGACGTTCGGGAATGAGACCTCGACGTGTGCTGACCGTGGCCCTGCTGTCCCTGGTGGCCGCGGCCCCGTTCGCCACGGCGGTACCGTCCCGCCCGGACGCCGACGAGGTCCGGCCGCTCGGGCAGGTCGTGCCCGCGCCGTCCTCGGTCGAGCCGGACGGGACGGCGTTCACCCTCGGGGACGCCGCCGGGATCCACGTCCCCGGCGGCTCCGCACAGGCCGGGGCGATCGCCGGCCAACTGGCCGAGCTGCTGCGGCCGTCGACCGGGTACGCCCTGCCCGTGACGACGGACCGGGCCGGCGAAGGCATCGTGCTCGCGCTCGACACCGCCGCCCGCACCGGGGCGGAGGGCTACACCCTGCGGTCCACCGCCCGTACCGTCGTCATCCGCGCGGCCACGCCCACCGGGCTCTTCCACGGGGTGCAGACGCTGCGGCAGTTGCTGCCCGCCGACGTCGAGCGCCGGTACGTCGTCCGGCGGCCGTGGACCGTCCCGGGCGGCACGATCTCCGACGCCCCGCGCTACGGCTACCGCGGCGCGATGCTGGACGTGGCGCGCCACTTCTTCACCGTGGACGAGGTCGAGCGCTACGTCGACCAGCTCGCCCTCTACAAGATCAACCGACTGCACCTGCACCTGACCGACGACCAGGGCTGGCGCATCGCCGTCGACGGCCTGCCCCGGCTGACCGCCCACGGGGGCAGCACCGAGGTCGGCGGCGGTCCGGGCGGGTTCTACAGCAAGGCCGACTACCGCGAGATCGTGGCGTACGCGGCGAGCCGCTACATGACCGTCGTGCCCGAGATCGACATGCCGGGCCACACCAACGCCGCCCTCGCCTCCTACGCCGGGCTCAACTGCGACGGCGTCGCCCGCGAGCTCTACACGGGCACCAAGGTCGGCTTCAGCTCGCTCTGCGTGTCCAGGCCCGCCACCACCGCCTTCGTGGAGACCGTCCTGCGCGAGGTGGCCGCCCTCACCCCCGGCCCGTACCTGCACGTCGGCGGCGACGAGGCGCGGGCCACGCCCCACGCCGACTACGTCGCCCTCATGGACCGTGCGCAGGCGGTGGTCCGCGGGCTCGGCAAGACGCCCGTCGGCTGGCACCAGCTGACCGGCGCCCACCCCGTCCCGGGCGCCGTCGCCCAGTACTGGGGGACCGGCGCCAAGGACCAGGCCGACGTCGCGGCCGCCGCCCGCGCGGGCACCCGGCTGATCCTGTCGCCGGCCGACCGCGCCTACCTCGACATGAAGTACGACGAGGACACCCCGCTCGGTACCTCCTGGGCGGGCCGGATCGACGTCCGGCGCGCCTACGACTGGGACCCCGCGGACCTCGTCGCGGGCGCCCCGGCCGACGCCGTCCTCGGTGTCGAGGCCCCGCTGTGGTCCGAGACGGTCACCAGCAGCGCCGACATCGAGTACATGGCCTTCCCCCGCCTGCCCGCCGTCGCAGAACGCGGCTGGACCCCCGCGGCGCGCACCGGCTGGGCGTCCTTCCGGGAGCGCCTGGCGGCCCAGGGCCCGCGGTGGACGGCGATGGGGATGAACCACCACCGGGCTCCCGGCATCGACTGGCCGGCCGCCGCCACCGGCCCCGGCGACGTCGCCGGACTGTCCTGACGAAAGGCCGGGCCCGGTGAGAGGGAACTCTCACCGGGCCCACCGCGCCGTGCCGGGGAAGGGGAACGGTCACTCCTCCACGAGCAGCCCCCGACGCAGCCGCCCGAGGGTGCGGCTGAGCAGCCGCGAGACGTGCATCTGGGAGATGCCGAGCTCCTCGCCGATCTCGGACTGTGTCATGTTGCCCACGAAGCGCAACGAGAGGATCTGCCGGTCGCGCGCCGGGAGCTCGGCGATCAGCGGCTTGAGGGACTCCACGTACTCGATCCCCTCCAGACCGTGGTCCTCGTAGCCGATGCGGTCGGCGAGGGCCCCCTCGGAGTCGTCCTCCTCGGGCTGGGCGTCCAGCGAGCTCGCGGTGTACGCGTTGCTGGCGCTCATGCCCTCGACGACCTCGGACTCGGTGATCTGCAGCCTGTCGGCCAGCTCGGCGACGGTCGGCGCGCGGTCCAGCTGCTGTGCGAGCTCGTCACCGGCCTTGGCCAGGTCCAGCCGCAGCTCCTGGAGCCGGCGCGGGACCCGCACGGACCAGGAGGTGTCGCGGAAGAAGCGCTTGATCTCGCCGATGATCGTCGGCATCGCGAACGTGGGGAACTCGACCCCGCGGCTCAGCTCGAAGCGGTCGATGGCCTTGATCAGCCCGATCGTGCCCACCTGGACGATGTCCTCGACGGGTTCGCTGCGGGAGCGGAACCGGGAGGCGGCGAACTTCACCAGGGCGAGGTTGAGCTCGACCAGCGTGTTGCGTACGTAGCTGTACTCGGGCGTGCCCTCCTCCAGCGTCTCGAGCCGCTGGAAGAGCGTCTTGGACAGGGCCCGAGCGTCGACCGGACCCACCTCGTCGAAGGGCGGGATCTCCGGGAGGTCCTCCAGGCCCTCCGGTGTTCCGTGTTCCTCGTGGACGCTGGCCTCGGTGGTCGCCGACGCGTCGCGCGCGTCGAGCCGGGATGCCATGCTCTCCTCCTCGGTGCGGCGGCAGGGCAAGCGGAGCGTGAAATTCAGCCCACACTCAACGCCTACCCCGTTCGGCGCGGATATTGCAACCCGGCGGTCATCGATCTGCGGGCCGCCGCCGGAGCGACTACCGCCCTGATCAGGAAACGCGTAGGGTGCGAGATGCGGATCGCCGAGTCGTCCGGGAGGAGTGTGCATGGACCGCGAGATGGTCGACACGGCCGGGCGGGACCGGCTGCACGTTTCCGTGCAGCGGTACGGCACGAAGGCGGTCGTGGCACCTGCCGGTGAGCTCGACCACCACACCGCCGACCTGCTGCGCGAGCCGCTCGACGCACTGATCGAGGACGGCTTCGGCACCCTCGTGGTGGACTGCACGCATCTGGAGTTCTGCGACTCCACCGGACTCAACGTCCTGCTCGGCACCCGGCTGAAGGCCGAGGCCGCGGGCGGGGCGGTCCATCTGGCCGGGATGAAGCCGGCCGTGGCCAAGGTCTTCGCGATCACCGGGGCCGAGGCCGTGTTCACCGTCCACGACACCCTGGACGACGCCCTCAAGGAGTGACCCTCCGCAGCAGCTCCCCACGGGGGCGTTGTGGCACGCCCTGTTTCGTCCGCATCCGGAGGTGTTCACCGGAGCGGCCCGGGCAGGAGAGACCTCGGGATCACTTCGGACACTGGCGGACATCGGTGAGTGGAGGCGCTGATGAGCACCACCCGGCCCCCTACGGCCGACGACCGCGACCCGGATCCGGGCGATGCGGCACTGCCGCCGCGCGCCCAGGGCGCCCAGGACGCTGAGGCACGGCGGCTTTCCCTTGCCGACGTGGCCGGCGTGGTGCCCAGCGCCCGTGACTTCACCCGCCAGGCCCTCTACGACTGGGGCTGGCTGCCGGCCGAGACCGCGGACCGCCGCGCGGCGGCCGAGGACGTCCTGCTGGTGGTGTCCGAGCTGGTCACCAACGCCTGCCTGCACGCGGGCGGTCCCGAGGAGCTGCGGCTGTTCCGGCACTCCAAGGCGCTGCGCCTGGAGGTCGCCGACGGCGGCTCCGGCAGTCCCGCCCCGCGGACCCCGCACCGGGCCGGACGGCCTGGCGGGCACGGGATGTTCATAGTGCAGCGGCTCTGCCTGGACTGGGGGGTCGTACGCCACGCCGACGGCCGGCCGGGCAAGACGGTCTGGGCCGAGGTCGCCGCCCCGGCCTGAGCCGGATCTCTTCCCCTCTTTCCCTCACGGGCGTACTGTCGCGCCACATCTGATGGACCGTCAGTAACTTCTGGGGGAAGGGAGACATCCGGTGTCGCTCCCCAAGCGCAAGGTGGCCGCGGTGTCGACCGCCGGCGCCGTCATGGCGGCGGCGGCCGTCCTCGGCAGCGCCCCGGCCGCGTACGCGAAGGTCGTGGACGTCACATACGACTGCAAGACCCCGATCGGCGACAAGAGCGCCGTCTCGCCCATCGACATCACCGCCACCACATCGGGGTCGGGCTACAGGATCGTGATGTCGTTCCGCAAGGGCGTCTCCTCCAGTCCCGTCGACCTGGGGAAGGGCGCCATGAATCCGAGTGCCCTCATCACCCTCGGCGGGGCCGACAGCGGGTCGCTCAAGGTGTCGGGTCCCGCGAACGCCGCGACCGTGCCCGCCAACACCCCGATCAAGATCAACGACTTGTCGGGCACCTACGTCCCGCGCAGGAGCGGCAAGGTCACCTTCACCGCGGGGGTGCTCACCATCAAGGCCCTCGGTACGACGACGACCTGCACCCCGGGGAACGGCCCGGGGCCCTCGCTGACCCTCGACGTCACCGCGGCGGCCGGGTCCAAGGGCGGCTCCGCCTCCGGCGGTTCGGGCGGGTCCGGCGGCGAGTCCCTGCCGCGGACCGGGCCCGAGGACGGCGCCGTCGCCCTGGGCACCCTCGGTGGCACCGTCCTGCTCCTGGGCGCCGCCGGCGTGCTCTGGCTGACCCGCCGTCCAGGACACCGGATCTGACGATCCGTCAAATTCGGTCAGGCTTTCGCATTGACTTCTCTTGATCGCCGGACGTCAATGACCGTCGGCGGTACAGAAAGGGACTCTGTACCAGAAAAGTGATCAAGAGGTGCAAAATGATCGCGTTTCCTCGCAATGGCGCCTTATGGAGACGGAGGTCCGCCGCCGTGCTCGGGGCGTTCGCCCTCGCACTGGGCGGCGGGACCCTCCTTGCCGGGCCCGTCGCCGCGGCGGCCTCCACCTTCCAGGTGCACTGCATTCCGCCGGGCATCTCCGGCATCCCGCCGTTCGACGGGCCGACCGTCGCCGGCATCTCGGTGAGCGACGCGACCCCGCAGGTCGGCGACACGGTCACCGTCACCTACGTGCTGGACGGCCCCATGGCCAACACCAGTAGCTTCAACCTCCCCATCCCCGAGGACCAGATCACCCCGACCGTCAAGGTGCGGCTCGGCGGCGCGCAGACGCAGGAGCTCACTCTCGTCGGCCCCAAGGAGAACCCGGTCATCCCGGCCGGTGCCGACTTCCCGAACTTCACCATCACCGGCACCTTCACGGTCACCGCGCCCGGTCAGATCACCCTCACCCCGGGCGACTACAACGTCCACTCCGACTACGGCATCTCGGCCGACACCCCCTGCACCGTGCTCAACCCGCCCGCCCCCGTCGCCGAGACCATCACCGTGGCCGCGCCCAACGGCCGGCACATCGCGCTCGGTTCCTCCTCCGGCCCGATCGGGGCGCAGGTCACGGTCACGGGCACCGGCTTCACCGCGGGCGCCGCCGTGACCGTCGCGGGCGTCCAGGGCGCCACCGCCACCGGTGAGTTCACCTCCGCCACGGCCGACGGCTCCGGTGCCTTCAGCGCGACGCTGGCCGTCGGCGACCTCGACACCACCGGCATCGTCGCGTTCGAGGGCGGCGGGTACGACCCGGCGACCGCCGCCGGGCCGGTGGCCTACACCGTCATCGACACCACCCCGCCGCCGCCGGGCAGTCAGAAGCTCACCACCTCGGTGAAGGCGGGCACCCTGTCGATGGCCCAGGCCGGGGACACCGTCGAGATGGCCCCCGTCGACTTCGGCGAGGGCGGCCCCTCCACGGGCGCACTGCAGACCGTGACCGTCAAGGACTTCCGCGGCGGGAGCACGGGCTGGTCGCTCACCGGCAAGGTCACCGACTTCAAGGGGCCCGGCGGCGCGCTCATCGGCGCCGACCGGCTCAGCTGGCAGCCCGCGTGCGTCGCGGCGTCCGGCAGTCCCAGCACCTGCGCCGCGGGCTCCGCCGGCACCGTGGGCAGCGCGGGCGCGACGCTGGCCCAGGCGTCTGACGGGACCCTGACCGGTGGCGAGTTCACCGTGGACGCGGGACTGTCGCTGGACGTGCCCGCGTTCTCCGCCACGGGAAGCTACTCCGGAGTCTTGACCCTCACGCTTACCTGACGCACAGTCAGATAGCTCGGGTGGGCCGGCCGCCGCGACCGGCCCACCACCGGACCGCGAGGGAGCGCCGCCATGACCAGAGCCAGTGCCGGAGCCAGGGCGTCCGGCGCGCTCCCGACCGTCCTCCTCGTCCTCCTCGTCCTGCTCGGTCTCCTCGGCCTCGGCACGGCATCCGCTCCCGCCGCCCTCGCCGCGGACAACGGCCGCTGGTCGGTCTTCCCGGCCCCGGCCGCCGGGGCGAAGGACCGCAGCCCCACCGCCCAGGAACGGCCCTTCTTCAGCCTGGAGGCCGACCCCGGAACCACGATCGCGGACAAGGTCTCCGTCTCCAACCTCTCGGGCGGGCCGATGACCTTCCGGCTCTACGGCGCGGACGCCTACAACACCCCGCGCGACGGCGGCTTCGCCGTGCGCGGTGCCGACGAGGAGAACACCGACCTCGGCTCCTGGGTACGGCTGGCCCGGAGCAGCATCACCATCCCCGCCCGCACCCGCGCCGACATCCCCTTCACCGTCACCGTCCCCGCCGACGCCTCGCCCGGCGACCACCCCGGTGCGATCGTCGCCCTCGACACCCGCGTCGGCGCCGCCCCGGGCGACGTACGGGTGGGCGTGCGCAGGGCCGTCGGGGCCCGCGTCTACCTGCGCGTCGCAGGACCAGGCCTCGCCGCCCTGTCCGTGGAGCACGTCACCGTCGGCCACGGCGGACCGCTGTTCCCCGGCGCCGGCGACAGCCACGCCACCATCCGCTACACCCTCGTCAACCGGGGCAACGTCTCGCTCACCCCGCGGCTCGCCGTCACCGCGCGGGGCCTGTTCGGCCGCACGCTGCTGGACCGCCCGGCACGCACCCTGCCCCTGGAACTGCTGCCCGGCCAGCGCGTCGAGCTCACCGAGCCCTGGGCGGGCGCCCCGCAGTTCGACCGGGTCGGCGTGCGGCTGCGCGTCACCGCGGTACGCGCCGACGTCGACGAGACCGCCGGCGCCTCGTTCCTCGCGGTGCCCTGGGCGGCCGTGGGCCTCGCCCTGGCCCTCCTCGGGGGCCTGGTCATCCTGCTGGTGCGGGTCCGCGCGCGGCGCCGGGCGGCGCCGGCGGACCCGGCGGTGGGGGAGGAGCCGTACGAGGCCGGCGGCACCGACCTCGCGGCCCGCGCGGGCGGCGGACCCGACGACCCCGGCGCCACCGGCGCGACCGTCGGCGGCAGGACGGCGTGAGGCCCATGCGACGGCGCACCCACCGGATCCCCGCGGCAGCCCTCTGCCTCCTCGCGCTGCTCCTCCTGAGCGCCCCCGCCCCCGCCGCGGCGGCTCCCGGCCCGGCCGTGACCGTCAGCCCCGAGCAGGCCGGCGCCGGCGGCGACATCACCGTACGGGGCACCGGCTGGCGGCCGGACACCCTGCTCACGCTGCTGATCTGCGGCCAGAACGCGATCGGCGGCACCAACTCCTGTGCCAACGCGTACGGCCGGGCCGTCACCACCGACGCCCACGGCGCCTTCCGCCGCGCGATGCCGGTCGCGGAGCCGCCCGAGCCCTGCCCGTGCGTCGTCCACGTCGCCACCGTCACCGGCGAGCACACGCTGGTGGACGCGCCCTTCGTCGTCGCCGGCCACCCGACCGCCCCGCTGCCCGAGCGCACCGGCGACGGCCGGCTCGCCGTGCTCAGCGCCCGGCTCGACGGCTCGAACGGCCTGCTCACCTGGTTCGGCGCCCCGCCCGGCCGGCGCCTGGTGCTCACCGTCGGCAACCTCGGCACGGGCCCGGCCAAGGACCCCGTCTTCCGGGTCGGTACCTCCCACGGGCTCTTCGGGCCCCAGTGGGAGGAGCGCACCTGGCGCGGCACCGTCCAGCCGGGCAGGAAGGCCCGGGTCGAGCTGCCCGTCGAGCTGGCGGCCGGCGCCCACGGCGACTACACCGTGACCCTGGAGCACGGGGGCAAGGTGCTGGTCACCGAGCCCTGGGACGTCCCGCGCCCCTGGGGCGTGACCCTCTTCTGGCTCCTGCTCTGCGTCGTCGTGCCCGCCGCGCTCTTCCGGCTCTGCATGGCCGTCGTCAACCGGGTCCGCCCGGGTGCCCCGGGACCTGCGGGCCCGCCCCCCGGCCCGCCGGCCGGCCCGGCGCCCGCGCTGCCGTGGTTCAGCCACGACCACCAGCCGCAGCACCGCACCGCTGAGGCCACCTCATGGACGGACGGCACCGCCCACCGCCACGAAAGGAACCACACGTGACCCACCGACGATCCCGGGCCGCCACCGCCGTCGGCCTCGCCCTGATGCTCAGCGGTGCGGGCGTCCTCGCCGCGGCCCTCCCGGCCGCTGCCGCCGAAGTGGCGTACGCCACCGAGTGCACCCCGCCCTCGGCGTCCGGCCTGCCCAAGGTCAACGGGACCACCAAGGCCGACATCAGCGCGCCCGCCACGGCCGCGGTGGGCGACGAGATCGAGGTGGTCTGGAAGTTCACCCAGGCCGCCTCCAAGAACCCGGACCTCATCGACCTCCCCGCGAACAGCGTCAAGCCGTCCGGTGAGATCACCGTCGCCGGCGCCCAGAGCGGCGGCCTGGCCGTCGAGGGACCGCGCGAGAACCCGGCGATCCCCAAGAACAGCGAGATGAAGCTCTCCGACATGAAGGGCACGCTGAAGCTCACCGCACCCGGCGACGTGACGCTCACCCCCGGCGGCTACGCCATCAACGCCTTCTCCACGGACACCAGGTGCGTGCCCACCGGCACCGTCCCGGTCGCCGCGACGATCAAGGTGACGGCGGACGGCGGCGGCACCGGCACGCCGACGACCACCCCGACCACGACCCCCACCACCACGCCGAGCACCACCCCCACGACGACGCCGAGCACCACGCCCAGCGGCACCGCCACCGGCGGAACCTCCCACACCGGCAAGGAGGTCGACGTCTCCTACGCCTGCAAGACCCCGATCGGCGACAAGAGCGCGGTCTCGCCCGTGCGGATCGACGCCGAGGAGAAGGGCGGCGCCTACGACCTCACCGTCCGCTTCGGCGAGTCCGTGATGGACAGCCCCGCCGACATACCCGCCGACTCCGTCAAACCCTCCATGAAGGTCGAGGTCGGCGGGGTGGACCAGGGCGAGGTCGCCGTCGAGGGCCCCACCAACAAGGACCCCATCAAGGCGGGCGACCCCATCGAGATCCCCGACCTCACCGGCAGGTACACACCCGCCCACGACGGGCAGGCCACCCTCACCCCGGGCGTGCTGACCGTCGAGGCCCTCGGCACCACCACGACCTGCACCCCCATCAAGGACCCCGGAGTCTCCCTGACCCTGGACGTCACCGGCCAGGAGGGCGGCATCACCGGCGGTTCCGGCGGGTCGTCCGGCACGTCGGGCGGCACGACCGGCACCTCCGGCGGCCTCGCCGACACCGGTTCCTCCGACCGGGCCGCCCTGCACGCCCTCGCCCTCGTCGCGGGGACCGTCCTCCTCCTCGGCGGCGCGGTCTTCACCTTCACCCCGTGGAGCCGCCTGCGGCGCTGACTCCCGGGGCGCGCACCGGCTACCGCGCGGTGGGGCCGTCCAGCTCCTCGATCGAGGCGTTGGACGGCCCGCGCTCGCCCCGCAGACCCTCCGCCACCGACCCGGCGTCGCGCAGCACGCGGACCGCGTTGCGCCACGCCAGCTTCGCGAGGTCGTCCTCGGACCAGCCGCGGCGCAGGAGTTCGGCGAACAGCCGCGGGTACCCCGAGACGTCGCCGAGGCCCTCGGGGAGGTGGGCGACGCCGTCGTAGTCGCCGCCGAGGCCGAGGTGGTCGACGCCGGCGACCTCGCGCATGTGGTCGAGGTGGTCGGCGACGGTGCCGATGTCCGCGACCGGCCGGGGGTGGTCGGCCGCGTAGGCCTCCTGGACGGCCTGGGCCTCGGCGGACTGGTCGAGCGGGTGCAGGCCGTGGGCCTTCATGTTCTCGTTCGCGCCGACGATCCACTCGGCGGCCGCCGGCAGGATGAACTGCGGCACGAAGGTGGCCATCGCGACGCCGCCGTTGCGGGGCAGCTGCTCCAGGACGTCGTCCGGGACGTTGCGGACGTGGTCGCAGACGGCGCGCGAGGAGGAGTGCGAGAAGAGCACCGGGGCCTGGCTGACCCGCAGCGCCGCCCGCATGGTGCCGGGGGAGACGTGGGAGAGGTCGACGAGCATGCCGAGGCGGTTCATCTCGCGGACGACCTCCTCGCCGAAGGCGGTCAGGCCGCCGTGCCGCGCCTCGTCCGTGGCAGAGTCGGCCCAGTCGATGGTGTCGTTGTGGGTGAGCGTCATGTAGCGCACGCCCAGCGTGTACAGCATCCGCAGCACACCCAGGGAGTTGGCGATGCTGTGCCCGCCCTCGGCGCCCATCAGGGAGGCGATGCGGCCCTCGGTGCGGGCGGCCTCCATCTCGTCCGCGGTCACCGCGAGGCGCAGGGCGTCCGGGTGACGGCCGACCAGGCGCAGCACGCAGTCGATCTGCTCCAGCACGGCGACGACCGCGTCGCCCCCGGTGAGGTCGCTGCGGACGTACACCGACCAGAACTGCGCCCCGACGCCGCCCGCCCGCAGCCGGGGGATGTCGGTGTGCAGGTGGGCGGACTGGTCACCGGCGATGTCCCGCCGGTCGAGGTCGTAGCGGACCTGCTCGCGCAACCGCCACGGGAGGTCGTTGTGGCCGTCCACCACGGGGTGGGCGGTGAGCAGCTCCTGTGCGTGTGCGAGCAGGTCCATGGACTACTTCTTCCCTCCGAAACCGAAGCCGGCCGACCCCTCCACCTTGGCACGCAGGCGCTTGCCCTTCTCGGTGGCCTGCTGGTTCAGCTCGTCCTGGAAGTGCCGCATGCGCTCCAGCAGTTCGGCGTCGTGCGCGGCGAGCATGCGCACCGCCAGCAGGCCGGCGTTGCGCGCGCCGGCCACCGAGACCGTGGCGACCGGGACACCGGCGGGCATCTGCACGATGGACAGCAGCGAGTCCATGCCGTCCAGGTACTTCAGCGGTACGGGCACGCCGATCACCGGCAGCGGCGTCACCGACGCCAGCATCCCGGGCAGGTGCGCCGCGCCGCCGGCGCCCGCGATGATCGCCTTGAGGCCGCGCTCGGCGGCCTGCTCGCCGTACGCGACCATCTCGCGCGGCATGCGGTGCGCGGAGACGACGTCGACCTCGTACGGCACCTCGAACTCGTCCAGCGCCTGCGCGGCGGCCTCCATGACCGGCCAGTCGGAGTCGGAACCCATCACGATGCCGACCAGCGGCCCAGCGGGATTGCTCACTCTTGGATCGTCCCTCGCAGGTAGTCGGCGGCGTGCCGGGCGCGTTCGCGCACCTCGGCCAGGTCGTCGCCGTAGGTGTTGACATGGCCCACCTTGCGGCCGGGCTTCACGTCCTTGCCGTACATGTGGATCTTCAACTGCGGGTCCCGGGCCATGCAGTGCAGGTACGCCGCGTACATGTCGGGGTAGTCGCCGCCGAGCACGTTGGCCATCACCGTCCACGGCTGGCGCGGGCGCGGATCGCCCAGCGGCAGGTCCAGCACCGCGCGCAGGTGGTTGGCGAACTGCGAGGTTATGGCGCCGTCCTGGGTCCAGTGGCCGCTGTTGTGCGGGCGCATGGCCAGCTCGTTGACGAGGATCCGGCCGTCCCGGGTCTCGAAGAGCTCGACCGCCAGGTGCCCGACGACACCGAGTTCCTTGGCGATGGTCAGCGCGAGCCGCTGGGCCTCCACCGACCGCGCCTCCGGCAGCTCGGGCGCCGGCGCGATCACCGTGTCGCACACGCCGTCGACCTGGATGGACTCCACCACCGGGTAGGCGACCGCCTGCCCGTGCGGGGAGCGCACGACGTTGGCCGCCAGCTCCCGCACGAAGTCGACCTTCTCCTCGGCCAGCACCGGCACGCCCGCCCGGAACGGCTCGGCGGCACCGGCCTCGTCGCGGACGACCCACACGCCCTTGCCGTCGTAGCCGCCGCGCACCGTCTTGAGCACGACGGGGTATCCCTCGCCCTCCTCGGCGAAGCGCGTCACGTCCGCGGGGCCGGAGACGATGCGGTGCCGCGGGCAGGGCACGCCGATCGAGTCGAGCTTCGCGCGCATCACGCCCTTGTCCTGGGCGTGCACCAGCGCGTCGGGCCCGGGGCGGACGGCGATGCCGTCGGCCTCCAGCGCCCGCAGGTGCTCGGTGGGGACGTGCTCGTGGTCGAAGGTGATCACGTCGCAGCCGGCGGCGAACGCGCGCAACGTGTCGAGGTCGCGGTAGTCGCCCACCACGACTTCCCCGGCGACCAGGGCCGCGGAGTCCACGGGCGTGTCGCTGAGGAGCTTGAACCTGATGCCGAGGGGGATGCCCGCCTCGTGGGTCATACGGGCGAGCTGGCCGCCGCCGATCATGCCGACTACCGGGAATGTCACAGTCACCAGGATATCGGGGCACGAATGTCGCACCGACCGCCGTCCCGCGGGGGCCCCGGATAGCATGAAGGTCACTGACCAGACACAGACGGGGCCGAACGATCACATGGACGGTGCGACCGGGTCCAGCACCCGCGCAGGACTGCGGAACCGGCTGACCGCGATGACCCGCGAGATCGCCAAGTTCGGGGCGGTCGGCGGGGCGGGGGTCCTGGTCAACATCGGGGTCTTCAACTTCGTCCGGCACGTCACCGACCTCCAGGTCGTACGGGCCAGCATCATCGCGACCGTCGTCGCGATCGTCTTCAACTACGTGGGCTTCCGCTACTTCACCTACCGTGACCGCGACAAGTCGGGCCGTACCCGCGAGCTGACCCTCTTCCTGGCGTTCAGCGCGGTGGGCCTGGTGATCGAGAACGGGGTGCTCTACACGGCGACCTACGCCTTCGGCTGGGACAGCCCGCTGCAGAGCAACGTCTTCAAGTTCATCGGCATCGGCGTGGCGACCCTGTTCCGCTTCTGGTCCTACCGCTCCTGGGTGTTCAAGGCACTGCCCGTCCGCGAGACGGTGCAGCAGGCAGAATCGTTCCTGGTCGCGAAGGGCACCGAGACCCCCGGCGCCAGGACCGGAACCCACGGCGCCCGGTCCTCCGCGCGCTGAAGGCCGGCTAGCGCTTCTCCGTGCCCCTCCCGCGGGTGGCCCGGTCCTCCCCTGCCAGGAAGAGCGCGAAGACCGGAGGACGCTGCTGCAGCAGCTCCAGCCGGCCTCCGTCGGCCTCGGCCAGGTCGCGCGCGACCGCGAGGCCGATGCCGGTGGAGTTGCGGCCGCTGACCGTGCGCTCGAAGACCCGGGCCCCCAGCTCCGGCGGCACGCCCTGCCCCTCGTCCGTGACCTCGACCACGACCTGCGTCCCGGTGACCCGGGTGGAGATCGCGACCGTGCCGGAGCCGTGCATCAGCCCGTTCTCGATCAGCGTCGCCAGCACCTGGGCCACCGCCCCAGGGGTGCCGACCGCGCGCAGCCGCTTCTTGCCCGCGGAGGTGATGGCCCGGCCCGCGCTGCGGTACGCCGGGCGCCACTCCTCCACCTGCTGCTTGATCACGTCGTCGATGTCGAAGACGACCGCCGAGCCGGTCCGCGGGTCCCGCGCGTTGGTGAGCAGCCGCTGCACGACGTCCGTGAGCCGTTCCACCTGACCGAGTGCGATCGTCGCCTCCTCCTTGACGGCGTCCTCGTCCTCGGCCGTGGCGATGATCTCCTCCAGCCGCATCGACAGCGCCGTCAGCGGCGTCCGCAGCTGGTGGGAGGCGTCGGCCGCCAGGCGCCGCTCGGCGGTCAGCATCCGGGCGATCCGCTCGGCGCTGCGGTCCAGCACGTCGGCGACCCGGTCCAGCTCCGGCACCCCGTAGCGCCGGTGGCGCGGTCTCGGGTCGCCCGAGCCCAGGCGCTCCGCGGTCTCCGCCAGGTCGGTCAGCGGGCTGCCGAGCCGGCGCGCCTGGCGCACCGCGAGCACGACGGCGGCCAGCACCGCCAGCAGCGCCACCGCCAGGATGATCAGCAGGGTGCGGCCGATCTCCTGGCTGACCTTGCTGCGGGACTCCTCGACGGTGACGATCTCGCCCTGCTCGCCGGTCTGCCGGGAGGAGATCACCTGGCCCGTGGGCCTGGTGCCGATGGTGATCGGGTCCGCCCCGGGGATCTGCACCAGCGCGTACCGCCCGGGGGCGATCTGCTGGGCCAGCACCTCGCGGCTGATCCGCTCCTCGCCGATCATCCTGCTCTCGACGATGCCGACCAGCCGGACCGCCTCCGAGTCCACGCTCTCCTTGGCGCTGTTCTCGATCGTCCGGGCCTCCACCAGGACGAGGGAGACACCGAAGACGGCGATGACGACGAGCACCACGGCGAGCGTGGACTGGATGAGACGGCGGCGCATGAGTGAAGCGTCTCAGACCGTGAGGGCCCCGGGCGTGCTAGTTCTTCTCGAACCGGAAGCCGACACCGCGCACCGTGGAGATGTAGCGGGGGGCCGCCGCGTCGTCGCCGAGCTTCTTGCGCAGCCACGAGATGTGCATGTCCAGGGTCTTGGTGGAGGACCACCACGTGGTGTCCCAGACCTCGCGCATCAGCTGCTCCCGGGTGACCACCCGGCCGGCGTCGCGCACCAGCACCCGTAGGAGGTCGAACTCCTTCGCGGTGAGCTGCAGTTCCTCGTCGCCCATCCACGCGCGGTGCGACTCGACGTCGATCCGCACGCCCTGGGTGGAGGGATGCTGGGCCTCGGCGGTGCCGCGCCGCAGCAGCGCCCGCACCCGGGCCAGCAGCTCGGCCAGCCGGAAGGGCTTGGTCACGTAGTCGTCGGCGCCGGCGTCCAGGCCGACTACCGTGTCCACTTCGTCGGCGCGGGCGGTGAGCACCAGCACCGGGAAGCCATGGCCTTCGGTGCGCAGCCTCCTGCACACCTCCAGCCCGTCCATTCCGGGCAGCCCCAGGTCGAGCACCAGAAGATCGAAGGAGCCGAGCAGGGCGGCTTCGAGCGCCGCGGGTCCGTCCTCGCGCACCTCGACCTCGTACCCTTCGCGGCGCAGCGCGCGTGCGAGCGGTTCCGAGATGGATGCGTCGTCCTCGGCGAGCAGTACGCGGGTCATGGGCTGATGGTAGTCCGCCCGGAGAAACCGCACGCCGGGCGGGCCGTCACTGTTGTGAGGTACATCTCAAGTCATCCCATATAGCACATCTCGCGCTGCCATAAGGTAACGAAAGGCCCGAAACAGCCCATGGGACCTCTGGCGCGCCCCACGCGTCGAAGGACCCTTCTGCGACGGGACCGGTCCCCACCAGTATTTCAGTCAACGACCTGTAGGCCGGGGCCGCGCCTGTGAGGCGTCGGCCGTGGATCCCGGTGCGCCTTGGTGCGCCCCGGTGCCGGTCACCCCCCACCCGGGCGCGCACCGCTCTCGCAGCGCGTCCCGAGAAGCAAGGAAAGTCCATGGCGTCCAGCCTGACTGAGGGCCTTGCCGCGCCGAACTCCGGATTCAGCGGCAGGAACTTCCTCGGCCACCCCCGCGGCCTGGTCACTCTCTTCCTGACCGAGACGTGGGAGCGTTTCAGCTACTACGGCATGAGGGCGCTGCTCGTCCTCTACCTGACGGCCTCGGTCGCGGACGGCGGCCTCGGCATGAAGGCCGCCACCGCCTTTGCCATCTACAGCGTCTACACCGCCACGGTGTACCTGCTGGCGATGCCGGGCGGATGGTTCGCCGACCGCCTGTGGGGCCCGCGCCGTACGGTCGCCATCGGCGGCGCGATCATCATGATCGGCCACTTCCTGCTGGCCGTGCCGGTGAAGGCCTCCTTCTTCGTCGGCCTGGTCCTCATCGCCGTGGGCTCCGGCCTGCTGAAGTCGAACATCTCGACGATGGTCGGCCAGCTCTACCCGGACCGCAACGACCCGCGCCGCGACGGCGGCTTCACGATCTTCTACATCGGCATCAACCTCGGTGCCTTCCTCGCCCCGCTGGTCATCGGCACCGTCGGCCAGCAGGTCAACTGGCACCTGGGCTTCGCCCTCGCGGGTGTCGGCATGGCGCTCGGCCTCGCCCAGTTCCTCATCGGCACCAAGCACCTCGCGCCGGTCTCCAGCGTGGTCCCCACGCCGCTGGACGCCGCCGAGCGCGCCGGCCTGATGAAGAAGGCCCTGCTGTGGCTGGTCGCCGCCGTCGTCTTCTACGGCGTGGTCACCTTCACGGGTCACTTCACGATCAACTGGGTGCTGTGGCCGCTCTCCCTGCTGGGCCTGGCCGTGCCGAGCTTCTACTTCTGGCGCATCCGACGCGACCAGGAGCTCACCTCGGACGAGAAGACCAAGGTCACCGGCTACATCTGGTTCTTCATCGTGGCGGCCCTGTTCTGGATGATCTACGACCAGTCCGGTTCGACCCTGACGGTCTTCGCCTCCGAGCACACCGCGTCCACGCTGTGGGGCTTCGACTTCCCCGAGAGCTGGTTCCAGTCGCTGAACCCGCTGTTCGTGATGGCCCTGGCCCCGGTCTTCGCCGCGTTGTGGATGCGGCTGCGCCGGAAGAACCCGAGCACGACCGTGAAGTTCGCCCTCGGTCTCATCGGCATCGGCGCCTCCTTCGTCGTGATGATGCTGGCGCAGGCCGCCGCCTCGGGCGACGCCAAGGTCACCCCGCTGTGGCTGGCCGTGGTCTACCTGATCCAGACCACCGCCGAGCTGTGCCTGTCCCCGGTGGGCCTGTCGGTCACCACCAAGCTGGCCCCGGCCAAGTACGCCAGCCAGATGATGGGCCTGTGGTTCCTCGCCGTGACGGCAGGTGACTGCGTGGCGGCCATCCTCCAGCTGGTCATCGGCGACGGCTTCCTGTCGGAGACCTCCTTCGCGGTCCAGGGCTTCGTGGCGCTCGCCGTGGGCGCGGCCTTCATCGCGTACCGCAAGCGCGTCATCCAGCTCATGGGCGACGTCCACTGACGTCTGTGCCCCGCGCACGCGCCGAGGGCCCGGAGCGGCACGCTCCGGGCCCTCGGCGCGTCTTTGTGCGGCGCCGCGGTTGTTGCTGTTGCGGTTTCTCCCCCGCCCTCCCGCCCGATTGCCCGGCACGGTTCGTGCGGGCCTGCGCACCGTGTGCCTGGGGTCGGTGCCGCGCCGGGCAATCGGGTGGGCGGCGGGAAAACCGCCCGCCGCAGGCGCAAACAACCCGCACACGACAACGGGCCGCAAGGGGCACCCCGGGCCGCAGCCCGGAGGGCTACGCGTGGGGGCGGCCCATCGCCCGGAACGTCCAGCCCGCCGCACGCCACACCGCCGGCTCCAGCGCGTTCCGCCCGTCGATGACGTGCCGGTGCCGGGCCACCGCCCCGAGCACCGCCGGGTCGAGCTCGCGGAACTCCCGCCACTCCGTGAGGTGCAGTACGACGTCGGCCCCGCGGACCGCCTCCAGCGCCGTCGCGGCGTACCCGAGCGTCGGGAAGAGCCGCCGCGCGTTGTCCATGGCCTTGGGGTCGTACACGGTGACCTGGCCGCCCTGGAGGTGGATCTGCCCGGCGACGTTGAGCGCGGGGGAGTCCCGCACGTCGTCGGAGTCGGGCTTGAAGGCCGCGCCGAGCACCGCGATGCGCTTGCCGAGGAAGCCGCTGCCGCCGCAGGCCTCGCGGGCGAGCTCGACCATGTGGCTGCGGCGGCGCATGTTGATGGAGTCGACCTCGCGCAGGAAGGTCAGCGCCTGGTCGGCGCCGAGCTCACCGGCGCGGGCCATGAAGGCGCGGATGTCCTTGGGCAGGCAGCCGCCGCCGAAGCCGATGCCGGCGCGCAGGAACTTGTCGCCGATCCGCTCGTCGTGGCCGATGGCCTCGGCGAGCTTCACCACGTCGCCGCCGGCCGCCTCGCTGACCTCGGCCATGGCGTTGATGAAGGAGATCTTGGTGGCGAGGAAGGCGTTGGCCGCCGTCTTGACCAGTTCCGCGGTCGGGTAGTCGGCGACGACGAAGGGGGTGCCCTCGCCGACGGGGGCCGCGTAGACCTCGCGCAGCAGCTTCTCGGCGTGCCCGGAGGCGACGCCGACCACGATCCGGTCCGGGTGGAGGGTGTCCTGGACCGCGAAGCCCTCGCGCAGGAACTCGGGGTTCCACGCCAGTTCCGCCCCGTCCCCTGCGGGGGCGAGCTCGGCGAGGCGGGCCGCCAGCCGTGCCGCGCTGCCGACCGGGACGGTCGACTTGCCGACGACCAGTGCGGGCCGTTGCAGGTGCGGGGCGAGCAGCTCGAAGGCGCTGTCGACGTAGCTCATGTCACAGGCGTACTCGCCCTGCTTCTGCGGGGTGTTCACGCAGACGAAGTGGATGTCGCCGAAGGCGGCGACCTCCTCCCAGGAGGTGGTGAAGCGCAGCCGCCCGCTGGAGTCCGGCAGGCCGGCGACGTGGCGGCGCAGCAGTTCCTCCAGGCCCGGTTCGTACATGGGCACGCGGCCCGCGGCGAGGGTCTCGATCTTGGCGGGGTCGATGTCCAGGCCCAGCACTTCGAAGCCCAGCTCGGCCATCGCCGCGGCGTGCGTGGCGCCGAGGTAGCCGGTGCCGATCACGGTGAGCTTGAGCGCCATGCGGACGGTCCCTCCCAGGTCGTGGCCTGATTGCGAGGTTGAGCATAGCCCCGGGCGGTGACCGGGCTTTCCCCGGCGCGTGCACCGAAGGGGGCCGGGGCATGGGCATGGCACCGTCCCAGGCGCCACAATGCCCCCTACGCACGCGTGGGGAGCGGGTGCACAGGGTGGGGGTGGATCATGACGACGACGGATCCGGTGGGCCACGAGGAGACGGCGGTCCCGGAAACGGAGCGGGAAGCGGCGCCGGGGAGGACGGCGGAGCCGGCCCGCAGGAGGCGCAGTCGCACCCGGAGGGTGCTGCTGGGCGCGCTGGTCCTGCTGGCCGCGGGGGTGCTGGGGGTGGCCGGGACGCTGTGGTGGACGGTGGACCACTACACCGGCAAGGTGGCCCGCATTCCCAACGTGTTCCCGACGAAGGTGCCCGAGAGCGAGCAGCCGCAGGCCGCCAAGGGCGGTGAAACTTTCCTCCTCGTCGGTGTGGACACCCGCTCCGAGCTGCCGACCACCGGCCGGGACGCCAAGGCCCCGGAGTGGAAGCGCGGTGCCCAGCGCAGCGACACGATGATGCTGGTGCACCTGCCGGCCGACCGCGAGCACGCGTACGTGGTCTCGCTGCCCCGCGACAGCTGGGTCCCGATCCCGGGGAACGGCAAGGCCAAGCTGAACGCCGCCTTCTCCTGGGGCGGCCCGCCGCTGCTGATCGACACCGTGCAGCGGCTCACCGACGTGAAGGTCGACCACCTCGCCGTCATCGACTGGAGCGGCTTCAAGACCCTCACCGACGACATCGGCGGCGTGGACCTGGACGGGAAGCACATGAACGGCGAGGAGGCCCTCGCGTACGTCCGCTGGCGCTACGACCTGCCGCGCGGTGACCTGGACCGCACCCACCGCCAGCAGGCCTTCCTGCGCGCGGTGATCGCCAAGACGCTGACCAAGGACTCCATGAGCAACCCGCTGAAGGCGAAGGAGCTGCTGGACCGGGTCACCGGTGTGGTCAGCGTCGACGACCGGCTCTCCGACGGGGACCTGCGCGACCTGATGTGGAGCATGCGCGGGGTGCGCGAGGGCGACATGGTCTTCATGAACGCCCCGGTCGGCGGGCTCGACATGATCAAGGGCCAGTCGGTGGTGCTGCTCGACGAGAGCGGCACCGCGCGGCTGTGGGAGGCCATGCGCAACGACACCATGGCCGAGTACGTGGCGAACCACTCCCTCGACCGCCTGGGCTCCTCCACCCCGTGAGCCCCGCGGGCGCCGGCGGGAAGAACGAGGGGCCGGCCGGGCGCGGTGTGCGCGCCCGGCCGGCCCCTCGGCCGTCCCACGAGGTCAGGAGTCGGGCGTGACCGTGACCTTGTCGTCGTTCTTCAGCTCCGAGACGAGCTGCTTGACCTTCGGCATGTCCCACTTGAGGGCGCTGCCCACGTTGGTGCTGATGGAGCCCGAGGTCGGCATGTTCATCGAGACGCCCTCACCGCCGGAGACGCTCTTCATCGCCCAGAACATCGACGCCAGGTCCCACAGGCTCATGTCCTTGTCGACGATCAGCGTGTCCAGGCCCGCGCCCATGGTCGGGTAGAGCTTGAAGGGGTTCAGGACCGTGCTCGGCGTGGCCGTCTGGCCCGCGAGCGCGGCGAGGAACTTCTGCTGGTTCTTGGTGCGGCCCAGGTCGCCCTCGGCCTCCTGGTAGCGCTGGCGGACGAAGGCCAGGGCCTCGTCGCCGTTGAGGGTCTGCTTGCCCTTCTTGATGTGCAGGCCCGAGTTCTTGTCGTCGATGTCGCGGGGGATGTCCAGCTCGACACCGCCGACCGCGTCGACGAGGCCCGCGAAGCCGGCGAAGCCGATCTCCGCGTAGTGGTCGATGTGCAGGCCCGTGTTGTACTCGACCGTGCGCACCAGCAGCGTCGGTCCGTCTATCGAGTAGGCGGCGTTGAGCTTGTTCCGGCCGCGCGAGGCGAACGTCTTGCCGGACTCGGAACCCTTGAACTCGGGGATCGTGACGTAGGAGTCACGGGGGAGCGAGATCAGCGAGTTCCCGTTGTCACCGACGTGCAGGATCATCATCGAGTCGGTCCGCTTGCCCTCGGCGGAGCCGGTGTGCAGCTGCTTCTTCTGCTCGCCGGACAGGCCCTCACGGCTGTCGGAGCCGACGATGAGGTAGTTGGTGCCCTCGCCGGTCTCCGGGCGGTCTATGACCGTGCCGAGGTCCACCTCGCGGCGCACCTTGCCGTCCGCCCAGAAGTAGGTGCCGATCGACCAGGCGGCGACCACGACGACCAGACCGATCAGGACGGCCTTCACCCGCCGCTTGCGGCTGCCGGGCGGTGAGGTGCGGCCGCCGGTGGACGGCGGGCCGTACGAGCCGCCGCCGTGACCGTCGTGGCCCGCGCCCGGGCCTGCGTGACCGGGGACGCCGCTGCCGTACGCCTGCTGGCGCGGCACGCTGCCGGGAGCCGCCGCCGCACGGCGCGGGGACAGCTCGGGGGGCAGCGGCGGCTCGGAGATCTGCTGCTGCCGCTGGTTCCTGTTGTCGGACCAACCGTCGGGCCATGCGTTCATGTACCGCAGTGTGCCCTGCCGCCCTGCCCGTCATTGCCTCCGTGGCGCTTCTGAAGCAGAGCTGATGCAAAGGTCACAGGACCGCGGTGATGCGGTGACCGGTTGTGTCCGGGTGCTCTCAGCCGGTGAGGTGCGTCGGGGCGTTGGTGTGGGTCTCGATCATTCCGGCGGCCTGTTCCAGCAGTTCGTGCGCCAGGTTGGAGCAGGCCCGGGAGGCGGCCACGTCCTCCCCTATGCGCATGTCCGGCTCGTCGTTCGGATTGCGCCGCGAATAGCCGTGGCCCACCACGCCCGGGGCGCCGTCCCCGGAGAGCGAGGCGGTGCAGGCGGTGCGGCTGCCGTCCTCCTCCAGCGACAGCTTGATCGTCCACGTCTTCTCCATGGCGGATCACCTCTTGGACTTAGGGACGTCGGCCCCTTTCTCAGCATCCGCCCGGCCCCGCCGCCGGGCAAGGTGTGCCCGGCGGGAGCACGGCACGGCAGTGCTTAGGGTGGAGCCATGTTCGAGGAGCCACCCCCGCACCCTGTCCCGTTCAAGCCCACGTCCGCCTCGCGGATCACGCTGGCGCACATCATGACCCACCACGACACGAACCTGCTGGGCACCGTGCACGGCGGCGTGGTCATGAAGCTCGTGGACGACGCGGCGGGCGCCGTCGCCGGACGGCACTCCGAGGGGCCCGCGGTGACCGGCGCCATGGACGAGATGGCCTTCCTGGAACCGGTGCGGGTCGGCGACCTGCTCAAGGTGCAGGCCCAGGTCAACTGGACCGGGCGGAGCTCCATGGAGGTCGGCGTGCGCGTGCTGGCCGAACGCTGGAACGAGTCCGGCCCGGCGACCCAGGTCGCCAGCGCCTACCTGGTCTTCGTGGCCGTGGACTCCGAGGGCGCGCCGCGTCCGGTGCCCCAGATCGAGCCCGAGACCGACCGGGACCGGCGGCGGCTGCAGGAGGCGCAGATCCGCCGCACGCACCGGCTGGCCCGCCGCCGGGCGATCATGGAGCTGCGCGAGAAGCGCGCCGCCGAGGGCTTCGAGGACTGACGGCGCCCGGCGCCCGGCCCTCAGCCGCACGCGACGCGGTCGCCGCGCGCGGGCGGGAGCTCCACCGGCGGCGCCGCGGGCGGGTCCGGCTCACCGGCCCGCACCGGGGTCACGCCGTCGTAGTCCGCGCCCACGGTGATCCGCAGCGTCGACCCCAGCCCGGAGACCGCCCGCAGCTCGGCGTACGGCAGGGCCGTCCCCAGGGCCTTGGCGGAGCGGTCCCAGCCCGGGTCGTAGTGGATGACCGTGTACTCCGCGTCGTGCCGGACGGTGTTGCCGGGCGTACCGGTGGTGCGGAAGCCCAGGCGGCGCAGTTCCTTGTCCACGCGCGCCCCCAGTCCGTTGACCGTCGTCCCGTTGTTGACCTGGACGCGGATCGACTTGGGTGGCACGTCGACCTGTTCCGGCTCGGGCGCCGAGGGGCTGGGCGTGGCCAGGGGGCCGCCGTCCGGGCCGGTCAGCGGGCGGTCCTCGCGCAGCGCGTCGAAGATCCGCCCGGCGCCCTTCACGTCCCAGCGCAGGGTCGTGCCCACGCCCTGCACCCGGAACGGCGTGGCGTCCACCGGCACCGACGCGAACTCCACCGAGCTCGCCCCGAAGCCGCCCCGCAGCCCCGTGGCGAGCGCGATCAGGTCGTCCGGCTTGGTCTGCCGGTCCGCGCGCACCGAGCCCAGCGCGGCCCTGGCCACCTGGTCGAGCTTGACGGGGTTCTGCAGCAGCCCGATGTCGGTGACCCGGCGGACCAGGGCGGCCAGGAACCGTTGCTGGTTCTGCATCCGCGGGAGGTCGGGGCTCCCGGGGTAGTGACCGGAGCGCACGTACCGCAGCGCCGTGCCGCCGTCCGCGCGGACCGTGCCGGCGGGCAGGTCGAGGCCGGTCAGGGGGTCCCGCAGCGGCTGGGCGAAGCACAGGTCGACGCCGCCGATCTTGTCGACGGTCTTCATGAAGGAGCCGAAGTCGAACTCGGCGTAGTGGTCGACCTTGATCCCGGTCATCTTCTCGACCGTGCTGACGGCGAGCGAGGGGCCGCCCACCCCCCAGGCCCACTTCAGCTTGCCGGGGCGGGGCAGCTCCGCGTACGAGTCCCGCGGCAGGGCGACCACGCTGACCCGCCTGCCGTCCCGCGACAGGTGCGCCAGCATCATCGTGTCGGTGCAGTCGCAGGGCTCCCCGCCCAGGCGCAGCGCGGTGCGCTGCGCCGCGGTCAGCCCGCGGCGCACGTCGGTGCCGACCAGCAGGAAGTTGGTGCCCTTGGTGGGGTTGGGCCGGTTCTTCATCCCGGCGAAGGCGTCCACCCGCGCCAGGCGGTCGTCCATGTGCCCCAGGACGGCGTGCCCGATCCCGCTGGCGGTCAGGATGCCCAGCGAGACGGCGCCGAGGACGCGCATCCCGCGGCGCACGGGCGACCGCTTCCGGGCCCGGCGGGCGGCTGTGATGGGCTGCTGACGGCGACGAGCGACGGTCATGGAGTCACGCTAAGGAGTCATACCGTCGTACGGGATGAGCCCCGCCCGCCTGCACGTGTTCGTATCATCCGTTCGCGGTAACGTGTCCGGCTGTGAACGCTGCGACCCCCCACGTGCTGCCCGCCGTCTCCGTGATCATGCCGGTGCTCGACGAGGAGCGGCACCTGCGCAACTCCGTCCGCCACATCCTCGAACAGGACTACGCGGGCGAGCTCGAGGTCGTCATCGCCCTCGGCCCCTCCACCGACCGCACGGACGAGATCGCGGCGGAGCTGGTGCGGGAGGATCCCCGCGTCCACACGGTGCCCAATCCCACCGGCCGCACCCCCGCCGCCCTGAACGCCGCCATCAAGGCCTCCCGGCACCCCGTCGTGGTGCGGGTCGACGGCCACGGCATGCTCTCGCCCGACTACATCGACACCGCGGTGCGGCTGCTGGAGGAGACCGGCGCCGCCAACGTCGGGGGCATCATGCACGCCGAGGGCGAGAACGACTGGGAGCGCGCCGTCGCCGCCGCCATGACCTCGAAGATCGGCGTCGGCAACGCGGCCTTCCACACCGGCGGCGCCGCCGCCCCCGCCGACACCGTCTACCTCGGGGTCTTCCGCCGTGAGGTGCTGGAGCAGCAGGGCGGCTACAACGAGGAGTTCATCCGCGCCCAGGACTGGGAGCTGAACTACCGCATCCGCGAGGCCGGCGGCCTGATCTGGTTCTCGCCCGAGCTGCGCGTCTCGTACCGTCCGCGGCCCAGCGTGCGCGCGCTGGCCAAGCAGTACAAGGACTACGGACGCTGGCGCCGCGTGGTCACCCGTTACCACCAGGGCTCGGTCAACCTGCGCTACCTGGCCGCCCCGGCCGCCGTCGTGGCCATCGCGGCGGGTGTGGTGGTCGGCGCCGCGGTCACCCCGCTCGGCTTCGTCGTCCCCGGCGGCTACCTCGCGGCCATCGCGCTGGGCTCGCTCCCGGCCGGCAAGGGCCTGTCCGCCGGCGCGCGGCTGCAGATCCCGGTGGCGCTCGCCACGATGCACATGGCGTGGGGCTACGGCTTCCTGACCAGCCCGCGCTCGCTCGCCCGGCGGGTCATCGCCAGCCGCCGCCCGGCGGTCCGGGCGGCGGCCGACGCGTGATGCGGCGGGTGGACCCCTACCAGCTGTAGTAGGAGTTCACCTTCATGCACGCCGAGTCGTCGGAAGCGTTGAGCGCGCTCGCGCTGTCCAGCACTTCCTTGGTGTCGGAGCTGCTGGCCGCGGGGTAGGTCGACCCGGCGGTCCAGTCGGCGCCGATCACCAGCGTGATGCCCTCGGCGGACGAGGACTTCTTCACCGCGCCGGTGGGCAGCTTCAGCGCCTTCGCCACGGCCAGGGCGTCGGCCTGGTCGTCGTCGCTCGCGTAGGTGATCGTGCTGCCGGACTGCGACTGCGGCGTGGAGTCGGACTCGGCCTGGGTGAAGCCCAGGGTCTTCAGCTTCTCCGTGACCGTGCTCGCCCGGCCGGGGGTGGCGGGCACCGAGGTGCTGCCGGTGCCGTTCTGGACCGTCACCGCGATCTCGCCCTTGGGCGAGGCCTTCGCGGTGGCCGTGGCCGTGCCGGTCTTCTTTTTCTTCTTCGAGGCCTTGCCGTCCACGGCCTGGTCGTTGCGGAGCAGCGTGAAGAGCTTGGTCGCCGCGGAGGTCGGCACGACGTGCGCGGTCGGGTTCTGCGGGTCGGCGCCCCAGGGCATCGTCGTCATGGTGATGCGGTCGGTGGGAACGCCCTTGAGGTCGTTGCCCAGGTCGTAGAGCTTCTTGACCGTGCCGAGGCCGGTGTCGACGGTCAGCGCCTTGGTGGCGGCCTCCGCCAGGCCCGTCAGCTTGCCCGGGTCGTTGAGCTTCGCGCTGGACTTCAGCTGGCGCACCATCGCGTTCATGTACATGTGCTGGGCGTGGGTGCGGCCGATGTCGCTGCCGTCCTCGAAGCCGTGCCGGGTGCGGAGCCACTGGAGGGCCTGCTTGCCCTTGATGACGTGGTCGCCCTTGGTGAGCTTGAGCCCGGACTTGCGGTCCCAGACGTTCCCCTTGACGCAGACCGGGACGCCGCCGACCGCGTCGGCCATGGACACCACGCCGGCGAAGTCGATCATCATGAAGTGGTCGATGGATATGTCGGTGAGCTTCTCCCAGGTGGCCACGGTGCAGCCGGGGCCGCCGTGCTGGAGGCTCGTGTTGATCGTCTCCGACGTGGTCTCGGGGTAGACCCGCCCGTCGTCCGGGTCGGTGCACTTGGGGATGGTGACCCGGGTGTCGCGCGGAATGCTGACCACGGTCATGTTGCTGCGGTCCGCGGAGACGTGCAGCAGCATCTGGACGTCGGCGAGCGGCTTGCGGTCGGCGTCGGCCCTGGCGCCGCCGAGCTTCTGGTTCGCCTTGGACGCACGGCTGTCGGAGCCCAGCAGCAGGATGTTCAGCGGGGTCTGGCCGGCGGCGTTGGCCTTGCTCTTGGCGGCCTGGCTGTCGCCGAGGTTCAGCGCGTCCTTCTTGATGTTCGCGTTGAGGTGCTGGTAGTACGCGTAGGCGGCGCCGGCCGAGCCGAGTATCGCCACCGACGTGACGATCGCCACCCAGCGCAGGGCGCGCCTCTTGCCCTTCTTGCGGCGGCGGTTGCCGCGGCGGCCGCCGCCGTCGTGGCCGTCGTCGTCCGCCCCGTCGCCCTGCGTCGCGGTCAGGGTGCCGGTGGACGCCCCGTCGCCCCCGTCGTCCTCGTAGGCGCCGTGGTCGGCCCGGTGGCCGTCGTCGCCGTAGCCCCCGGTGTCGTAGCCCGTGGCGTCGTAGTCCGCCGGCTGGTAGGGCGCGTACGGCTCCTGGGGCGGGTACCCGCCGCGCTGCGGCTCCTGCGGGCGGTAGCCGCCGCGCTGGGGCTGCTGCGGGACCGTCGGGTGCGGGGTGGCCTGCTGCGGGACGTACGGCTGCCCGTGACCGTTCCCGTACGGAGAGTCGTCCCATCCGGGTTCGTGAGGATCGTAGGGGGCGTTCCGCCCTCCGGGGATGCTGCCGTGGCGCATGTGTGCCCTCCCATGACGCGCTGGTCACTACGGTCACCGGTTGCGCCGCAGCGCGCGGATCGTGGGTGATTCTCAGCTGTGCGACTGTCAAGGTCCTGTGGAACCGGAACAGCCCTGCTCGCGGATGGTTGGAGGTCACGATACATAAACCGCGACGGGGTCAAGGCATTCGCTTCTTATCGCCTGTGTAAAACGATCGTGCGCACTACCCCAAACCGGGATCCCAGCGATATGGCCTGTACACGTCCATGCAGGCCGAATCATTCGCTCCGTTCAGGGCCCCGGCGCTCGTGGGCAGCGATCCGTCGTCGTCGGCGGCACCCTGGAAGACCGTCCCGTCCCGCCAGTCCGCGCCCACGAGGAGTGTGACGGAGGCGACATGTGAGGATTCCTTCACAACACCGGCGGGGAGCTTGAACACCTTCGCCACGGCGAGCGCGTCCGAGCGGCCCTGCGCGCCCTCGGCGGCCGGGTACTCGATCACGGTGGCCGCCGACGGCTGCGGTGCGGTGGCCGCAGCCGCCTTCCCGAACCCGCCTTGGCCCAACGCCGTCGCCAGGGCGCGCGCCCTGCCGTTCACGGGAGTGCCCGTCGCGTCGCCCGCGGTGCCGTTGACGACCGAGACCGGGATGTCCGCGGCGGGCCGCGCCGCCGGCCCGGTGGGCTCCTTCTTCGCCTTCTTCTTCCCCTTGTCGTCGAAGGGGAGGTCGTGGACGAGCCGCGACCACACCTTGGGGGCGGCCACCGGGTCCGGCATGTAGTGCTGGTCGTTCTCGGTGTCCGTGACCGGCGGCATGGTCAGCATCGTGATCCGGTTCGACGGGACGCTCTTGAGTTGCATGCCGAGGTCGAAGAGCTTCTTCGGGGTGCCGATCTCCTCCGACACCTGCAGCGCGTTGGTGGCGGCCTCGGCGAGGCCCCGCAGCCGCCCGCCGTCGGTGAAGACGTTCTGCGAGCGCAGCTCCCGCACCATCGAGTTCATGTACATGTGCTGCGCCTTGGCGCGCCCGAGGTCGCTCTCGAAGGCGTGCCGGGTGCGCAGCCACTGCAGGGCCTTCTTGCCGGTGATCTTCTGCGAGCCCGCCCTGAGCTTCAGCCCGGAGCCGCCCGGCTGCTGCGGGGTCGGGTGGTCCCACACCGGCTGCTTCACGCAGACCTCGACGCCGCCGACCGCGTCGGCCATCTTCACCACACCCGCGAAGTCGATCATCATCCAGTGGTCGATGTAGACCTTGGTGAGGTTCTGCACGGTGGCGAGCGTGCAGCCGGGGCCGCCGCGCGCCAGGCTCTCGTTGATGATCGCGTGCGTGGTGGCGGCGAACTTCTTGCCCGTCTTGGGGTCGGTGCACTTCGGGATCGGCACCCGGGTGTCGCGCGGGATGCTCACCACGGACATGTTGCTGCGGTCGGCGGAGACGTGCAGCAGCATGATCACGTCCGCGCGGGGCGGTTCGTCCTTGGTGTACCTGGCGCCGCCGAGCTTGAGGTTCTCCGCGGAGTTACGGCCGTCGGCGCCCAGCAGCAGGATGTTCAGCGCGTTCGTCGGCGCCTTGGCCACGTCGCTGTCGCCGCTGTTCCGCTTCCCCTTGCGGAGGTTGTGGCTGAGGTGCTCGTAGTACGCGTAACCGGCCCCCGCCGTCCCGAGTATGAGCACCGCGAGGGTGACCGCGATCCACCGGACGACCCGGCGTCTGCGGCGCTGCGGCGGCCGTGCGCCCGGCTGTCCGCCGCCGCGCCCAGGGTCCGTGTGCGGGGCGCGCGCCGCGTCCGTGCCCCGCTGCGCGGCCCCGTCCCGCGGGTGGTCGTCGTAGAGGCTGTCGTCCCAGCCGAGATCGCGCACACGACTGTCCGTCATCGTCCGGTTCCCACCCCTGATACCCCTGTCGACCCTGGTGCCCGTGCCGGGCGGCTACTTTGCGCACACGCTCTTGTCGTCCGCCTCGACCTTCTGGATGCCCTCGGGTGCCTTCGTCGGCGGGGCGATCGGCGTGCCCGCCCGGGTGAAGTCCTTGCCGAGGGTGAGCGTCATGTTGGCGCGCGGGGCGGCGTCCTCGGTGCCCTGCTTGAGCGCCGAGGCCGGCAGCCCCATCATGTCGGCCAGCCGGCGCGCCTGGTCGGCCTGGTTGGGGGCGTACTCCAGCGTCGTCTTCTGCAGTTCGGTGGGCGCGTTGCCGCCGTTGGTGGAGCGGCTGACGCCCTCGTCGTTCTGCAGCCAGTTGACGGTGTCCTGGGCGGCGCCGAAGACCCCGCTGCCGTTCAGCACCTCGACCCGCACGTTGATCGCGTCGGCCTTGGGGCCCTTCAGCTTGGCCGCATCGGACGCCTTCTGCTTCTTCTTCACCTCGGTGAGCGAGACGTCGTTGCGCACCATGGTGAACAGCTGCGGCGCCTTGGTCTCGTCCAGCACCACGGTGGCGTGCACCTTCTCGGCCGGGTTGTCTATCACCGGCACGGTCGCGAAGGTGATGTTCTTGGTGTCGACCCGGCTCAGGTCCTTGGCGAGTTGGCTGAGCTTGGGCACGCTGCCGATGCCGGTGTCGACGGTGAGCGCCTTCGTCGCCGTGTTCGCCAGCTTGAGCAGCTTCGTCGGACTGGTCAGCGTGTCGCCCGACTTCATCGTGCGCATCATCGAGCTGAGGAACTGCTGCTGCAGCTGGATGCGGCTGAGGTCGCCGCCGAAGCCGACGCTGTGCCGGGTGCGGACGAAGGCCAGCGCCTGCTCGCCCGCGACGACGTGCCGGCCCTTGTCCAGCTTCAGGTGCGAGTCCGGATCGTCGATGTCCTTGGCCAGGCACACCTCGACGCCCCCGACCGCCGTCGACAGGTCCTTCACCGCATCGAAGTTGGCCATCATGAAGTGGTCCGGGGTGATGCCCGTCAACGCCTTGACGGTGCGCATCGTGCAGCCCGGGTCGCGGCCGTACTGGCCCAGGCTGGTGTTGAAGCGGACGTCGCTCTCACCCGGGATGATCTTCGTGGAGCCGTCGGACTGCTTCGTCGGGCAGTCCGGGATGTCGGTGATGATGTCCCGGGGGATGCTCAGCGCCGTCGCGTTGGAGCGGTCCTTGGAGACGTGGAAGAGGATCGTGGTGTCGGCGTGGCCGACGTTGGCAGCGTCGCCGTACTTGCCCTTCAGGCCCTGCCGGCTGTCGGTGCCGATGACCAGGATGTTGACCGGTCCGGTGGAGGTGGCGTTCTTGGAGCCGATGCCCGGGTCGATCGTGTGGATGTTGCCGTTGAGCTGCTGGTACAGCGCGTAGACGCCCACGCACGCCGCGATGACCACGACCCCGAGCGTTCCGGCGGTCCAGATCAGGGCCCGCTTCTTGGTGGACTTCCGGGACTTGGGTCGGCGCCGGCTGGTGCGCGCGGCCGCCCGGCCGCCGCCCTCGCCCCTGGTGCCGCCTGCCCGGTTGCCGCCCGCCGCCCTGCCGGTGCCCGCTGCGCGGCTGCCCTCGGTGGAGCGGCCGCCCGTCGTGGCGCGACCCTCGCCCTCGGCGCCGGAACGGCCCTGCCGCGCGCGGCTTCCGCCCTGCGGCTGGACGCGCGGTGTCCGCCGGCCCGTCCCCTGCGCGGGGACGCCGGGTTCCTGCTGCTGCGGGGGGTCCAGCCGCAACTGGTAGCTGCCCGTCTCGGGATCGAAAACCCACTGATCCGCCGGGTCGACGTGCTGCCTACGGCCTTGCGTGTCCACGGTCGATCGAGTCCTCCGTCTCGGCCGCTGCAACAGGCCGGATCGCTCACACTAACCCCACAGTTCAGCGTGTACGCCCGTCGCTGACAAATTCCGCTCTCCTACACCTGGACAAACTGTTCAATCCCCACTGGCGCCGCACACGTCGCGGTCGGCGGTGGTGCCGCGGTACGAGGGGGAGGCGCTCGCCGACCCCGACGGTGTGGGAGATGCGGGAGAGGCGGTGGAGGTTCCGCCGGCCGTCGGGCGGGCGGAGCCGGAGCCCGTGCCCTTGTCGCCCTCGACGGTCACCTGCCCGTCCTCGCGCAGGGTCGTGAACAGTTCGTCCGCGGCGGGTTGCACCAGTTCGTCACGGTTGGGGTCCGCCGTGTACGGACGCCGCGGCACGGTCAGGAAACGCACCTGGTCCGTCGGCGTCTTGCGCAGGCTCTGGGCCAGCTCGTACAGCTCGGCCAGCGAGTCGAGACCCTCGTCCGCGGTGAGCGAGGAGGTCGCGGCGTCCAGCAGCGGGTAGAGCTTGGCGGGGTTGAGCAACACGCCCGTGGAGTCGACCTTCTGCACCAGGGAGGCGAGGAACTGCTGCTGGCGGTCCATGCGCTGGGTGTCGCTGCCGTCGCCGATGCCCTTGCGGGCCCGGACGTAGCCGAGTGCCTGCTCGCCGTGCAGCTCCTGGCGGCCGGCCTCCAGGTCCAGGTGCGCGTCCTCGTCGTGCACGGCGTGCGGGACGCAGACCTCGACGCCGTCGACCGCGTCGACCATCTTCTTGAAGCCGTTGAAGTCCACCACGAGGTGGTGGTCGACGCGGATCCCGGTGAGCTTCTCCACCGTACGGATCGTGCAGGCGGCGCCGCCGAACTCGAACGCCCAGTTGAACTGGGCGAACTGGGGATTGGTCATGCTGCCGTCGGACCGCCGGCAGGAGGGGATGTGGACCATGAGGTCGCGCGGGAGGCTGACCGCCGTCGCGCTCTTCCGGTCCGCGGCCAGGTGCAGCAGTATCGCGGTGTCCGACCGCTGGGTGCCGGTGTCCTGGCCGTACTTGCCGTTCCCGTCGCCACGGTTGTCCGAACCCAGGAGCAGGATGTTCTCGGCGGTGGTCGCCTCGGGCAGCGCCTTGGGCCGCTCGGACTGGACCCGCATCAGCTCGTGGGCGGTGTCCGTGTCCGTGTGGATGTTCCCGTCGAGCTGCTTGTACAGGTACCAGGAGACCCCAGCCCCTGCCAGCAGCACCAGGGAGACGACGACGGCGAGGACGCGCAGCCAGGTGCGGCGGCGCTTCCTCGGCGCGGTGTCGGCGGGAGGGGTGTCGGCGGGAGGGGCGTCCTCGGCTTCCGGCGAATCGGCTGGCGTGGTCACGTCCGGGCCCGTCCTTACAGGTGCTGCTGATGATCAGGTCACCTATAGAGACCGTCCAAACCCGTCCTCGGTTGTGCGGAGTTGTTCAGTTCCGTCCGAGGGCTTCAGGAACGGTGGGCCGGTGCGAGGTCAGGCCGTGTGGGTCACCCGCTCGCTCTCCCGGCGTTTGTCCAGGTCGGCGGGGGGAAGCCGGTCCAGGTTGCGGCAGAGCACGACGGAGGCGTCCGCCGCCAGCGGTGCCAGCAGCCCGGCGGCCAGACCGTCCCAGTCGTCGTACGGCCGGCCCGAGAGCAGCCGCGCCCCGGCCGTCAGTCCCAGGGCCGCGGCGGACGCGCGGGCCCGTTCGACCACCTGCGCGCCGGTGAGCTCCTCCCCGCCCGGCAGCTCCAGCGCGGGCGCCGCAGCGTCCACCGGCGCGTACGGGACGAAGCGGTCGCCCTGGGAGGGGACCTCGACCGCGTAGTCGAGGAAGCCCTCCGGCGGCTGCGGGAAGCGGCCGCCCAGCGGGCGCAGCGCCAGCGCGACCCGCTCGCCGGAGCAGGCGCGGGCCTCCTCCAGGGCGTCCGGGCCGGAGACCACGAGGTCGGCCTCGCCCGGGTCACCGCCCGGCACCACGACCACGCCGGTGGAGAAGCAGGCGAGCACCCATACCGCGGTCTGCCAGTGCGCCGGCAGCAGCAGTGCCGCACGGTCACCCGGCTGGGCGCCCAGTTCGTCCTGGATGAGGTTGGCGGTCTTGGCCACCCAGTTGCCGAAGGTGGCCACCGACAGTTCGACGCGTTCGCCGGTGGCGTCGTCGTAGAAGGTGACCAGGGGCCGGGCGGGGTCCGCCGCGAGCGCGGAACGCAGCAGGTCGGCGGGTGTACGGGCAGTCGATGTCACGCGGCCCAGGCTACGTCAGGCGGGACCGTCCCGGGTGCCTCTGATGGACCGGCAGAACAGGACGGCCCGTCAGATCCCGGCTGCGCGTTCTGGGGCGTTATGTAACTGTTCTTCCCATGCGTGCACTTCTTGCGACGTCGATCTCCGCGGCGTGCATGGCTGCCCTCGCCCTGCCGCTCGCCTTCCCCTCCGGTGCCACCGCCACCATCCACGCGCCGGTGCGGGCGGCCGCCCCCGACACGCCCCCCGGCGACACCCACACCCTGCCGCTGGCCCCGCTCGCCACCTCCGGCCGTGCCATCGGCACCCCGCTCGCCCAGGGGCTGCCCGCCCGTGCCGTGCGACCGTTCTCCCTGATCGGCATCACCTGGGACGACGTCGGTACCGACCTGCGGGGCACCGTCCAGGTCCGGACCCGCGCCACCGGCACCGGCATCTGGTCCGGCTGGCGCACCGTCGAGGCGCACAACGACGACGCCCCCGACGCCGGCTCGCCCGAAGGCTCGGCATCACCGGTGCGCGGCGCGACCGCCCCGCTGTGGGTCGGCCGTTCCGACGGGGTCGAGGTGCGGGTCGTGCCCGAGGCCCCCACCGGCAGGCGCGGAGTGCGGCCCGGCCTGCCCAGGGGACTGCGACTGGAGATGGTCGACCCCGGGGACGAACCGGGTGACGGGTCCGGCGACGGCCCCGGCGACGACCTGGGCGGCAGCTACCTCGACCCCGACGCCGCGCTGGACCCCGGGCCCGCCGGTCCGGGGGTCGGCGGCCCGGACGGCGGCGGCCCGGACGGCGGTGGCACCACGGGCGGCCCCTACGACGGCGGCGATCCCTTCGACGGCGTCGGCCCCAGCGAGGCCGGCGACCCGCTCGAAGGCGTCGGGCCCAGCGAGGGGGGCGACCCGCTCGGCGGCCGCCACCCGCAGGACGGCACCACCACCGACACCACCACCGACACCGCCGCGGACCCGAGCGACACCTCGGGCACCCCGGTCGAGTCCCCCTTCGTCCCCGCGCTCACCCGGTCCCAGACCGAGGCCCTCACCGGGCATCGCTTCACCGGCGCGCGCCCCCGCATCGTCACCCGGTTCGGCTGGGGCGCCGACGAGCAACTGCGCAGCGAGGAGTCGGAGTTCACCGACGACGTCAGCGCGATCTTCGTCCACCACACCGCCACCGGCAACGACTACGAGTGCTCCGACTCCCCCTCGGTCATCCGCGGTATCTACCGCTACCACGTCAAGAGCAGCGGCTGGCGCGACATCGGCTACAACTTCCTCGTCGACAAGTGCGGAAACATCTACGAGGGCCGCAGCGGCGGCGTCTCCAAGGCCGTCTTCGGCGCGCACACCCTCGGGTTCAACGAGCACACCATGGGCATCGCCGTGCTCGGCGACTACTCCGAGGAGCAGCCCACCCGTGAGGCCCTGTCGGCCGTCGCCCGGCTCGCCGCGTGGAAACTCGGAATTTACGGCCGTGATCCGGAGGGCATGACATACCTGGTGTCCGGAGGGAGCAACAAGTACCCGAAGGGTACGCGGGTCCGCATGAACGTCATCTCGGGCCACCGGGACGGATTCGCCACGCAATGCCCGGGAACGGAGTTGTACGACGATCTCGGCATCATCCGCCGCACCGCGGCGGGGCTCCAGGGCCGCTGATCGCACCCTGCATAGGATTGGCCGCTCATGCGTTCGGCCCGCCAGGAAGCGGAGACAAACACAGGTGACTGAAGCGATCCTCTTGGTCGGCGGCAAGGGCACCAGACTGCGCCCCCTGACGGTGCACACGCCCAAGCCCATGGTCCCCGCGGCCGGCGTCCCGTTCCTCACCCACCAACTGGCCCGGGCGCGCGCGGCGGGTGTCGAGCACATCGTCCTGGCGACCTCCTACCTCGCCGAGGTCTTCGAGCCGCACTTCGGCGACGGGTCCGCCCTCGGGCTGCGCCTGGAGTACGTCACCGAGGACGAGCCGCTCGGCACCGGCGGGGCCATCCGCAACGTCGCCGACCGCCTGGACTGCGCCCCCGGCGACCCGGTCCTCGTCTTCAACGGGGACATCCTCACCGGCCTCGACATCGCCGGCCTGGTCGCCACCCACCGCGACTCAGGCGCCGACGTCTCCCTCCACCTGACCCGGGTCGAGGACCCGCGCGCCTTCGGGCTCGTGCCGACCGACACTACCGGCCGCGTCACCGCGTTCCTGGAGAAGCCGGAGACGCCCGAGGAGATCGTCACCGACCAGATCAACGCCGGTGCCTACGTCTTCCAGCGCTCCGTCATCGACTCCATCCCCACCGGCCGCGCGGTCTCCGTCGAGCGCGAGACCTTCCCCGGCCTGCTGGCCGACGGTGCCCACCTGCAGGGCATGGTCGACTCCACCTACTGGCTCGACCTCGGCACCCCGCACGCCTTCGTCCGCGGCTCCGCCGACCTCGTCCTCGGCCACGCACCGTCCCCGGCTGTCCCCGGCCGCTGCGGGGAACGCCTCGTCCTGGAGGGCGCCCGGGTCGCCGACGACGCCAAGCTCACCGGCGGCACCGCCGTGTCCGCGGGCGCCGTCATCGGCTCCGGGGCGGTCGTCGAGGGCAGCCTGGTCCTGGCGGGCGCCGTCGTCCACCCCGGAGCGACCGTCGTCGACTCCCTCATCGGCGCGGGGGCGGTCATCGGCGAGCGCACCGTCGTCCACGGCTCCGTCATCGGCGACTCCGCGCACATCGGTGCCGACAACGAACTGCGGCACGGGGTGCGCATCTGGTGCGGCGCGGTCATCCCGGACGGCGCGGTCCGCTTCTCGTCCGACCAGTAGGCGACCGGCCGCAGGCCGGTGACCGCCCAGGACCCCGGCTGGCGGGCGCACCCCGCTCACCGGCCGGAAACCCGGAAGCCGCAGGGCCCACGCCGTACCCTCGGAGGGTGCACCCCGAGCAGAGCCGACTCCTCCGCGCCGCGACCGGCCGCGTCCCCGGCCCCCGCGCCCCCGGCCGCACCCGCCGCTGGACCCCCCGCGGCCCCCTGGACCTCGGCCTCACGCTCGGCCCTCTGCGCCGCGGCCCCGGCGACCCCGCGTTCCGCGTCGGCGCCGACCGCGCGGTCTACCGGGCCTCGCGCACCCCCGAGGGCCCCGGCACCCTGCGCATCGCCCGCCCCTCCGGCGGCGAGGTCGAGGCCGAGGCCTGGGGCCCCGGCGCCGACTGGCTCCTGGACCGCCTCCCCGGCCTGCTCGGCGACGCCGACGACCCCGCCGCCTTCACCGCCCGCCACCGCGTCGTCCACGAGGCCCACCGGCGCAACCCCGGGCTGCGGCTGACCCGTACGGGCCTGGTGCTGGAGTCCCTCATCCCCGCGATCCTCGAGCAGAAGGTCACCTCCGACGAGGCCTACCGCTCCTGGCGGGTCCTGCTGTGGCGCTTCGGCGAGCCCGCCCCCGGCCCCGGCGAGGAACTGCGCATGCGCGTGATGCCCGACGCCCGCGGCTGGGCCATGATCCCCTCCTGGGAGTGGCACCGCGCCAACGTCGACGGCAAGCGCTCCGCCGCCGCGGTCCGGGCCGCCCGCGCCGCCGCCCGCATGGAGCAGGCCACCACCCTCGCCCCCGCCGACGCCCTCGCCCGCCTCCAGGCCGTTCCCGGTATCGGCCCCTGGACCGCGGCCGAGACCCTGCAGCGCAGCAACGGCGACCCCGACGCGATCACGGTCGGCGACCTCCACCTGCCGCACACCGTCGGCTACGCCCTCACCGGCGCCCACCGCTGCGACGACGCGACCATGCTCGAACTCCTGGAGCCCTACGCCGGCCAGCGCCACCGCGCCGCCCGCATCATCCTCCTCACCGGCCGCCGTCCCCCACGCCGCGCCCCGCGCATGGCCCCGGGGAACATCGTGGCCCTCTGACCGGGGTGGAAACGGGTCAGAGGGCCGGCGCCGTACTCCCCGCAGGGACGCCCTCCTCGTTCATCTCGGACAGGAAAGTCCGTCTCGTCTTCCGCGACGCACGGTGAGACGGACGATCGCCCTCGCAGGGGCCGCGATGCTGCTGGGGTCCCTCATGGGGTGCGGTACGCGACAGGCCGGCGACCCGGGGGCCGGTACGAGCGCGCCCCGGCCGGCCGACGCGAACAGTGTCGCCGCCGACGTGAGCGGTGCGGCGGAATCCGCTGGACTCAAGGCCGCGGCCTCGGCGTCGCCCGAGGACCACGGCTGTGTCGTCGGTCTCATGGCGCAACCGATCGGGAAGGAGCCCGCCCGGACGATCGATGCGGCACTCGACCGGCTCCACGAGAACGGGTGGAGCGGTGAGGAGCGATCGCATCCGGGGGGCATCCCTCAGGTTCGCCTGACGCGCCAGGGCTGGACACTCCTGATCCGGGACTACTCGCAACCCTCCGACGCGGTACGCGACATCACGGGTCTTGTCGCTCTCAAGGCCACCAGGGACGACTGTGGGGCCACTTCGGAGCCGCACCGGTCACCGCGTTCGCCACGGTGACCGGCCCCGGCCCGCGGCCCGGGAGGCGTGTGCGGCCCGAACGGCCCGTCACCGCACCGCGATGAACGCCTCCGCGCTCCGTCCCGGCCGCTCCTTCGGCGGCGCCGCGGGGCGGCCGACGGCGACGGCTCCCATCGGGTCCCAGTCCTCCGGCAGGTCCAGCACCTCGCGCACCACGTCGCGGCAGAACATCGTGGAGGACACCCACGCCGACCCCAACTGCTCGCCGGCCAGCGCCACCAGGAAGTTCTCCACGGCCGCGCCCATGGCGACCACGAACATCTCGCGCTCCGCCGCCGACCGCCGCGGGTCCGGGTAGTCGTGCGCCCCGTCCGCGACCAGGCAGGGCACCACCAGGTACGGCGCCTTGCGCAGGACGTCGCCGCGGCGCACCCGCTTGGCGATGGACTCCTCGCTGCGGCCGTCGCGGCGCAGGTCCGCGATCCACGCGTCGCGCATGGCGTCCAGCAGCCGGACCCGTGCCGGTTCCGACTCCAGCAGCACGAAGCGCCACGGCGTCGTGTGGTGCGGCGCCGGAGCGGTGACCGCGAGGGCGACGGCGCGCCGTACGGCCGCCCCGTCGACGGGCTCGTCGGTGAACTCGCGGATCGTGCGCCGCAGGGAGACCGCCTCGCGGACGGCCTCCGAAGTGCCCAGCCGGAACATGTCGTTGGCGGCGACCCGGACGAGGGCGCGGCCGCCTTCGCCGTCCTCCTCCGAGGGCAGCAACAGGCGGTCCAGACCCCGTACGAGGGCGACGGGCGCCCCGGTGGACTTGCCCTTCACCAGGTCACCGGCCGCGGCGAGCTCGTCGGCCAGGGCTGTGACCGTGACCGCCAGTTCGTTGCCGTGGGAGTCGGTGGCGCCCCGCAGGTCGTCCAGCACGCGCAGCCCGGCCGCGCCGATCGCCACGTCGGTCAGGCCCTCGCGCCAGGGCCGCCCGAAGGTGTCGGTGACGACCACGCCGACGTTGACGCCGAGCGCGTCCCGCAGCCCCGCCCGGATGGCGCGGGCGGAGGCGTCCGGGTCCTCGGGCAGCAGCAGCACGGTGCCGGGGGCCGTGTTGGAGGCGTCCACGCCGGCCGCGGCCATGACGAAGCCGTGCCGGGTCTCCACGATCCGGGTCGGCCCGCGCCGTGCGACGAGCCGCACCGTCTCGGCGTCGATCGCGGCCTCGCGGTCGGTGGCGCGCACCACGCGCCCCTCCGCCTTGCTGACGATCTTCGAGGTGACGACGAGGACGTCGCCGTCGGCCAGTTCCGGCGTGCTCGCCGCGATGAGCTTGGCCAGGTCGGCGCCGGGCTCGACCTCGGGCATGCCCGTGACGGCCCACACGCGGTAGGAGGCGATCACGCCCGCACCTCCCCGGCCAGCGTCAGCGCCTCGCGGGCCATCGCGGCCGTCGCGTCCAGGTCCGTCATCATCAGCGGCACGGCCCGGCACCGGATGCCGGCGGCCTCGACCTCGTCCACCGCCCCGGCGTCGACGGTGTCGACCAGCCAGCCGTCCAGGAGGCCGGAGCCGTAGTGCGCGGCGACCGCCGCGGCCGTGGACTCCACGCCGACCGCCGCCAGCACCTTGTCCGCCATGCCCCGCACCGGCGCGTTCCCGACGATGGGGGAGAGGCCCACCACCGGCACGCCCGCCTCGGCGATGGCCTCGCGGATGCCGGGGACGGCCAGGATCGTCCCGACCGACACCACCGGGTTGGACGGCGGGAAGAGGATGACGTCCGCCTCGCCGATCGCCTCCAGCACGCCGGGCGCGGGCTTGGCGCCCTCCGCGCCGACCGGCAGCACCGCGTACGCCGGGACGGAGGCCCGCAGCCGCACCCAGTACTCCTGGAAGTGGACCGCCTTGCGCCCGCCACCGGGGCCCGCGTCCGGGTCGTCGACGACGACGTGCGTCTCGATCCGGTCGTCGGTCATCGGGATCAGCCGCACTCCCGGCTTCCAGCGCGCGCACAGCGCCTCGGTGACCGCGCTGAGCGGATAGCCCGCGCCGATCATCTGGGTGCGCACGATGTGGGTCGCGAAGTCGCGGTCGCCGAGGCCGAACCACTCGGGCCCGACGCCGTAGGCGGCCAGTTCCTCCTTGACCGTGAACGTCTCGTCGGCGCGGCCCCAGCCCTGTGCCTCGTGGATCCCGCCACCGAGGGTGTACATGACGGTGTCGAGGTCGGGGCAGACCTTGAGGCCGAACAGGTGGATGTCGTCGCCGGTGTTGCCGATGACGGTGATGTCCGCCTCCGGCGCCGCCGCCTTCAGGCCGCGCAGGAAACGGGCTCCCCCGATGCCGCCGGCCAGTACCACGATTCGCATGCGGACAGTCTGTCAGCCCGCCGCGTCAGCCTGCGAACGTCCCCTCGGTCGCGGGCTCCCCGGAGGTGCAGGCGTACGGGGTCATCTCCGTGAGGCCCGGGAAGTAGACGTGCAGGCTGACCGCGCCTTCGAGGGAGTCGTTGACCACCTCGTGGACGTAGCCGGGGGCGAACACCCGCTGGTGCCCCGGCAGGAGTGAACGGCGGGTCCCGCCGTTGCCGCCGAGGGCGCGCTCGGTCAGTTCGCCCTCGAGGACGGTCAGCACGCCCGAGGAGCCGCCGTGGTCGTGCAGCCCGCTGCCCTGCCCCGGCACCCAGCTGAGCAGCCAGACCTCGTAGCCGGGTCCGGTCTCCAGGCGGTCGTACCAGCGCGTGGTGGCGTCGTAGCGGACGCGCGGCGCCCAGCGGCCGCGGTCGGCCGCGATCCTGCGGGCCAGCCCGGCGAATTCCGCGACGGTGGCGGGGTGGGCGGGAGCGGGCGGGAGGAGGTGGGGGATGGCGAGGGGGTCGCCGGCGATCGAGACGTCGCTGTTCATGGGTGCGGGAGTTCCTACGGGAAGTGAGGAGCGTCAGGCATGCGCATGAGGCTGTGCGGGCTGGGAAGAGTCCTTCAGCGGCAACAGCTGGAACAGCGACAGTGAGCTTCCACGGCGCGACGGAACTCGCCGAGGCGGCGGGTCCGGGCAGGCGCGTGGGTCACTGACATGCGCCCTAGCACACCGGGTCCTCGGCGGCCTGTCAACTTGATGTCGGGTTTGTCGTAAATCTTTCACCTGATCCGGCTATTCGACATGGCGAAAGGTTTGTGCGCCGAAGACCCAGGAAAAGTGCCGACGCAACCACACGGCTACGCAGGAACGTCTCCTCGTGAAACGTCGTTGTGTTTTCGTGATCGCATCGTGATCGCCGCCCCCAGGGGGCGTCGACCGTGGTTGACGTATGCGGACGTTTGGGCTGATTTGAACACTTTCTGTCAGGCCTTGGTTCCGCAGGGTGAATAACGGGCCCAATAGCAGATCTCGGCTTGACTGGCCCGTATCGGCACACTTGTAATTTCACTCGTGTCGTTCGACCGTCGCAGGTAACGGCAACATCACGGGGACGCGAAAACAGACGAGGGGCGCGCATGACCGAGCTGTTCCAGCTGTTGCTGGCCGAAGAGGCCGACGAAGAGCTCGGGTGGCAGGAGCGCGCGCTGTGCGCGCAGACCGATCCCGAGTCCTTCTTCCCCGAGAAGGGCGGCTCCACCCGCGAGGCCAAGAAGGTCTGCCTCGCCTGCGAGGTCCGTTCCGACTGCCTCGACTACGCCCTCGCCAACGACGAGCGCTTCGGCATCTGGGGCGGCCTGTCCGAGCGCGAGCGCCGGCGACTGAAGAAGGGCGTCGTCTAGAGCCCTCCCCGGGCTCCCGCCCGGCACATCGGGGTTCGTACGTATATGTGCCCCGGACCCGGAAGGGCCGGCTCCCGCAACCGTTAGTGTGGGGGCCCGTCCGAGACGCCCAAGGCGTCGTCCGAAGTCCAGCGAACCGGGGCCCGAACCTCGATGTCCGTGAACAGTTCAGCCGGGACTCAATACGCCGCCCAGGCACCGGAGTTCCCGCGCCACGTCGTCACCGCCGTGCTCGTCGCCCACGACGGTGCCCGCTGGCTGCCCAACGCGCTCTCGGGTTTGGTCTCCCAGGACCGCCCGGTCCAGGACGTCATCGCCGCCGACACCGGCAGCGCCGACGACTCCGCCCGCCTGCTCGCCGAGAGCCTCGGCGACCACCGCGTCCTGCACCTCGCCCGGCGCAGTGGCTTCGGCGCCGCCGTCGACGAGTGCGTGCGCGCCGCCGAGCCCCTGACCGTGGAGCAACTGCCCTACCTGGGGCGGCCCAGCAGCTGGGACCCGGTCTCCCGCACCTGGAACGACGACGCCTACGACGAGCCCGAGGAGCCGCACGGCGAACCCGTGCAGTGGCTGTGGCTCCTGCACGACGACTGCGAGCCCGCCCCGGACGCCCTCCTCAACCTCCTGAGGGTCGCGGACGCCTCGCCGTCCGCCGCGATCATCGGCCCAAAGCTGCGCAGCTGGTACGACCGGCGCCAGCTGCTGGAGGTCGGCGTCTCCATCGCCCGCAGCGGCCGCCGCTGGACCGGCCTGGAGCGCCGCGAGCAGGACCAGGGCCAGCACGACCAGGTCCGCCAGGTGCTCTCGGTCTCCAGCGCGGGCATGCTGGTGCGCCGCGACGTGTGGGAGGACCTCGGCGGGTTCGACCGCCGGCTGCCGCTCATGCGCGACGACGTCGACTTCTGCTGGCGCGCCCAGTCCGCCGGCCACACCGTCCTCGTCGCCCCCGACGCCGTCCTGCGGCACGCCGAGGCGGCCTCCCGCGAGCGCCGTCCCGTCGACTGCGCCGGCCGCTCCGTCGTCAACCCGCACCGCGTCGACAAGGCGGGCGCCGTCTACACGCTGCTGGCCAACACCCGTGGCGCCCTCCTCCCGTACGTCTTCGCGCGCATCGTGCTCGGCACGGTGCTGCGCACCCTCGCCTACCTCGTCGGCAAGGTCCCCGGACAGGCCGTCGACGAGATCACCGGCCTGCTGTCGGTCCTGCTGCGCCCCGGCCGCCTCCTCGGCGCCCGCCACCGGCGTTCCCGGCCCGCCGTCCCGGCCTCCGAACTGCGGACGCTCTTCCCGCCGCCCGGCGCGACCGTACGGGCCACCGTCGAGCAGGTCGTCAGCAACGTCTCCGGCCGCGCGGCCGCCGACGCCTCCTCCGCCGGACGCCACGGCGGGCTGGACTCCGGGCCCAGCGGCGGCGACGACGACGGCGAGTACCTGGAGGTCGAGCAGTTCGCGCTGCTGAAGCGCGTCGCGCGGCAACCCGCCCCGATGCTCTTCGCCGTCCTGCTGCTCTTCTCCCTCATCGCCTGCCGCGCGCTCCTCGGCGGCGGCGCCCTGTCCGGCGGCGCACTGCTGCCCGCCCCCGCCGACGCCTCCGACCTGTGGGGCTCCTACCTCGGCGCCTGGCACGCCCTGGGCGCCGGCAGCACCGAGACCGCGCCGCCCTACCTGGCGATCGTGGCCACCCTGGCGAGCGCCCTGCTCGGCAGCACCGGCCTCGCCCTGACCGTGCTCCTCGTCGCCTCGGTGCCGCTCGCGGGCCTCAGCGCCTACTTCGTGTCGCGGCCGCTGGTCGAGTCCCGGCTGCTGCGCGCCTGGGGCGCCGTCGCGTACGCCTTCCTGCCCGCCGCCACCGGCGCCCTCGCCGGCGGCCGGCTCGGCACCGCCGTCCTGGCCATCCTGCTGCCGCTCATGGCCCGCGCCGCCGTCTCCGCGGCGGGCCTGCGGATGTCCGCCGACGCCGTCGAGCGGGGGCTGCGGCCCGGCTGGCGCGCCGCCTGGGCCGTCGCGCTGCTGCTGACGATCACCACCGCGTTCACCCCCATCACCTGGCTCGTCACCCTGGTGCTCGCCGGCGTCGCCATCGCCACGCGCGTCGTGCGCGGGCAGGGCCGGCTCCTCGTCCCGCTGGCCATGCGCGCCGTGGCCGTCCTCGGCGCCCCCGTGGTGGTGCTCGCGCCCTGGTCGATCGGGCTGCTCACGCACCCCAAGCGCTTCCTGGACGAGGCCGGTCTGCCGTTCGGCGCCAAGTCCGCCACCGCCACCGACCTCCTCCTGATCAACCCCGGCGGCCCCGGCGCCGCCGGCGGCTACCTGCTCGCGGGCATCGTCCTCGCCGCGCTGGCCGCACTGGTGCGCGGCGAGCGCCGCTCGGCCATCGTCACCGCCTGGGCGGGCGCCCTGACCGGCCTGGTCTTCGCCGTCCTCGCCAACAGCACCTCCTGGGCCGGCCCCGCCACGCTGGTGTACGGCCTCGCCCTGCTCGCCGCCGCCGCGGTGGGCGCCGAGGGTGCCAAGGAACGGCTCGCCGCCTCCGGCTTCGGCTGGCGCCAGCCCGTCGCCGCGCTCGTCGCCCTGGCCGCCGTGCTCGCCCCGCTGTCCGCCGCCGTCGGCTGGATGGCCGGCGGCGCCGACGGCCCGCTGGAGCGCCGCGACCCGACCCAGGTGCCCGCCTTCGTCGCCGAGGAGAGCACCACCCGCGACCAGGCCCGCACCCTCGTCCTTTCGGGCACGCCCGCCCACGTCTCGTACGCCCTGGTCCGGGGCGCCGGCGCCCGCCTCGGCGACGCCGAGATCGCCGCCGCGGCCGGCAGCGACGCCCGGCTCGCCAAGATCGTCGGAAATCTCGTGGCCGGCTCCGGCGCCGACCAGGCCAGCCAGCTCGGCGGCTACGCCGTGCGCTACGTCCTCGTCCAGAGCGGCGCCCCGCGCGAGATGAGCCGCACCCTCGACAGCACCCCGGGCCTGTCCCGGCTCAGCCAGGCCGACGGCAGCGCCCTGTGGCGGGTGGACGACGACGTCGCCCGCATCACGATCGTCGAGCCCTCCGGCAGCGGCGACGACAACGGCTCCGGCGACGCCGAAGACACCGGCTCCGGTGAGGACGCCGACGCCCCCGCCGCCGTCGTCACCGTCGCCTCCGGCAAGGTGGAGGCCCACACCACCGTCCCGGCCGGCGCCGACGGCCGCGTCCTGCGCATCGCCGACCGCGCCGCCCCCGGCTGGACCGCCACCCTCGACGGCAAGGAGCTCACCGCCACCACCGTCGACGGCTGGGCCCAGGGCTTCCGGCTCCCCAGCAGCGGCGGCCGGCTCGACCTCGTCTACGACGACCCGTTCACGCACACCGTGTGGGTGTGGGTCCAGGGCTTCCTCGGCCTGGTGCTCGTGGTCATGGCCCTGCCGGGCCGGCGCCGCGAGGTCGACGACGACCTGCCCGACGCGGAGGCCGCGCCCGTGGCCGCAGCCGCAGCCGCGGCCGCCGGCATCCCGGCGCAGGGCGGCGGCGACGGCCGTCGCGCCCGCCGGCTGCGCGCCGCCGCCGAGGCCGAGGGGGAGGCGGACGACGCCCCCGCGGAGCCCGAGGCCGCCGGGCCCGCGCACCAGGAGCAGGCCGAGTACGCGCAGTACGCCGAGTACGACCCCTACGCCGCCGGCCCCCAGCAGGACGACCCGTACGGCCAGGAGCAGTGGGCCGCGGAGTACACCAGCACCTACGGCTACGAGCAGCCCGCCCAGCCGCAGGAGCAGGTCTACGACCCGTACGGCTACGGCCAGGAGTCCCAGCAGCCCGGCTACGACCGGCAGGGCTACGAGCAGCAGTCGCAGCAGCCGCAGCAGCCGCAGGGGTACGAGGAGCAGCCCCGGCAGCAGGGCTACGACGCTTCGTACGCCCCCTACGGCACCTACGACACGGACGCTTACGACACGGACGGCTACCGCCGCGACGGGAGCAACCAGCAGTGAACCGCAGCACCCTCTCCCTGATCGGCGTGACCGCCGCCCTGGCCGCGGTCGCCGGCGTCGCCACCGTCTCCGGCGCGGGCACCCCGGACGCGGCGCCCGCCGTGAGCGCGGCGCGGCTGCCCGTCGAGCGGTCCACGCTGGCCTGCCCGGCCCCGTCGGACTCGGACTTCGCCACGACCACGTACACCGCCTTCACGCCCAAGGGCGACTCCGCCGGCTCGGGCGGCGCCGCCGCCCTGCTGGCCGCCGCCGACCAGGACGGCAAGGCCGAGGCCAAGCGCAAGCCGGTCGCACCGCTGAAGGAGGCCGGCCAGCCGGTCACCGCGGTCACCGAGGCCTCCGACGCCCCCGCGCTCATCGGAACCGCCGACGGGGCGCTCGCCCCCGGCTGGACCGTGCAGCAGACCACGGTCGTCGACGCGGGCCCGGCCCGGGCGGTGCTGGGCGCCTCCTGTGCCGTGCCGGACAGCGAGTTCTGGTTCCCCGGGGTCAGCACCGGCGCGGGGCGGCAGGACTACGTCCACCTGACCAACCCGGACGACACCTCCGCCGTCATCGACCTCGCGCTCTACGGCGACAAGGGCGAGGTCAAGACCAGCACGACCGACGGCATCACGGTGCCGCCGGGCGCGACCGTACCCGTCCTGCTCTCCACGCTCACCACGGAGAAGTCCGACGCCCTCACCCTGCACGTCAGTGCCCGCAGCGGCCGGGTCGGCGCCACCGTGGAGGCCGAGGACGCCAAGGCCGGCGGCGACTGGCTGCCCGCCTCCACCGACCCCGCCGCCGAGGCCGTCATGCCCGGCATCCCCGGCGACGCCTCCGATGTGCGCCTGGTGGTCTTCGCGACCGGCGACAGCGACGCCGACCTCAAGCTGCGGCTCGCCTCCTCGGGCGGCGAGATCACCCCCGCCGGGCACGAGACCGTGCACGTCAAGAGCGGCATGACCACCGCCGTCGACCTCGGCGACGTCACCAAGGGCGAGGCCGCCTCGCTGATCCTCAGCCCCACCGACCCCTCCGACGAGGCACCCGTGGTCGCCGCCCTGCGGATCACCCGCGGCAAGGGCGCCGACCAGGAGACCGCCTTCCTGCCCGCCACCGCCCCCATCGGCGACCGCGCCAGCGCCGCCGACAACCGCACCAAGGGCTCGACGCTCGCCCTGACCGCGCCGGAGGGCGACGCCACCGTGCGGGTCGTCACCTCCGCCTCGACCAAGGGCGGCGAAACCGTCACCAAGAACGTCCCGGTCAAGCGCGGCACGACGGTCGTCCTGTCACCGCCCGCCCCCTCCACGGGCAAGGGCTCCTTCGCCGTCACGGTGGAACCCGCCTCGGGCGGCCCCGTCTATGCCTCCCGGATGCTCGCCCTGCCGGAGGGCGGCGTCCCGATGTTCACCATCCAGACCATGCCGGACGACCGGGGTCTGGTCGCCGTGCCGAAGTCGGAAGAGGACCTGTCCATCCTCAACCGCTGACGATCCGCGACCGGCACGGGCCCGCGGGCCCGTGCCGGTACCGGGATCAGCCCTCCCCGTACCGGGGGTCGACGTTCTCCGGTGACAGCCCGAGCAGTTCGGCCACCTGCTCCACGACCACGTCGTGCACCAGCAGGGCCCGTTCGTCGCGGCTCTTGGCCCGGATCTCCACCGGCCGCCGGTACACCACGATGCGGTGCGGGTTGCCCTTCTGCCCGCCGAGGAGTCGCCCCAGCGGCACCCCGTCGTCGAACCGGCCGTCGACCGGGGCGCCGTCGGCGGCGTCCGCCGGCCAGGGCACCTCCTGCACCGCGAACTCCACCTCCGCCAGCTGCGGCCAGCGCCGCTCGAGCCGGTCCGCCGCGTCGCGCACCAGGTCGTCGAAGGCGTCGGCGCGGGTGCGTGCCAGGGGCACCTGTGGGGGCGCGATGGGGCCGCGCATGCCGCGGCCGTGTCGGTCGCGGTGGCGCTGGCGCGGTGCGGGCGAAGGGGTGTCCATCACCTCTGAGAGTAGCCGTCGGGAGCCCTGGTTATGCGGCTCCGTGACCGCTGCCACCACCACGGGGGACGAGGACCGGACATCCCCGTCGATGTCGCAGAATGTACGGTCGCTCGCCCCTGGCGCCCACGTGATTCCCCTGCCCTGACCGCTTCACCGATCGCAATTGGCATCATTTGCAGCGTTTGGTGATCGGTGTCCTCGGAGGGGCACCTGCACATTTCCGGCCCTTTGCAGGTCAGGTGTGGTGACCCCAGGTCGGACCTTCCCGGCCAACCCGGACGACACGACGGGGTGAGCTCCTGGGGAGTCGTCGCGGCCCGCTCAAGAGTGCGGTACCGTCCAACGTCGTGAGCCTTGTACGTCGCTGTTCGCGCACCGCGTGTGGCCGTCCCGCCGTCGCGACGCTGACGTACGTCTACGCGGACTCCACCGCCGTCCTCGGACCGCTCGCCACCTACGCCGAACCCCACTGCTACGACCTGTGCTCGGAGCACTCCGAGCGCCTCACCGCCCCCCGCGGCTGGGAAGTCGTACGGCTCGCCACGGACACCGGCCCCACGCGCCCCAGCGGTGACGACCTCGAAGCGCTCGCCAACGCCGTGCGTGAGGCCGCCCGCCCCCAGGAGCGCGAGGGCAACGGCACCAACGGCCGCGGCGGCGACCCCATGGAGATCGCCCGGCGCGGGCACCTGCGCGTCCTGCGCTCGCCCGACTCCTGAACCGGCACCCCCGCCATACCCCGCCCCGGGTCCGCACGTGCACCCGGGCTCCTCATCGGCGCGTTCGGATCCGCCCGGTAGGTTGGCTCTTGCCACGATCCATCCACCGGCAACCGGATTCCAGAGTGGAGCACATGCGGTGACCGACCTCTCCCAGCTCGTGAAGGCGTACGACGTCCGCGGAGTCGTCCCCGACCAATGGGGCGAGCCGCTCGCCGAACTCTTCGGCGCGGCCTTCGTCACCGTGACCGGTGCCGACGCGATCGTGACGGGCCACGACATGCGGCCCTCCTCGCCCGGCCTGTCCCGGGCCTTCGCCCGCGGCGCGGCCTCGCGCGGCGCCAAGGTCACCGAGATCGGCCTCTGCTCCACCGACCAGCTGTACTTCGCCAGCGGCAAGCTCGACCTGCCCGGCGCGATGTTCACGGCCAGCCACAACCCGGCGCAGTACAACGGCATCAAGATGTGCCGCGCCGGCGCCGCCCCCGTCGGACAGAACACCGGCCTCGCCGAGATCCGCGAACTGGTCGAGCAGTGGTCCGAGACCGGCCTCCCGGCGAGCGACGCCACCCCCGGCGAGGTCACCCAGCGGGACATGCTCGCCGACTACGCCGCCCACCTGCGCACCCTGGTCGACCTGAGCTCCATCCGGCACCTCAAGGTCGTCGTCGACGCCGGCAACGGCATGGGCGGGCACACCGTCCCCACCGTCTTCGACGGGCTGCCCCTCGACCTCGTCCCGATGTACTTCGAGCTCGACGGCACCTTCCCCAACCACGAGGCCAACCCCCTCGACCCCAAGAACATCGTCGACCTGCAGGAGAAGGTGCGCGAGACCGGCGCCGACATCGGCATCGCCTTCGACGGCGACGCCGACCGCTGCTTCGTCGTCGACGAGCGCGGCGAGCCCGTCTCCCCGTCCGCGATCACCGCCCTGGTCGCCGCCCGCGAACTGGCCAAGCACCCCGGCTCCACCGTCATCCACAACCTGATCACCTCGTGGACCGTGCCCGAGGTCGTCAAGGAGCACGGCGGGACGCCCGTCCGCACCCGCGTCGGCCACTCCTTCATCAAGCAGGAGATGGCCCGTACCGGCGCCGTCTTCGGCGGCGAGCACTCCGCGCACTACTACTTCCGCGACTTCTGGAACGCCGACACCGGCATGCTCGCCGCGCTCCACGTCCTCGCCGCCCTCGGCGGCCAGGACGGCACGCTGTCCGCGCTCGTCGCCGAGTACGACCGCTACGCCGCCTCCGGCGAGATCAACACCGCCGTCGACGACCAGGCCGGCCGCACCGCCGCCGTCCGCGCGGCCTACGCCGACCGCCCGGGCACCGGCCTCGACGAGCTCGACGGCCTCACGGTCACCGGCGACGGCTGGTGGTTCAACCTGCGCCCCTCCAACACCGAGCCGCTGCTGCGCCTCAACGTGGAGGCGCGCGACACCGAGCTCATGGCCGGCGTCCGCGACGAGGTCCTCGCCATCGTCCGCGCCTGACGGCCGCCCCGCCGGAGGAGGCACCGCACCGCACCGCCTCCTCCGGCGGGGGACCGGGGCCCCGACACGGTCACGCGGCCCCGGCCGCCCGGCGATAGGCTGAATCGGCCGGTCCGGACGCGTACGCCCGCACACGGCGGACACCCGGAAACCACGACCACGACACGACCACACGGGAGAAGCCACCCATGCCGCTCGTCGAAGCCAGCCTCCTGGAGATCCTCGCCTGCCCCGCCTGCCACGCGCCGCTGCGCGAGGACGTCGAGGCCACCGAGCTCACCTGCACCTCCGCCGACTGCGGCCTGGCCTACCCCGTGCGCGACGACATCCCCGTCCTCCTCGTCGACGAGGCCCGCCGCCCCGCCTGACGCGACCCGGCCGCCCGGCACCGCACCCCCGCCCGGCAGCGCGCGCCGTACGCACCACCGGCGCCGGCACGGGCACCCGCACCGCACGGCGCCCCGCGACACCCGACACAACCGGACCGGACCGGAGGTCACCCCCGATGCTGGACGAGACGCTGCTCGACGACCCCGACGCCCTCGCCCGCGCCGACACCCGCGGCCTCCTCCTCGGCGTTGCCGCCGCAGGCGCCCGCGTCCGCACCGCCGCCCGCCTCGCCCAGGAGGCAGGCGTCGGCGAACTCAAGCCCGACGGCCGCCCCCGCAGCGTCCTGGTCGCCGGCCCCGGCGCGGTCGCCGTCGCCGCCGTCGCCGAACTGCTGGCCGCCCTCGGCAACGGCAGCGGGCCCGTACTGCCCCTGCACCCCACCGGCCCCGCCCCGTACGACCTGCGGTGGGCCCTCCCCGGCTGGGCCGGCCCGCTGGACCTGCTGCTCATCGCCAGCCCCGCAGGCACCGAGGCGGGCCTGGCCGACCTCATCGAGCAGGCCTACCGCCGCGGCTGCACCGCCGCCGCCGTCGTCCCCGCCGGCTCACCCATCGCCGAGGCGATCCAGCAGGTGCGGGGCATGGTCCTGCCGTACGCCCCCGCGCCCGACCCGGCGTCCGTCGCGGGGGTCCTCGGCGAGGCCGCCGACCCCGCCGAGGACCTCGGCGCCTTCTGGGCGCTGCTCACCCCGCTGCTTGCCCTCGGCGACCGCATCGGCCTGCTCGCCGCCCCGCCCGACGCCATCGAGCGCGTCGCCGACCGCCTCGACGAGGTCGCCGCCCGCTGCGGCCCCGCCACCGCCACCTACAGCAACCCCGCCAAGGCACTCGCCTCCGAACTCGCCGAATCCCTGCCGGTGATGTGGAGCGAGGGACCGGTCGCCTCCGTCGCCGCCCGGCGCTTCGCCGCGGCCATCGCCGCCCGCGCCGGACGCCCCGCCCTGCACGGCGAACTCCCCGAGGCACTCGACACCCACGGCGCGCTGCTCGCCGGCTCCCTGGCCGGCGCCCTTGACCCCGAGGACTTCTTCCGCGACCGCGTCGACGAGCCCGAGGACCTGCGCCTGCGCGTCGTGCTCCTGCACCGCCCCGGCAACGCCGCATCGAGCTCCGCCCCGCTCGCCCGCGAGCTCGCCACCACCCACGACACCCCGCTGAGCGAGCTCGCCCCCGCAGAGGGAGGCGACCTGGAATCCGCCGTCGAACTCCTCGCCGTCACGGATTTCGCCTCCGTTTACCTTGCCATCACTTCCACCGGGAGATCATGACCGCATGGACCGCCTGACCAACACCATCCGCCCGTACGCCTGGGGTTCCACCAGCGCGATCCCCGAACTGCTCGGCACCACCCCCACGGGCGAGCCGCAGGCCGAACTGTGGATGGGCGCCCACCCCGGCGCCCCCTCCCGCATCGACCGCGGCAACGGTCCGGTCCCGCTCGACCAGGTCATCGCCGCCGACCCGGACGGTGAACTCGGCGCCCCCGCCGTCGAACGCTTCGGTCCCCGGCTGCCGTTCCTGCTCAAGCTCCTCGCCGCCGGCTCCCCCCTCTCCCTGCAGGTGCACCCCGACCTCGCCCAGGCCGCCGCCGGCTTCGCCGACGAGGAGGCCCGCGGCGTCCCCGTCGACGCCCCGCACCGCAACTACAAGGACGCCAACCACAAGCCGGAGATGATCGTCGCGCTCACCCCCTTCGAGGGACTGTGCGGCTTCCGCCACCCCGAGGAGACCGCGGCCCTCCTCTCCGCCCTCGGCGTCGACTCCCTCAAGCCGTACGTCGACCTGCTGCGCGCCCACCCCGAGGAGGCCGCCCTCCGCGAGGTCCTCACCGCCGTGCTCGGAGCCGAACACGACGCCATGGCCGGCACCGTGGACGAAGCCGCCGAAGCCGCCGGCCGGCTCGCCACCGAGGGCGGACCGAACGCCGACGCCTACGCCGCCTACGCAGCCATCGCCCACGCCTACCCCGGCGACCCCGGCGTCATCGCCGCCATGCTGCTCAACCACGTCCGGCTCCAGCCCGGCGAGGCGCTCTTCCTCGGCGCCGGCATACCGCACGCCTACCTCAGCGGCCTCGGCGTCGAGATCATGGCCAACTCCGACAACGTCCTGCGCTGCGGACTCACCCCCAAGCACGTCGACATCCCCGAACTGCTGCGCATCGTCCGCTTCCACGCGGGTGACGCCGGTGTCCTGCGCCCCGAGGCGTCCCCCGACGGCGAGGAGCTCTACGGCACCCCCATCGACGAGTTCCGGCTCTCCCGGTACTCGCTCGCCGCCGGCGCCGCCCCCCGCACCCCCCACGACCGCACCGCCCAGATCCTGCTCTGCACCGAGGGCACCGCCACCCTGCGCACACCCGCCGACCCGGCGGCCCTGGAACTCACCCTCGGCCGCGGCCAGTCCGCCTACGTTCCCGCAGGCGAACAGGTCGAACTCACCGGCGAGGGGACCGTCTTCCGGGCCACCGTGGTGGCCTGACGCACCACGCGAAGCACGGCCTGCAAGAATGTCCCGCCGTAACGCCGTAAAGACCGGGCAAAGACCAGGGCCGACGGAAGGGACCACCAGCACCTATGAGCGCGTCAGGCGGAACCAAGGCGATCGTCGCCGCATTGGGCGCCAACCTCGCCATCGCGGTGAGCAAGTTCGTGGCGTTCGCCTTCAGCGGCTCCTCGTCCATGCTCGCCGAAGGCGTGCACTCGGTGGCCGACTCGGGCAACCAGGCGCTGCTCCTGCTCGGCGGCAAGAAGGCCCAGAAGAAGGCCACCGAGGAACACCCCTTCGGCTACGGCCGTGAGCGGTACATCTACGGCTTCCTCGTCTCCATCGTGCTGTTCACCATCGGTGGCGTCTTCGCCCTCTACGAGGGCTACGAGAAGGTCCAGCACCCCCACGAGATCGAGCACTGGTACTGGCCCATCGGCGTCCTGATCTTCGCGATCGTCGCCGAGGGCTTCTCCTTCCGCACAGCCATCAAGGAATCCAACGTGGTGCGCGGCAAGCAGACCTGGAGCCAGTTCATCCGCACCGCCAAGGCCCCCGAGCTCCCCGTCGTCCTCCTCGAGGACTTCGGCGCGCTCGTCGGCCTCGTGCTCGCCCTCGGCGGCGTCGGCCTGTCCCTGCTCACCGGCGACGGCATCTGGGACGGCATCGGCACCCTCTGCATCGGCGTCCTCCTCGTCGCCATCGCGCTCGTCCTCGCCTCCGAGACCAAGTCGCTGCTCCTCGGCGAGGCCGCCGGACCCGAGGTCGTCGCCCGCATCCGCGCGGCCATCGTCGACGGCGACACCGTCACCCGCCTGATCCACATGCGCACGCTCCACCTCGGCCCCGACGAGCTCCTCGTCGCCGCCAAGATCGCCGTCGAGCACGACGACACCGCCACCGAGGTCGCCCGTGCCATCGACGCCGCCGAGGCCCGCATCCGCGAGGCCGAGCCCATCGCCCGCGTCATCTACCTCGAACCGGACATCTACCGCGAGCAGTCGGCCGCCCCCACTGCCCCCACGGCGGACTGACCCCCTCCACACGACCTCCACGCACCTTCCGGACGCGCCCGGCCACTCGGTGTAGATTCGTCCCTAGCCAGACGTCGCTGCTGATGGCGGTCGGGCGGTCCGGACACGGACCGGCCGAGGGAGAGAGGGCCTCCGACGGGCTGAGCTGCGGTCGAGGGAGACGTATGTCCGCATGCCTCCCCCCGCCCCGCAGCGGAAAGCCGATGTCCGTTCTGGAAGCACCCCACGAGGAGACTGCATGTCCCCCGTCACCAACGACTTCAAGGTCGCCGACCTCTCCCTGGCCGCCTTCGGCCGCAAGGAGATCACCCTCGCCGAGCACGAGATGCCCGGCCTGATGGCCATCCGCGAGGAGTTCGCCTCCTCCCAGCCGCTGGCCGGCGCCCGCATCACCGGCTCCCTGCACATGACCGTGCAGACCGCGGTCCTCATCGAGACCCTCGCCGCCCTCGGCGCCCAGGTCCGCTGGGCCTCCTGCAACATCTTCTCCACGCAGGACCACGCCGCCGCGGCCATCGCCGTCGGCCCGAACGGCACCCCCGAGAACCCGCAGGGCATCCCCGTCTTCGCCTGGAAGGGCGAGACCCTCGCCGAGTACTGGTGGTGCACCGAGCAGGCCCTCACCTGGCCCGACTCGCCCACCGGCGGCCCGAACATGATCCTCGACGACGGCGGCGACGCCACCTTGCTGGTCCACAAGGGTGTGGAGTTCGAGAAGGCCGGCCAGGCCCCCGACCCCTCCACCGCCGACAGCGAGGAGTACGAGCAGATCCTGCTGCTCCTCAACCGCACCCTCGGCGAGAACCCCCAGAAGTGGACCCAGCTCTCCTCCGAGATCCGCGGCGTCACCGAGGAGACCACCACCGGCGTCCACCGCCTGTACGAGATGCAGCGCGACGGCACCCTGCTGTTCCCCGCGATCAACGTCAACGACGCCGTCACCAAGTCGAAGTTCGACAACAAGTACGGCTGCCGCCACTCCCTCATCGACGGCATCAACCGCGCCACCGACGTCCTCATCGGCGGCAAGGTCGCCGTCGTCTGCGGCTACGGCGACGTCGGCAAGGGCTGCGCCGAGTCGCTGCGCGGCCAGGGCGCCCGCGTCATCATCACCGAGATCGACCCCATCAACGCCCTCCAGGCCGCGATGGACGGCTACCAGGTCACCACGCTCGAGGACGTCGTCGAGACCGCCGACATCTTCGTCACCACCACCGGCAACCGCGACATCATCCTCGCCGAGCACATGCAGCGCATGAAGCACCAGGCGATCGTCGGCAACATCGGCCACTTCGACAACGAGATCGACATGGCCGGCCTCGCCAAGATCCCCGGCATCGTCAAGGACGAGGTCAAGCCCCAGGTCCACACCTGGACCTTCTCCGACGGCAAGGTCCTGATCGTGCTGTCCGAGGGCCGCCTGCTCAACCTGGGCAACGCCACCGGCCACCCCTCGTTCGTGATGTCCAACTCCTTCTCGGACCAGACCCTGGCCCAGATCGAGCTGTTCACCAAGCCCGAGGAGTACCCGATCGGCGTCTACGTCCTGCCCAAGCACCTCGACGAGAAGGTCGCCCGGCTCCACCTCGACGCCCTCGGCGTCAAGCTCACCACCCTGCGCCCCGAGCAGGCCGCCTACATCGGCGTCCCGGTCGAGGGCCCCTACAAGCCGGACCACTACCGCTACTGACGCCGCCCGGGCCGCCCGCACGACAGCGCGCCACCGGCCCCGACGGCACCTCAGGAACCACCCCGCAGGCCCCCGCCCCCGGCGGGGGCCTGCCCCGTCGGGCCCCCGCCCGCTTTGTAAGGTCGAACCATGCCCCGCGGCCGCTACTCGTTCCACGACACCCACGACCACACCCCCCTCGGCGAAGAACACTTCCACTGCGCCACCGGCCCCGCCGGCTGGCGCTACACCGCACAGAAGACCCACCCCGACGGCGGCCACGCCGGCTCCGTCGACCTCACCATCGATGAACTCGGCCGCCCCATCCGCCTGGAACTGCACGCCGCGAGCTGGCAGGTCCGCGGCGCCGCCCTCGACGGCCTCACCTGGGTCCGTACCGACCCCTCCGGCGAACACGCTCAGGAGGGCAACGTCCCCGCCCACGCCTTCACCGGCGCGTCACCCGCGTTCTACGTCGCCACCGCGCGGCTGCTCCGCCTGCGGCCCGGCTCCCCGGCCACCCGCGTACGCCTCGTCGCATTCCAACCCCCCGTGCTCGCACCCCGCACCCTCGACCAGTCGTGGGCCCTGATCACGAGCGAAGCACACACCACCGACAACGACCCCCTGCTCGTGGACGAATACCAGGTCAACGACCTGGAGACCGGTGAACAGCACACCGTCCACATCGCCGGCGACGTCGTCCTCTCCGCCCCGGGCATCGAACTCGAGGACCTCGAGTCACCCCCGTCCCGGTTCCCGACGGACTGACCCCGCCGACGCAGCGGCGACCCCTCACGCCGGAGGCGCGAAGCCCGTCGACGAGGACGAGGAGGAGGGCGACGTCGAGGACGAAGGCACCGGCGCCTGAGGGGCCTGCCCCCCGCGCCCCGGCGGCACCGCGTCCCCCCGTACTCCGCCGTCCGTACCGGGCGCCACCCAGCCCCCCGCAGGCGGCACCGGCGCCCAGCCCTTCCCCGGCTCCGCGACCCCGAAGCCCCCCGGCTCGGCGACCCCGTCGGCCGGAGCACCGACCGGAGCCCCGAAGACCCGGCGCGCGTCCCGCGCCTGCCGCTCCGCCACCACAGCCGCAAGGAACCCCGCCGGCGGCGTCCCCTCCGGCACCGTGGCCCCCGTGCACGCCACGACGTCCCCCGCGAGCCGTTCCGCCATCGACCAACCCACCCGCGGATCCAGCTGATGCATCCGCGACAGGTACTGCCGCACCGCCAGCCACAGCCCCTCCGGCACCGCCGACAGGTCGACCCCCGCCAACTGCCCCGCCAGCCACGGCGGCGCGGGTGGCATCGGCCGCGGCGACCGCGGCACCGGAATCCGTTCCCGCACCACCAGCGTCCCCGCGAAGACGTCCCCGATCCGCCGACCGCGCGCCGACACCAGCGAGGCGATGCAGGCGATCACCCCGAGGAACATCTGGATCTCGACCACCCCGACCGCCCCGCGCACCAGCGCGTGCCGGAACCGGATCGGCCCCCCGTCGTCCCGCACCACCCGCAACCCGCAGGCCAGCTTCCCCAGCGACCGCCCCCGGGTCAGCGTCTCCACCGCGATCGGCACCCCGAACAGCACCAGCACCAGCGAGGTCACGTACACCGCTGCCACCGCCGCCCCGTCCATTGACGCCGTCGCCACCATCAGCACGATCGACACGACCAGATAACCGCCGAAGTACACGACGCCGTCCAGCGCCGCCGCCAGCGCCCGGCTCGGCAGCTTCGCCGGGTGCAACCCCAGTTCGACCGCCTCACCCGTCACCAGCCGGCCGGCACCGCCCGCCGCGCTCGCCTCACCCATGCGGGAACCCTCCTCCTGCCCACCCCGGACCCGGAGCGACCAGTTTGCCCCGTCTGCCAAGCTGGGACCTCCCCGGCCAGCCAGGAGCAGCGCCCATGGACCTCGACGTCTTCGCAGCCGCCCACCGCCACGAGTGGGACCGGCTCGACACGCTGCTGCGCCGGCGTCGGCGCCTGTCCGGGGAGGAAGCCGACGAACTCGTCACCCTCTACCAACGCGCCGCCACCCATCTGTCCCTCGTCCAGTCCAGCGCCCCCGACCCCGCACTCGTCGGACGGCTCACCACGCTCGTCGCTCGCGCGCGCAGCGCCGTCACCGGCGCCCGCACCCCCGGTTGGCGCGACGCGGTCCTCTTCTTCACCCGCGCCTTCCCTGCCGCGATGTACCGCTCGCGCCACTGGTGGGTCCCCACCGCGCTCGTCTCCACCGCGGTCGCCGCCCTCATCGGCTGGTGGGTCGCCACCCACCCCGAGGTCCAGTCCGCCATCGCCGCACCCGACGAACTGCGCGCCCTGACCCGCCCCGGCGGCGAGTACGAGGCGTACTACTCCAGCCACCCCGCCGCCTCCTTCGCGGCCCAGGTCTGGACGAACAACGCCATGGCCGCCGGCTACTGCCTGGTCCTCGGCGTCTTCCTCGGGCTCCCCGTCCTCTACGTACTGTTCGAGAACATGCTCAACCTGGGTCTCGGGCTCGGCCTCATGGGCTCCGCGGGCCGCCTCGACACCTTCCTCGGGCTGCTCCTCCCGCACGGCCTCCTCGAACTGACCGCCGTCTTCGTCGCCGCCGGCACAGGACTCCGCCTCGGCTGGACCGTCGTCGACCCCGGCCCGCGCCCCCGCCGTACGGCCCTCGCCGAAGAAGGCCGGGCCGCCATCGGCATGGCCATCGGCCTCGGCGCGGTCCTCTTCGTCTCCGGCGCCCTCGAAGCCTTCGTCACCCCCTCCGGCCTGCCCACCTGGGCTCGCATCGGCATCGGCGTCACCGCCGAGCTGCTCTTCCTCGTCTACGTCTTCGTCATCGGGCGCCGCGCGGCCCTCGCCGGCGAGACGGGCGACCTGGAACGGGGGGACCGCAGCGACGTCCTGCCCACCGCGGCGTGACCCGGACGGCCGACGCCGACGATGTGCATCCGGCGTTGCTGACCTGCTAGTCTCCTCTTCGCCCCAAGACACCTGTTGACACGGGTGGCACGGGGAGGTAGATTTGAGCAGTTGCCTCGAACTGGACATGTTCGAGGGCCAGCGGCTAGAATCTAGCCCGCTTCGAAAGACTATCGATCGCATCGCACCTCTCAGAAAGAACTTTCTGAGTGGTCTTTCGTGTCGCTATTCATAGAGGCAAAATCCCGGCGGTAATCGGACACGAAAGAGTCTGATAAAGTCGGAGACGTCGAAAGGCGAAAGCCGGAAGACAAACCCCGCTCCAATAGGGGGCCGGAAACGAAGAGCGGAAACGCGAAACGGATCTGGTAAGGTTGGAGACAACGAAGGGAAAGCCCGGAGGGGCCGGTGAAACGGTCTCGAAGGAAGCTTCCGTTCCTTGAGAACTCAACAGCGTGCCAAAAGTCAAC